>JAKQFQ010000023.1 GCA_029558315.1 Bacillota bacterium
CAACTACTCAAAAACTTGCCGCAGGGATTTTATGCCCATTTTTAAGGTAAATGAGATTCGTTCAAGTTGCATGGATCAAATTTAAAGGTTCATGGCGCAGTTTTTAGTTCAAATACTGCTCCGTGAATAATTCAGGATAAAGTATAGAAGAAACGGCATATTTATTATAAATTTTACATAAAATTGTTATTCCGGTATTTCTATAAAGAATTTTGTATGCTATAATAGGCAAAATGCCTAACTAGGGTCGTTAGGTCAAGGAATGAATAATTAGGAGGAAATCAAATGTATTCACTAGAAGAGATCAAGAGCGTTGATCCTGAAATTGCACAGGCGATTGTGGATGAGCAGGAAAGACAGAACAGTCATATCGAGCTGATTGCTTCTGAGAACTGGGTAAGTAAAGCAGTTATGGCATCCATGGGAAGTGTATTAACTAACAAATATGCAGAAGGATATCCAGGAAAACGTTACTATGGTGGTTGCAATTGTGTTGATGTAGTAGAAACACTTGCTATTGAACGGGCAAAGAAGCTGTTTGGCTGTGATTATGCCAACGTACAGCCACATTCAGGTGCACAGGCTAATCTCGCTGTTCAGTTTGCAATCTGTAACCCGGGTGATACCATCATGGGTATGAACCTTGATCATGGCGGACATTTAACACATGGAAGCCCAGTGAATATTTCTGGTAAATATTTTCACATTGTACCTTATGGAGTAAATGCAGAAGGATTTATCGATTATGATGAACTTCGTAGAATCGCTGTTGAATGCCAACCTAAAATGATTATTGCAGGTGCCAGCGCTTATGCAAGAACAATTGACTTCAAAAAGTTCCGTGAAGTAGCTGATGAAGTTGGTGCAGTATTGATGGTGGATATGGCTCATATTGCCGGACTTGTTGCAACAGGTCTTCATCCAAGTCCGATTCCATATGCTGATGTAGTTACAACTACAACACATAAAACATTAAGAGGACCTCGTGGAGGTATGATTCTTTGTAATGAAGAAGCAGCTAAGAAGTTCAACTTTAACAAAGCAGTATTCCCTGGAATTCAGGGTGGCCCATTGATGCATGTTATCGCAGCTAAGGCAGTATGTTTTCAGGAAGCTCTTTCTGATGATTTTAAAGTATATTGTCAGGGAATCGTTGATAATGCACAGGCATTATGCAAAGGCTTGATGAGCAGAGGAATCAAGATTGTATCCGGTGGTACAGATAATCACCTGATGTTAATCGACTTGACTCCATTTAACTTAACAGGTAAAGAGATTGAGAAGCTGATGGATGAGGCTCATTTAACAGCAAATAAAAATACAATCCCGAATGATCCGCAGTCGCCATTTGTAACAAGTGGTATCCGCCTTGGTACTCCTTCTGTTACCAGTCGTGGTATGAACACAGAAGATATGGATCAGATTGCAGAAGCAATTGCCATGATTGTTAAAGGTGGTGCCAATGCAGTACCTCAGGCAAGAGCTATTGTGGATCAGTTAACTAAGAAATATCCGTTAATTTAGGGAACAGGAATACGTTATCTATAAAAACATGTGTATCCGGGGGGTGCACATGTTTTTTTCGGAATAATGCGCATGGAAAGGAAATAAGAAAATGAATGAACTGATTGAAATCCGTTGGCATGGAAGAGGTGGACAGGGAGCAAAAACAGCGGCACTGCTGCTTGCGGATGTGGCATTTAAGATTGGAAAGCATGTACAGGGGTTCCCTGAATATGGCCCGGAACGTATGGGAGCACCCATTACTGCATATGACAGAATCAGTGATAACCAGATTCGAGTACATAGTAATATCTATGAGCCTAACTTTGTAGTAGTGGTAGATGAGACCTTGCTTCACAGTGTTGATGTGACCAAAGGAATCAAGCAAGGAGGCGCAATTCTGATTAATACAGAGAGAAAGAGTGAGGAATTGATGCCTTATTTAAATGGCTACAAGGGCAGGGTTTATACGATCAATGCAAGAGAAGTCTGCATGAAGACTCTGGGAAAATATTTCCCAAATACACCGATGCTCGCGGCAATTGTCAAGATTACCGGAATGATGGATACAGAGCAATTTCTAAATGAAATGGAAAATTCTCTTAAACACAAATTTGCTAAGAAGCCAGAAGTGCTTGATGGTAACATGAAAGCATTAAAACTGGCTCTTGAGGAGGTACACTAATGGCACTGAAAGCAAAACAGATTAATGAGACAACAAAATGGCAGGATCTGACGGAAGGACTTCAGATTTATGAACCGGCTACATCTAAGCTGTTTGAGACCGGTGAGTGGAGAACCCAGACCCCGGAGTTCTATGAAGATAAGTGTAAACAATGCCTGTTGTGTGTACCATACTGCCCGGACAGCTGTATCCCGGTAGTAGAAGGACAGAGAAGAGCATTTGATTTGATGCATTGTAAAGGCTGTGGTATTTGTGAAAAAGCATGTCCGTTTGGTGCAATCAAAATGCGAGAGGGTAAATAAAGAAATATTACGATATAGCGCAATAAGCGCAGAAATGGAGATTAACATGGGCGTTAAAAACAGAATGTCCGGTAATGAAGCAGTTGCACATGCAATTCGTCAGATTAATCCGGATGTCATGCCGGCATTTCCCATCACACCATCAACGGAAATACCGCAATTTGTTTCTAATATGATTGCAAATGGAGAAGTGGATACCGAATTCATTCCGGTAGAGAGCGAACATAGCGCAATGAGTGCAGCAATGGGATCGGAAGCAGCTGGTGCAAGAACAATTACGGCAACCTCTTCCTGTGGACTTGCATTGATGTGGGAAGTTTTGTATGTGGCAGCTTCTTCCAGGCTTCCGTTAACGATGACGGTTGTTAACCGTGGATTGACAGGACCTTTAAATATTAATGCAGAACATTCCGACAGTATGGGGGCTAGAGATTCAGGATGGCTTCAGATCTATGCAGAGAACAATCAGGAGGTTTATGATAATCTGTTACAGGCGTATCGCATTGCGGAGCATAAGGATGTATTGCTTCCAATCATGATCTGTCAGGATGGATTTATTACCAGTCATGCGGTTGAGAATATTGAACTTGAAGAGGATGAACCAATCAAAGCATTTGTAGGCAAGTATGAACCGGAGCATTATCTTTTAAAAGCAGGAGAGACAATGGCAATGGGACCTTATGCAACTTCACCCTATTGTATGGAAGCAAAACGTGCACAGGCACAGGCCATGATGAATGCTAAGAAGGTAATCTTAGATGTCGCAGAAGAGTATGCGGCAATTACCGGAAGAAAATATGGATTTTTTGAAGAGTATCGTTTAAAGGATGCAGCATTTGCCCTGGTTGCAATTGGTTCTGCCTGCGGAACAATCAAAGATGCTGTCGATGATCTGAGAAAACATGGGGTCAAAGCAGGATTGTTAAAAGTCAGAGTATTCCGTCCATTTCCAGGGGAAGAAATGGCCAGAGCATTGAGCCATGTCAAGGCCGTTGCCATTATGGATCGTTGCGAGAGCTACAGCTGCAACGGCGGACCTCTTGGAAGTGAATTGATGGCTGCCATGTATCGGAACAAAAATAAAGCAGAAGCAATCAATATTGTATATGGACTTTCCGGAAGAGATATTACCGTAAATGATGTAAAGGATGTGTTCGAACGTCTGAAAACAATTGCACAGGAAGGTGTCAAAGATACCCAGTACACCTATCTTGGACTAAGAGAGTAAGAGGAAATTAACCATGGAAAATACATTTGATTTTAAAGAGATTCAAGGAAGAGAAGAGAGGCTGGCTCCGGGACACAGAATGTGTGCCGGATGTGGTGGTACAATTGCAGTAAGAAATGTTCTGAAAGCCTTACACCCAGGCGATAAAGCAGTTATTGGTAATGCAACAGGCTGTCTGGAAGTATCTACATTTATGTATCCTTATACTGCGTATGTAGACAGCTATATTCATAATGCATTTGAAAATGCAGGGGCGACTTTGAGCGGCGTTGAGACTGCTTATCGTGTGCTGAAGGCCCAAGGGAAGATTAAGGATAATTATAAGTTTATTACCTTCGGTGGTGACGGTGGAACCTATGATATTGGGCTGCAGTCATTATCCGGTGCAATGGAACGTGGACATGATATGGTTTATGTCTGTTACGACAATGGAGCTTATATGAATACAGGAACACAGCGTTCTTCTGCTACACCAATGTTTGCGGATACGACAACGACTCCATCCGGAAAACAGTCGAATGGCAAGCCACAGTATCGTAAGGATCTTGCGGCCATCCTTGCAGCTCATAATATTCCTTATGTTGGACAGACGACATTTATTGGTAACATGAAGGATCTTTATGTAAAATCCGAGAAAGCAATCTACACGCAAGGAGCGGCATTCCTAAATGTGATGGCACCATGCCCTAGAGGCTGGAGATATGATACTCCGGAGATTATGAATATCTGTAAGCTTGCGGTTGAGACCTGCTATTGGCCGCTGTTTGAAGTAATTGGTGGCAAGTGGATTCTTAATTATGAGCCGAAGAATAAATTGCCTATTGAAGATTTCTTAAAATCACAAGGCAGATTTAAACATTTATTTAAACCAGGCAATGAATATTTAATCGAAGCATTCCAGAAGGAAGTTGATCGCAGATGGGAAGAACTTCGCATTCGTTGTGGAAAGTAGGTGCCTATGATACCAAGTGACCCTAATATGCTGTACAGCTTTTTAAACCTAAAGCTAAGAGATTACTATGCAAGCCTCGATACGTTGTGTGATGATCTGGATGTGGACAAGCAGGAACTGTTGAATAAAATGCTTGCTGCGGGATTTCACTATGATGAGGAAGGGAATAGATTTGTCTAAAGGTTTGGTATTGAAACCTTTGAAAGGTTAGTATATAATAAGTTTGTTTGGCGATTTTTCGGATATTTCCAACGATTATCAACGCCGGATATTTACTAAATAATGATAAAGGAAGTATAAGTTATGGCAGAGAATGAAAAGAAAACAGGGGGCTGGCGCACTAACAAATGGATTCGTGCAGCAATTCCCGCATTACTGCTTCATTGCAGTATCGGTACCGTATATTGTTGGTCAATTTTCAGTCAGGAAATTGCAGACTATATTGGATTTTCCAAAGGAGCAACAGAATGGGCATTTAGTTTTGCCATCTTCTTCCTCGGAATGTCAGCAGCTTTCCTTGGAAATGTTGTTGAGAAAGACATACATAAATCTTCATTGATTGCAACAATTTGTTTTGCTGTTGGTATGGCAGGAACCGGATTCTTTATTTATTACGGTGGACTGCATAAAGGCAGTGTATTAGCATTAGTAGGAATCTATGTTTCTTATGGTTTCATCATGGGAATCGGTCTTGGTACCGGATATCTTTCCCCTGTTAAGACCTTAATGCTTTGGTTCCAGGATAGAAAAGGTCTTGCTACCGGTCTTGCAGTTGCAGGATTTGGTGCTGCCAAAGCGATTGCCAGCCCGATTATGCAGGCAATGCTTGATAATCTTGGTGAGAACGGAATCTGGTTAATGTTCCTGATTCTTGCAGGTGTATATTTTGTTATGATGTTCATTGGTCACCTCTTATTAAAGAAACCGGAAGGCTGGCATGAACCTGCTAAAAAGGATAAAAGTCAGGGAATTATTGCAACAATTAAGAGTAAACCAATTGCTAACTACATTGGAATCTGGCTGATGTTCTATATCAATATTACCTGTGGTCTTGCTTTAATCTCCCAGGAGAAGATGATTGTTAAATGTCTTGGACTTGCATCTTTTGTTGGTGTTATTTCAACTGTATCTGCAATCTTCAACGCAGGTGGACGTCTTGGTTTCTCAGCATGGGCTGATACCATGAAAGATCGTAATACAATCTATAAGTTAATCTTTGTTCTCTCCATCGTATTTACCGGTGCTGTATTACTCAGTAACGGAATCAAGAATGGTCAGGGCAATACTTTATTGATTGTCCTTGTTCTTAGCTTGATTTTTGTAGTAAATGCAGGATACGGCGGTGGATTCTCCAATGTACCGACATTGCTTTCTGATCATTATGGAATGGGAAGCATCAGTGCTATCCACGGAATTACCTTATCTGCGTGGGCATTTGCAGGACTTTCCGGTAATCAGATGGCCAACTGGATTGTTAAGAGATTTGGTACACCGGTAGATATTGAACATGTCTTAGCAGATGGAACGATAGAGATGGTTACTGTGAATCCAACCGGATATCAGTATGTATTGTATGCAACGGGTGTTCTCTATGTAGTTGCTTTGATTATCTGTCTTGTTCTGGTAAGACCGACAGAAAAAGCACTGGAAGCAAAGAAAGCAAAAGCTGCCAGCAAGTAAATATTATCTGCAGTTTGAAGCTTAATTAGCAAGCCGATAAGAAAATGTGTAATCCAATGCGGACTTTTAAATAAACCGACATGGAACTAAAAGGATTTTCAACTACAAATGATAAGTTGAAAATCCTTTTTTGATATTACATATCATACCGGGGGAACAGATGCTTGTGAATAATATATGAAATAATTGGAAAGCTTTTGACGATATGCTACAATTAATATGATGAAGATGGGAAGGTGGATCATACGGATGAATTATAAGAGATTATTGTTTGTTATAAATCCAAATGCGGGAATGAGAAAAAAGGAGAGCCCCTTAAGTGAAATAATCATGACCTTTTCTGACTATGATTATGAAACAATAGTATGCTTTACGAAAAAACAGGGCGACAGCACGGAATTAGTTCGTCAGCATGCAGGAGAAGAAATTGATCTGATTGTATGCATGGGCGGTGATGGTACTCTGAATGAGACACTGGCGGGTGCAAGAAGTATCGGATGGGATAAACCGATTGGATATATACCGGCGGGATCGACTAATGATTTTGCGGCAAGCCTGGGGCTGCCGTCAGATCCGGTTGAAGCAGCAAAGCGTGTAATGGAAGGGGAAACAAGACCACTGGATCTTGGAGAATTTAATGGGAGGACATTTGCCTATACTGCCTCCTGCGGAATATTTACCAAGGCATCATATGAAACACCACAGAAGGTTAAGAATCGTCTTGGACACCTGGCCTATATTCTGGAAGGGATGAAGGATCTGACGCAGTTTCGACCGACCTATATGGAGATTGATACTGGAACTGAGGTGTTTCAGGATAATTACATTCTGGTAGCAATTTGTAACACGTTTTCACTTGGGGGTGTTATGACTCTGGATAGTGCAGCGGTGGATTTGGGAGATGGCGTTTTTGAACTTCTGCTAATTGCGCAACCAAGAGATATTCAGCAGTTGAATCTGATTATAAAGTCTTTGTATGAGCAGAATTATGACACATCACTGGTAAAATTCTGTAAGGTTAAAAAGGCGACGATTGTCTGTCCGGATGGACTGGATTGGGCTTTGGACGGAGAACGTGGTGAAGGCCGGGTGAAGAATGATTTTGTCATTGTTCCGGGCGGTGTCAGACTGATTTACTAGGAGGAGTGAGATATGGAAAAAGTAGTGGTGGGAATGTCGGGAGGAGTGGATTCTTCCGTGGCAGCATATTTGCTGCAAAAAGAGGGATATGAAGTCCTGGGTGTCACTATGAAGATGTGGAATGAAGAGGGCTGTCTGGCTGCAAGTGCAGCTGTTACGGATGCCAGGCATGTGGCAGATTATCTGGGAATCAAACATGAAACGCTGGAATTTGGTGAGCAGTTTAAGGAGTGCATTGTACAGAACTTTATAGAGGAATATTATCAGTGCAGAACCCCCAATCCCTGCGTGCGCTGTAACCGTTATCTTAAATGGGAGGCGTTGCTGGACTGGGCGAGGACACACGGAGCGAATAAAATTGCAACCGGACATTATGCAAGAATATGCCATACACCAGATGGCAGACTGGCTGTACGGCTGGCGTCAAATGCAACGAAAGATCAGACCTACGCCCTGTATCGGCTGACACAGGAGCAGCTTGCTTCGACATTAATGCCAATAGGCAAATACGAGAAGAGAGAAGTCAGAGAACTTGCCCGTGAAGCCGGAATCCCGGTATTTGATAAGCCTGATAGTCAGGATATATGCTTTATTCCAGATGGGAATTATGCAAGCTTTATTCAGCGAAACAGTGCTGTTGTAACCGCTACCTTGGGGCAGGATGGCTTCAGAGAAGGTAATTTTGTTCTAACAGATGGTACAGTACTTGGAAAGCATAAAGGACTGGTTCATTATACAATTGGACAGCGCAAAGGACTTGGAATCGCTTATGGAGAGCCTGTCTTTGTAACGCAACTTAAGCCGGAGACGAACGAGGTGGTTCTTGGAGCTAATGCAGATGTATTTGCACAGGCGTTGATTGCCGGAGAATTGAATTGGATGGGCATAGAGGGAGCAGAGGAAGAGCTTCACTGCCTGGCTAAAATCCGCTATGCACACAAGGGCTCATTGTGTACGGTGAAGAGAGTGAGAGATAATCAGGTTAAAGTTATCTTCATAGAACCACAACGTGCAATAACACCGGGACAATCTGTTGTGTTCTATTCAATGGATGGCGAGGAAGAACGTTACGTTCTTGGCGGTGGAATCATTCAAAGAGCGTGTGATGCTAAAGAATAAGTGATGATGGTGTTAAAATGGATTACCATATAACCAATAGAACAGATGACATGAGGAGAATATAATGAATAAGATTGTAAAATGTGCAACAGACTTAATCGGAAACACCCCCCTGCTTGAGGTGGAAAGATTGGAAAAAATGTATCATTCGAAAGCAAGAGTCTATGCGAAGCTGGAATATTTAAATCCAGCGGGATCAGTGAAGGATCGAGTAGCATTACATATGATCGAGGAAGCAGAACAACAGGGAAGATTACATCCCGGAGCTACTATTATTGAACCTACTTCCGGCAATACAGGGATAGGTCTTGCGCATGTGGCAGCAGCACGGGGGTATCATGCGATTCTCGTCTTGCCTGATACGATGAGTGTTGAAAGACAGACGTTGCTGAAAGCATATGGAGCAGAAGTAGTACTTACGGATGGGATGAAGGGAATGCAGGGATCAATTGAAAAAGCAGAGGAACTGCATCGTGCGATTGAACATTCCATTATTCTTGGACAATTCACCAATAAGGATAATCCGGCTACGCACAAGGAGACAACCGGACCTGAAATCTGGGATGCACTGGATGGAAAAGTAGATGTTTTAGTCTGCGGTGTAGGTACCGGTGGAACGATTACCGGAACTGGTGAATATCTCAAGAGCAAAAATCCAAGGATGCGTGTAGTTGCTGTAGAACCTGCGGGCAGTCCGCTTCTTTCCGGTGGAAAAGCAGGAACCCATGGATTACAGGGGATAGGAGCGAATTTTATTCCTGTTATTCTTAATCTGGACATTTATGATTCGGTAAGAACAGTAACAGATGAGGATGCTTACGAGATGGGGAGAATGATTGCACACAAAGAAGGAATTCTTGTGGGAATTACATCAGGAGCAGCAATGTGGGCCGCAATGGAACTGGCTAAACAGGAAGCCTATGAAGATAAGAATATTGTAGTAATTCTGCCGGATTCAGGAGATCGATATCTGTCAACACCAATGTTCTCAATATAAAGAGATAATAGTTCGCACGAAACCTATATGTTTTGTGCGAATTTGCTTTATTTTGCCATTATTTTCTGATATAATTTAGTCAGGTTATATAAAAAATGGGGTTAACAACAGGACGGAGGTATTGCATATGAAACTAACGTTTGTAGGCGCGGATCATGAGGTTACAGGAAGCTGCCATTATTTAAATGCAGCAGGGAAACATATTCTTCTTGATTATGGTATGGAACAGGGAATCAATGTATTTGAAAACATTGAACTGCCAGTGGATGAGGGATTGATTGATTATGTGTTGTTATCACATGCACATATTGACCATTCCGGGTTATTACCTTTATTATATGCCAAAGGTTTTCGCGGACAGATAATTGCAACAGACGCAACTGTAGACTTATGTAGTATTATGCTTCGTGACTGTGCTCACATTCAGATGCAGGAAGCTGACTGGAAGAACCGGAAAGCAAAACGTAGTGCTAATACACCGCCAATCGAACCACTCTATACAATGGAAGATGCGGACGGAACAATCAGAAGACTGGTTCCATTTCATTATGGAGAGATTCATGATCTGTGTGAAGGAATCCAGGTGAGATTTACAGATGTTGGACATTTGCTTGGATCAGCCAGCATTGAATTGTGGATTACAGAAGATGGTGTTACGAAGAAAATTGTTTTTTCCGGTGATATAGGTAATAAGAAACATACATTGATTAAAGACCCGTCCTATGTAAAGGATGCAGATTATGTAATCATGGAGTCAACCTATGGTAATCGTTATCATACAGCGGAACGACCGGATTATGTCAAGGAATTGGCCAATATCATTGACGAGACATTTGCCAAAGGGGGCAATGTGGTAATTCCGTCATTTGCCGTTGGACGTACCCAGGAGATGCTCTACTATATCAGGGAGATTAAAGAGAAGAAGCTGTTGCCACAATATCCATCATTCCCAGTGTATGTGGATAGCCCGTTGGCAGTAGAGGCCACAGGTGTCTTTCAGAAAAACATTCAGGGATGCTTTTCTGATGAAGCACTTAAACTTTTAAAAAAGGGAATCAATCCATTGACTTTTCCGAATTTACACTTGAGCATTACCAGCGATGAGTCTAAAATGATTAACTTTGATGACGAACCCAAGGTAATCATTTCTGCATCAGGTATGTGTGAAGCGGGTAGAATTCGACATCATTTAAAGCATAACCTCTGGAGAGAAGAGTGTACTGTTTTATTTGTTGGTTATCAGGCTATTGGTACGTTGGGAAGAAATATTATTGAGGGAGAAAAGGAAGTAAAGCTTTTTGGTGAGACCATTGATGTCCGTGCTAAGATTCTGCAGCTGCCGGGTATGTCTGGACATGCTGATAAGAATGGTTTGCTGGAATGGTTACAGGCCATTGGCAACCAGCCTCAGAAGGTTTTTGTTGTTCATGGAGATGATGATGCAGCCAAGATGTTTACGGAATGCCTGAAGACAGAATATAGTTATGATGCTTATGCTCCGTATAGCGGAACAATTTATGATTTGATTGCAGATGAGATAGAATATGATGCAACACCTGTCCCAATTAAGAAGAAAGCATTTAAGGTATCCGATGTATTTGCAAGACTTGTGGCTGCCGGTCAGCATCTGATTGCTGTTATATATAAGAATGAAGGTGGGGCAAATAAGGATCTTGCAAGATTTGCTGATCAGATTAATTCTCTCTCGGATAAGTGGGACCGCAATTAGTTGTGAACTTGTTTGAAGTATATAATAAAAGGGATGTCACGCTGTGATCAGGTGACATCCTTTTTGGTATTTGTTATATTGAACCAATTACTTGGGCATTTTGTAAGGGGCATCGGCAGGATAACCACCTTTAATCTTTTGCATTCCGCGCTGCAGCGCATCTTTGGAATTCTTCCAATCAGCGTTTTGATTGCGGTAGTCAAATTTCTCTACCATCCAGTTCACATCTTCCTGCAATCGATCAAAATTTTTCTGCATCAATGGGAAAATCATCTCATAAAATGAGACGAGCTGTTCTTTATTTAGCCTGCTGTCGGCAGCCTCGCACAAA
Source organism: Bacillota bacterium (assembly GCA_029558315.1). Taxonomy (GTDB): domain Bacteria; phylum Bacillota; class Clostridia; order Lachnospirales; family Lachnospiraceae; genus NK4A136. The sequence goes on from JAKQFQ010000023.1 coordinate 11,667, forward strand.
TCACCAAAGTGTGTTAAACAAAAGCCTTTGCTTTCTTTAATTTTATTACGGAATTCTTCGTCTTTCTGATACATTACGAAGAAGGTATCAAGATACCGTTCATAAATCTCTTTGCTATGCATACAGACATAGCAGGACTCTTCTTTGGAGTGAACCCATTTCACAATGCTGTTGCCGGTCGACGGCTTCTTCATAAGTCGATCGGAAAGAGTACTTTTACCAGGTGTGAAATGTTTCATCTCCTGATTCATTTCCTCGCGTAGCTTCATGTAGTGGGTCTTTAAAATCCAAGCGTTACCAAGTGTATTGCCGTAATCAAACATTTTCTTGAAATGCTCACGGCACATCCCCTGTTGGTCTGTAAGCTCGCGAACGTCGCTTTCCATATAGGAAGCACAGGAACCAAGAACAAAGTCAAGGCTGTCTTGTTCCAGGGCACGTTCTATATTACAAAAAGGACATTCATCCCCTGCATTAATTGCATCATTGAGGGGTATGGTATAGAGCTTTTCTTTCATAATTATCCTCCGGTTCCTTGCGAATACTGTTTTATATAACTACGCTATATTTACATCTTAGCATGGAAAGAGGTAATGTCAAATGGAAGTATTGGCATATGATGCCAATCATTTTGCTAAATATTAAGAAAAGGTTAGCAAGAATTCGTCTTGCATAATGTACCTGAAAGTTATAATATTTTAATATTAGTCACAAATTATTAGGTTAAAGTGAAAGAAAGGCTGGGATTGCGATGAGCGATATGTATATGGAGCATCTGGTTAAGAAAAAGAAGACGGCTGGGGATTATGCGTTGAGGGCATTGATCATTATTGTGATTGTTTTATCGGTTGCAGCCGGTATTTTTATAAATACGATATTATTTTTTGTCACATTTGGTTTATGGGCACTGGCTTCTATGGTAGTATTTCCGGCAACAGATTTGGAATATGAGTATTTATATTGTGATAAACAGCTTACGGTAGATAAGATCCTTGGAAAGCAACGTAGAAAGCGTGTCGCGGAATACCAACTGGATCAAATGGAACTGGTAGTACCGGCTAATTCCTATCGTTTGGCAGAATATAAGAATAAAAATTTGAAAACAGTGAATCTCTGGAGCCTTGATGACAGCGAAGGAAAAGTTCCTTATGTGATAATTTATTCGGGAAATCAGAAAATTATACTTGATTTGCCCACGGAATTTGTTAAAATAGTACAAAACAATGCACCACGAAAAGTATTTTTCGATTAGTTCAGCGTGTTGAAAGCGCTGTTCTTGATAAAAAATTCAAGGAGGCTGAAAGGATGGGACAGATTATTAGCGAAGGCATTACCTTTGACGATGTGTTACTTGTTCCGGGGTATTCAGAAGTGATTCCCAATCAGGTGGATCTTACCACTTACCTGACAAAGAATATTAAGCTGAATATACCGATTATGAGTGCCGGTATGGATACCGTTACCGAATATCGTATGGCAATTGCTATGGCAAGACAGGGCGGAATCGGAATTATTCACAAAAACATGTCGATTGAGGCACAGGCAGAAGAGGTCGATAAAGTAAAACGTTCGGAGAATGGCGTTATCACAGATCCTTTTTCCTTATCTCAGGAGCACACCCTGGCAGATGCAGATGCGCTGATGTCAAAATACAGAATATCGGGTGTTCCCATCACAGAGGGAAGAAAACTCGTTGGTATCATTACCAATCGAGATCTCAAATTTGAAACAGATTTTTCCAAGAAAATCAAGGATTCCATGACAAGTGAGAATCTTGTGACTGCAAAGGAAGGTATTACACTGGAGGAGGCTAAGCAGATTCTTGCAAAGTCCAGAAAAGAAAAACTTCCGATTGTTGATGATGATTTTTCCTTAAAAGGATTGATTACAATAAAGGATATTGAGAAGGCAATTAAGTATCCTCTGGCAGCAAAAGATGCACAGGGAAGATTACTGTGTGGTGCCGGTGTTGGAATTACAGCGAATGTATTGGAACGTGTGGATGCACTGGTTAAGGCATGTGTAGATGCAATTGTACTTGATTGCGCACATGGTCATTCTGCGAATGTACTTCATTGTGTGAAGATGATTAAAGAAAAGTATCCAGAGCTTCAGCTGATTGCAGGTAATGTAGCAACAGGAGAGGGAACCAGAGCATTGATCGAGGCTGGTGCAGATGCGGTTAAGGTAGGTATTGGACCTGGTTCTATCTGTACGACACGTATTGTAGCCGGTATCGGTGTACCGCAGGTGACTGCAATTATGGAAGCTTATAAAGTAGCGAAAGAATATGGAATTCCGATTATTGCTGATGGTGGTATCAAGTATTCAGGTGATATTACTAAGGCTATCGCAGCCGGTGGCAGTGTCTGTATGATGGGAAGTATCTTTGCAGGATGCGATGAGAGCCCGGGAACATTTGAATTATTCCAGGGAAGAAAGTACAAAGTATATCGTGGTATGGGATCGATTGCAGCCATGGAGAACGGAAGTAAAGACCGTTATTTCCAGGAAAATGCCAAGAAGCTTGTTCCGGAAGGCGTTGAAGGTCGTGTTGCATACAAAGGAACCGTTGAAGATACTGTATTCCAGCTGATGGGTGGTCTTCGTTCCGGTATGGGATATTGCGGAGCCGGTACTGTAGAGGCAATGCAGGAGAACGGCAAGTTCGTTAAGATTTCAGCAGCTTCCTTAAAAGAAAGTCATCCTCATGACATCCATATTACCAAGGAAGCACCAAACTACAGTGTGGATGATAACTAAATAGTATTATTAGTAAAGTACTGCAACAATGAGATTATTTCATGGTTCCATTTTAATTTCCCGGGTCTCATAACCCTGAATGGAAACTTCGCGGAATGTCAAGCATTTTTGAAAATGTCCCAAAATAAATGAAACATTAGCCCCGGCAACTTGCTGGGGCTTTTGAAGTTTTTCAGCACATTTTTTACGGCACATGTCTTTTGTTTCTCTTTTTTGGTATCACAAGTAACCCCTCCGGGGGCCTAGGGCTCTGCCCTATGTACCTGCAAGGGACCAGTCCCTTGATCCTTT
>JAKQFQ010000035.1 GCA_029558315.1 Bacillota bacterium
ACTGGGGACATGCAATTAGCAAAGATCTGGTTCATTGGCGGGACCTTCCATACGCTATATACCCGAATCCTGAAAGAGCTGTATATTCAGGATCAACTTTGGTGGAGAAGGATAGAGTAATTGCCATGTATCATGGAACACTTGCAGGTAACATGGTTGCCGTATCAGATGACCCACTGCTTTTAAACTGGGAAAAGGTCAGCGGAAAAGCTGTTATACCTCTTGTAAGCAACTCAGGATTCTCACAGCCATATAGTGTATTTGATCCTTGTATATGGAAAAAAGATGGAATATACTATTCACTTTCAGGAGGCCGTGCTTATAATGGTCCGGGAGGAAGCCCGGTACGAGCGAATTACCTTTTTCGGTCAAAAGATCTTATAAAATGGGAGTACCTTCATGAATTTGTAGAAGATGACAGATTTACTCTCGTTGGAGACGATGGTGCCTGCCCGTACTTCTGGCCAATAGGGGGCCGTTATATGTTAAATTTCTTTAGCCATATGAGTGGTGGGCAATATTTGCTTGGAGATTATGATAAAGAGAGGGATAAATTTGTTGTTACTTCAGCTGGAAAATATAATCATGGGGCCGTCAGTCCTGGTGGTGTGCATGCCCCTTCTGCAACTCCTGATGGAAAGGGAAACATCATAATTATGTTCAACATGAATCCTGCAAAGCAGACAGAGGGATGGAATCAAATAATGTCATTACCACGTCGCTTAACACTTATTTCCAAAGATGTTATCGGACAAGAACCGGCAGTAGATCTGTCTTCGTTGCATTTTGGAGGTAAAAAAATGGAAGGTATTAGATTGCCGGCCAATAAGGAAATTGTACTGAAGGGAATAAAAGGGAATGCAATGGAGATACATGCTGAAATAGACATGTTGAACGCCCAGATTGTTGAGCTAAATGTACTACGATCACCAGATAAGGAAGAATACACTAGAATTGTTGTTTACAAAGACAAGGGCTTTTCAAGAGGATTGGATTATCAGTCAACTGATGGGACTGTTATGATGCCCGCTGACCTTCTGGTC
>JAKQFQ010000053.1 GCA_029558315.1 Bacillota bacterium
GGTCCATAAACTGGAAAATAATTTCATCACTTATCTTTGGAGAGTACAAAGCCTGTATGGGCATGCCAGTAAGTTCCTCTTCAGTGTAGCCCAAAATTCTTGTAGCAGCGGGATTTACGTTCAGAATGGTACCGTCCATATCAATGACAATGACAAGCTCCAGCATTGCATTATAAAGTTCTGAAAGTTCATTCTCACGCTGATGTACCAGTTCTTCTGAACGAATCCGGACAAGTGTATTTCCAAGTTGGCCTGTAACAAGCTCCATGGTGTCAAGGAGTTCCTGATGGATCTTACTCGGATTGTCAAGAATGAAGGATATAACTCCGATTAAATCAGTTCCTGTAATAATTGGGATCTGACCACCGATCAAACGGTCAGAATTATCTGGTTTATCTGAAACAGACACATAAATAGGCTTTTTCGTGTACACTACCCGATGGAGATTGCCAAATGTAAACCTTTTTATCATGTCATCTGGCAGGTTATGTGATATTGCCAGTTCTATCTTTTTGGTTTTTTTATTTATAAGATGAACTGCGCCTGCTGTGCATCCTGAAAGCAACCGAATAGTGATAAGGGCAGCATCCAGAGCCTGATTAGTTGTTAAACTCTCAGAAAGCCTTGCCATAAGATCTCTCTGGGCTCCAATCAACATCTCCCGGGTCCGTCTGCCTTCCTCATATTTCTTCTTTGCACGATATTTTTCTACAGAATTAGTAATTTTCCGGGCAATCTCATGAAAAAAGCGTGATGGATTATCATCTTTTATCTGGATAAAATCCACACCAGCATTGTTCGCTTTTAGGATTATATCCATGTCATCAGAGGCAGTCAGAAGGACAACAGGTATGTCAAGAGAAATAGATTTAACTTTAATTGCAAGCGATATTCCATCCATCTCTTCCATGAAATAATCGGTAATTACGGCATCAGCCTCACCAGCCAAAATTTTTTCAAAAGCCTCATTTGGAGAAGAGTATACAGAAATATCAAAATCTCCGAGTTCCTCCATGTAGACACTTATTATCTCACCAAAAGCAGGTTCATCATCTACCGCAATGATCTTTATCATCAGTTCTTCCTGATGAAGAATAATTTTTTTAGAACATGAAAAATGTGTTGATACGTTCCTGACAATTATCTCTTCTGACCGTTCAGATACTTCAAAAGCCATGGAATACCGTCAGGAGAGGGATGAACCTCGACAAAACGGTCAAATTCTTCAATCTTTATATCACTGTTCATCATCCATCCAAGATAGGCCATGGCAACAGAAGCTGCAGGGGACGCTTCAGCAAGACCGGTTATCAATCCATCCTGGTCAAACTC
>JAKQFQ010000079.1 GCA_029558315.1 Bacillota bacterium
CGTCCCCCCGATGCTTATCAAGTATCCAGAATTATCCGTTTGGTAAAATCATATCCCTTGTTATTTAACCAGCAGAGCCTTACCCACCTGTATATTATCCCCGGCGACAATCTTGTAAAAGAACACTCCACTCGCCTGTTCATCGCAAGTAAACTCGGCAGAATGATATCCGGCAGTCATTTCCTGGTTAAAGAGAGTGGTGATTAAACCACCCTTCACATCAAAGACATCAAGCCTGACATGTTCATCGGTTGGCAGATTAAAGGATATTTGGGTTGTGGCATTAAAGGGATTGGGATAATTGGGATAAAGAACAAACTTTTGTGGTACGCTTACTTGAACGGTTACCACATCGGAAAATGAGAAATCACCGTTTGTATCCAGTTGTTTCAGCCGATATTGCCATTTACCTGGAGCAGGCTTTTTATCCACAAACGAATAGGTTTGTGTTTCAGATGTCGTGCCGTTCCCGGGAACAAAGCCCAAACGTTGCCAATCTACTTCACCATTTCCCAGCGGAGATTTGAGCACCTCAAATCCGTAGTTGTTGGTTTCTGATGCGGTTTGCCACTTCAGGACAACATTGCCATCTTCTATTAGTGCATCAAATAGCGCAAGTTCAACTGGAACAACAGACTCAGGTATGACTATCCATTCCGGATTCTCACCATTGATATTCATACTTTTAATGTTAACATAAATAGAATCATTATTGCAGGTGTATAGCTCCTTATTGTAACTTTGGAATACCAACTTATTGTTATCTGGTGAAAACGCAGGTTTTATACCTCTAATTACCAGTCCATATAATTCTCTCTTAAGAATATCAGCAATATACAAATGACTGTCGTTATCTATATAATTATAAGCTATTAAATAGGGTGAATTGTTAGAAAATTTTGGGTAAGCATATTGAATATCCATTCCATGTGTTGGCAGTAATGTCATTGTTACTGAATGATCTATTACAAATTGTGAGATATCCCAGTAATATATTGAAGAGTCATTTCCCACATACACTTCATATAAAGCGTCATATATAATTACCTTGTTATCTGGAGCCCAATCGGCTACATCAATGATAATAGGCTCAGAATACTCATCTTCCCCGTCCATAGAAGGTTTTTTTTGTGGGTACGCAGTAATGAATCCATATTGATCCAATATATAAATATAATTATCGTTCATATATTCAGATGTTAACAGGATCTGACTCCCATCGTTCGAGATAACTGCGCTATGCAAATCTCCTTCTTGGTGAATATAGTTATCTAATACTTTATATTTATACGTTAACATTTGCGGATCATCTAAATAATAAAATGTCACTTTATGAGCGTCATTTACAAAGCACAGAATTCTTCCATCGCGGGTCGATGATAATTGAGTTTTTTCATATTCTGTATATAGAGCTTTAAAGGATGTAAAGTACTTTATCTGAGATAAATCTTCTCTAGCTATACCAATTAAAGAATCTGCGCGTATATAAGCAATCCATTCCTCACCCTTTATAGCTTCAAGGGTTTCTGAAAAGTATGGAACCGATTCCATATCCTCAGTGATGCCAACTTGGTTAAATGCATCTTCTACCATAAGAACTTCGAAGCTGCCTTCTCCGTACAAAATTTCAGCAACTGTTATAGAGCACATCCTTATATCCCAAAATCCACTGGATGGAACCAGATAATTGGTTAAAACTTTATAGAAGATTTGTTCAGTTTTATTGAGGCCAATTGCATCAGCAATTAAATATGCCGCTTTGCTGGGAATACCACAGTTATAATGCACGCCTCCATTATCCCAGTCCAGTGGCCAGTCAAGATATTCTGACATATGATCGGGCAAGGGAGGATTCCCTGCATGAGGATTACTCATGTCTCGTAAGGCATCTCCAGGGATATGGGGTGTCCAGACATCCTCTCCAATCAGCCAGTCATCCCGGTCAATCATGCAGGCAAAGAAATCGGCAAAAAATTCATCCAGTGCACCTGATTGATTCAGGTATATCAAGTTAGCGTTATAATCTGTGAGCCCATGAGTGAATTCATGAGCGACTATATCCAGCGCTCCCGCAAGAGGAGCAGACTGTTCACCATCTCCATCACCAAAAACACAATAAAATCCATCCCAGAATGCATTGTTATAGTTAATGTCATAATGAATAATTGATCTCATGGTACCATAGTCAGAATCCAATATGTACGGTGCGCCAAATGTCTTATTGTAATAATCATATATTAAAGACATATAATTATGAACTGAACAGGCAACCGAGTCTCCAAAGATTGGTTGAGAAGAATTGACAGTATGAATAGTCGAATCATCTAGCATTTCTTTAGTAATGATTGTGCCATAAGGTAATTCTGCCTTTTGGCTAAACATCGGCTTGGTGGTATCAATCAATTCTATCATTCCTGATTCAACATATGCGTTTAGAGCCAGCAGATTACCAAAAACATCATAACCAAAAGCCGTTGTCGGATAACCATTTGTCACTGTATTATGCTTAAAGACAACTTCTCCAGTGAGAGTTGAAACATAATAGATCCAGTTCTCATCTATTCTCGGCATGACATTAATTCGCCAAGCATCATGGGGCTTGCCATTAAAGTCAATCCAGATTCCTCTCTCCGGTTGCAGCAATCCCGCAGAATTAAAGTCGTGTTGCAGGTTGATCGGTTGTGGTATTGGAATTTGCAGGTCTTGTCTGACGGCCATGGTAGCTTGATCCAGAGCAATGGGTTGATCTACCACTGCGTTTACAAGCTGGTCTGGATGGATATAATCGCCCAGGTAAGAAAGAATATCACCTTGTTTGTTGCAATGAAAGATCAGCTGATGATTAAAGACTGGCAAACCTTTAAAGAATTGTGAGTACTTGACATGAATTCTTTCATCGGATTCCTTAATACTGACAAGTTGCAGATCCTTATCAGGTTCAGACAAGGTAAAATAGTGTTGGTTTTCCCGAATGGTGGTCAATATCTGTTGTGATAAACCTTGATCATCCCGGTTTGTGGAATTAACCTTATATTGGTATGTGGAAGGATTGAGATGCCCTTTAAAGAATCTGGGTGTTCTCGTGAGCTTATTCCAGATAATCCGATCACATTTATCGGCTGGTGGGCTTGTGGGGGTACTCTTTAGTAATGAATTACGAGCCGGTATCAACGAGCCCTGTTGCCATCCGTTACCCAAAACAAGCTTGCCATTGTTTATCGTGTAGGGTATCTGCCAATTGGAATTCAGTTTGGCATTGTTGGGTTTATTCATTCTTGGTGGAATTGGGCGGGATGCAAGGGAGATTGTTGAAGATACTAATAACACAAATACAAGAACCAGTAACAAGCCAAGCTGTCGCCAGTCAGAGTCTTGTCGTTTCATGAGGACCTCCATACTGCAGATAACCGGAATAAGCCCTTGGTAACAATCTGTAGATAAGTCTGGTTATAAATACTGAATTCATTAAACAGATGCAACGATTATTCTCCCCACGCGAGAATTATTTTTTATCCCAGCCACAGGAAAAAGAAATCCAGCATCTAGCACACTAAACAGAAGAATTGCTTTGCTTCATTGGCACGAAATGATTATTTTACATCTGTCACAGAACTGTCACAGTTATGTTGACAATATAGGTAAAAATCAGCTTAATTCGGGGTCAAGGAGGGTTAACAGGAGGAAATAAGAAGGCAGTTAATTCACTGTTAATTATTGTGTTGACATGAAAGAAGAACCTCGGGGCGTAGCGCAGCCCGGTTAGCGCACCTGCTTTGGGAGCAGGGGGTCGAGAGTTCAAATCTCTCCGCCCCGACGAATAAACAAAGGGTTAGCCGATTTTTGGGCTGACCCTTTGTTGTTTTCATGCTATTTTGC
>JAKQFQ010000082.1 GCA_029558315.1 Bacillota bacterium
GAAAAAAAACAGTGGCTCTCTCTGAAAGAAAACCACTGGATTTTAATTTGAAATTGGTTAACTAAATGACATTGATATCTACTAATTTAGCACACTTGTTACAGTCAGTTTTATTGATAATCTCCGCTATAGCTTTGTATCCATAATACTGTAAAGGAATTCCTATACCACCAAAAAACACTCCCGAAGCCAACTGTGGTACTGATAATGAAGCATAGCCCAAAATCATAGAATACAGTTCATTTTCTGCTGCTGGATTAACCACCCAGCCTATAGGTATCTCGCCTCCGATTATGGTTATCAATGCCATAATAATTCCAATCAAAAATAGTCTTCGTAATCTTATATACTCATCATTTTTCATATCATAAACCCTCTGTAGAATTCTTATTTGTTGATTTCCTACCAGTAGAAAAATCAAATTTATATCGAACTAATCTTTTCGACAAATTCTTTAGGATAGAATCGATGATGGTGTAACCGAAAAAGCAGCTTTCGCTTACCAGTAACTGCCCTTTCGTTTACATCATTTTCGATTTGTCCTAATTGAACAAAGTAAGCGTCCGAATAGCCGGTTACTATGGGGATTCAATCTTTGTTCTTTTCATAAAGAATAACACTTTTGGTGTGTAGAGTCTATAGAAACAAGTGCTGTTTCTTAGGTCTTTGCACTACAAATAGACCTCAGTATCTGAGGTAAAAAAACATATAAGGATGAGTGGATTAATCTCGTATAAATGTATGTTTTTTAGTGGCACCCATATGACCACCACATATTTTGCAGACGCAGATATCTATCTTCCAAAGATGCTTCAACATTTCTGGTACAGACATATTTTTTATTTCGGAAATATATTTTCTGCACCCAAGATGATTTCTGCATAATGTCAGTTTCTTTTGTTTTGTACGTGAAGATAAAATTCCATAGTGACGTATTCTGACAAACATGAGCAGGTCAATGACAACATAAGAAATCAGTTCAGTGACAGCTCATGAAATCAGTAACACCATGAAGAAGAAAAAATTCCTGAAAATCCAGAGCCAAAGAAAAACAGCCAATCATTATAAAATATTTCTGTCGCTCCCAAAACGCCAGAAAAAGGGCATAAAAATATCCTATGACTTCCCGACAAAAGAAATCATAGGATTATTTTTTAGGCTCTTGCGAAACAGCCTGTGCATACGCAAGCACTCTTTCATATTGACTTGTAGAAAATCCTTCTGTAAGCTTCAAAAGCTCTATCTGTGCTGTCGTATATTCCTTCTCGTCTGTTTCAGGATTTACAAACTTTCCTAACGGTATATGAAAACCATCAATGATTTCAAAGAATGTTTCCAGCTTCGGCTCATTCCTGTCTCGCATCATATTATAAATTGTAGATTTGGGTACTTTGCTCTCTTTTGCAAGTCGGTTTCTCGACCAGCAATATTCCTTGAGCAACTGCTCTACCCTGAGATAAAACTGCTCAGTATTCATTGGGTAAACCTCCCTTCTTTGGGAAACTTTTTATACCCATATTTTAGAATATTTGGCAGTTTTAGGTAATTTCGCTTTACTGAACATTTTTATTTCCCATATTTGGGAAATATACTAATTTTCCTACACTTGAACCATCATTATCTTTATTCCTCTGACTTATCTCGCATCATCTCAAAGCCTTTATTCAGCTCTTCCATCTTTAACCTATGCGTAATCAGTTTCTCAGGGCTAACCCCACCAGAAGATAATGCATTTAAAACATAGTGCCAGTCATCGGATGCCGCTTCTTCATCATCCAAACCATAGAAGCTTGAATTCCAAGTACCTGTAATCACAAGCTGTTTTCTAAGTATCTTCCAATAAGTCTCTTTGTCAAGGTTCATATCAGAATAAGGGTTTCCGACCATACATATCTGTCCACCGGGAGCTACTTCATTAAGGGCAAGTGTTACTGTCTCATTCTTCCCCACACATTCAAAGAAAGATGCCACGCCTACTCTATCTGTCTTCTCCTTCAAAAATGCTTCCACGTCCATTGTACGCATATCACAGTAATTCTCTTCTGGGATTCCCATCGCCAGAACAGATTCCTTCTGCGAATCTTTGTTGCCTATTGGATATATATTCTTTATTCCTCTCTCCAGTAAAAACATAATCAAGAGCTGACCTATTGTACCAAGTCCGCACACTGCCACTGATGCATCATGCACAAGTGAAAGCCTGCGCATAGCATGTACCGCCACAGCCATAGGCTCAAGCATTGCCGCCTGCTCAAAACTCACATTATCAGGAAGCTCTATCAAATTCCACTCAGGCACAGATACATACTCCGCAAAGCCTCCATCAACTCTTGAACCAAGATAACTGTACTGACTGCACATCTCATATTTTCTATTAAGACAAGCTGGGCACTCTTTACATGGAATCAGAGGGAAAATACCTACTCGCTTTCCTATCCACTCATCATCAACATACTTTCCAACCTGTTCCACTACGCCTGAAAACTCATGTCCTATTATAAGTGGCATCCTATGCGCTCCGTTTTCATACACACGAGCAATATCCGAGCCACATATTCCCACAGCCTTTACCTTAACTATTACCTGTGCATCACTTACTTTAGGCATTTCCTTCTCATCATATCTAAAATCACCTACATCATGCAGTATCCACGATTTCATCCCGTCATATCCCCCTTTCAAACCGCCTTAAATCTTCCTTTGTCGTTATCTTGAAATTTCCTTCATCTCCGGGAATCATAGCAACATCCATTCCATAAAGAACTGCCGGTTCTGTGCTGCCATTTATATTATAAATGGCTTCTGGTAATAATCTCTTATTAGCATCAAGATATTTTCCCAGAACAAAACCTTCCGGAGCCTGTCCTGCAAACACCTGACTTCTATTAAGAAGAGCTGATATTTTATCCCCTCCATCGCTTAAATATACAGTATCTTTCATCGGAAGTACCGGTATCACTCCCTCATGCACCTCTAATTTATCAAAGATTTGCTTTATCGTATCTTCTGTCAGCATTGGTCTTGCCGCATCATGAATCATTACCAAGTCTGTTTCTTTAGCATATTTTGAAATATCATAAAGACCATTTAATATAGAAAGCTGTCTGTTTTCGCCCGGTGTTGAAAAGCCTTTCACTTTCTCACTCTGCCTGAAACCAAGCTGCACAAGACTCTCCTCTATAACCTCATGCCATTGCTTATCTGCCACTATCTGAACTGCATCTATATATGAACTCTCTAAAATAGTCTCCAGACAATAGGAAATAACAGTCCTGTCTGCTACCTTAAGATACTGCTTTGGAATATCACTTCCTAGTCTGCTCCCTGTACCACCGGATAAAACTAAAGCTACATTCATACCATCTGCTCCTAAAACTTGAGTTCCCTGATATCCTGTAAGATATCCCCATAGCTTCTCTCTTTTCCAAATAGAAGTGTAGTACCTAGCACAAAGCCTTTTACCCCCTTTGGAGCAAATTCAAGAATACGGTCAGCACTACATGCACCATCCCAATATATCTCAAATCCCATATCTTCCTTTATAGAAAGAAGCTTTGTAATCTTCTTACCCACATATGGAAGGTACATCTGTCCTGCATTGCCTGGATTTACTGACATAACAAGAACTTTTTTCACAATACGAAGCATTTCCATGATCAGCTCTACAGATGTTCCCGGATTAATCGCTATTCCCGGTGTAATACCAGCATCTATAATCTTCTGCAAGGTGGTCGATGGATGATACTCAGCTTCAGGATGAATATATACTGTATCTCCCTTTCGCAGATTTCTTAAAAATAAATCTATATGCTTGCTGGGATGCTCTATCATCAAATGCAAATCCAGTGGCTTACTCGTAGCTCCTGCAATATATTTCATATCATGTAATCCCATCGCAAAGTTTGGCACATATCTTCCATCCATAATATCAATATGGAAAGAATCAATTCCGCCCTCTTCCAATGCTTTTACTTCCTGCTCCAGATTACCATAATTCGCACACATCATTGAGGCTGTCAATTCAAAATTCACTTCTATGTACTCCCATCAGTTTATAATTTTTCCACTATCGCTGCTTATCCCTCATCACAGCATCTTACATGAACATTCTGTATCATTACAGGCATTTTTACCTTCTGACAAAGCTGCACCACACTACTACCATCGCCATAATATGCATCTGAAATCGCTATTGCCCGATCCAAATCAGCAGTATCATCATAGATTCCAAAATTCTCAGACTTATACCATTCCACTATCCTCTCATACGCATCCCAAAGCATTGGTCTCATGGAACTGATTGTTGCCTTGATAAGTGGATGAGGTCTCCACAGCAAGATAACATCATCGGTCTTTGTCTTAAAAAATGATAAAACATCCCTTATCTTCTCTATCATATCCTCAGACTCCTGAAGAAGTGATGTAACGCTGGTATTATAAAGAATGACTTTCTTCTCTGTATTATCCTTACGACAAATCTTTTCCTTCCAATCAACCGGCAATTCAATATCTTCTTTTGTCACATTGACAACTTTATCAAACTTAGGCGATCCTGTTCCTTTGATTTTTCTCTGCCAAATACTTCTTGTATGTTCTCCAGCAAGCATGACCATCGCTTCAATATAGCATTTACGTATATTTTCAGACTGCACGATAACCTCATGAGCATGAATCACTCCCGGTGTCTGTGCAAAATGTGAAATGCTTTCTATTACACTTTTATTGTTGGGTTCAGGTTCGTTTAAGACAAAATACGGAATATAAATCAGCTTATCCGTATAATTCTTTATGTTTTTTGAATAGAAATGTGGTTCTATGCTAGTCACATAATTCGCATCATCATATGGATTATGGATGTATATCTCATCCGGGTGATTTTCTTCTAAATCATAATTCTTATAAAAGGTAATCGGAACATACTCAGGATAATCATTTCCTTCATAGTGAAATTCAGAAAATGTCCCGTCTGGATTCTTATCGTAATATGGAATCGGAATCACTCTCGCATCCCATTCAGGGTCTGCATCATATTTCTTCCAAACACTTTCCAATGAATCCCACATAGAAGCCTTATAGGGAAGGAATACTACTTCCCTTTTTACCTTTACTTCTTTCCGATAACAATGAAGAATCGTTTTCAATATTTTCCTCAAACGATTTGCTATATCTGATGCCACTAAAGAGCTTCCTGATAGCAAATCCTCATGGATTAAATATATGATTTCACAATATTCTTCCAATGCTTTAACGGTCTCGGTGTCCTCGCCTTCAGAACCATCAATTGCCTTACCAATACCAATGGCGGCATCCTGACAATCTTCCAGTACAAGTGCCGCTTCATCATATTTTCTTTTATTTATACAGCTCTCGACTGTTTTGTGCGCATCTGCTAATAAATCAAATAACCCATCTATCTGCGCTTTTTGATTTTTTCTCACTTTTTCCTCCTTGTGCTCTGACAGGTAGTGTCAAATTTCACTACCTATTTTATTGTTTTAACCTTGATTATCAGGGAGTTTATAATAAAAAGAGCACTCCCCCCTTTTTTTTGATATAATGTCCTCGACTAAAAATCCAAGATATCGAAAGGAGCAAATGCT
>JAKQFQ010000083.1 GCA_029558315.1 Bacillota bacterium
AGCATTTGCTCCTTTCGATATCTTGGATTTTTAGTCGAGGACATTATATCAAAAAAAAGGGGGGAGTGCTCTTTTTATTATAAACTCCCTGATAATCAAGGTTAAAACAATAAAATAGGTAGTGAAATTTGACACTACCCATGACGAATAGAGAGGATTATCATGATAAAGAGTAAGTTATGCGAAATTCTAAATATTGAGTATCCGGTTGTTCAGGGCGGTATGGCCTGGATTGCGGATGCAGAACTTGCGGCTGCGGTGTCCAATGCAGGAGGCCTTGGTATGATTGCAGCTATGAATTCCAATGGAGAGCAGATCAGAGAGCAGATCAGGAAGGCAAAAGAACTGACGAACCGCCCATTTGGCGTCAATATCATGCTAATGAGTCCATTTGTCAAGGAGGCTTTAGATGTTGTATGTGAAGAGCATGTAGCGGTGGTGTCAACAGGAGCCGGTAATCCAACTCCGTATATGGATCAGATGATGGCGGCCGGTATTAAGGTAATGCCGGTGGTTCCCTCTGTTGCGATTGCCAAAATGGTAGCACGAAAAGGTGCAGTTGCAGTGGTTGCCGAGGGTGGCGAATCCGGAGGTCATGTTGGAGATCTGACAACAATGGCTCTTGTTCCACAGGTAGTGGATGCCATTGATATTCCGGTTGTTGCAGCCGGAGGCATCGCAGATGGAAGGGGAATGGCTGCTGCATTTATGTTGGGTGCCTGTGGCGTTCAGATGGGTACCAGGTTCCTGACAGCAGTAGAATGTAATGTTCATGAGAATTATAAACAACGCGTTCTTAACGCCAAGGATATCGATACTATCGTTACCGGCAAACGTCTTGGACACCCGGTACGAACACTGAAATCTCCATTTTCCAAGTCATTGGCACAGAGGGAATATGATTCCACGGTTACGAATGAAGAACTGGAACAAATGGGAGCCGGTACGCTTCGTATGGCTGCTAAGGAAGGAGACCTTGAGAAAGGTTCCTTTATGTGCGGTCAGATTGCCGGACTTATTAAAGAGAGACTAACCTGCGCTGAGATTGTCAAAAATATCACAGAAGAAGCAGAGAACATAATGAAAGGTGCAACACAATGGGTAAAATAGCATTTTTATTTACTGGACAGGGAGCTCAGAAAGTTGGGATGGGTGCTGATCTGTATGAGAGCCAGTCTGTCTGCAGAGAAATATTTGAAATGGGGGAGCGTTTACGCCCCGGTACAATAGAGCAATGTTTTCATTCTAATCAGAATACTTTAACGCAGACTAGTAATACACAACCATGTTTATTCCTTGTGGATCTGGCCTGTGCGCAAGTGCTGAGTGCCTGTGGAATCAAGGCAGATGTAGTTACAGGATTTTCTCTTGGTGAGATTCCGGCAGTGGCATACACAGGAATTCTCTCAACAGAAGATGCATTTCGATTGGTTGTGGCAAGAGGAAATGCTATGGATGCCTGTGCAAAGGCACATCCAGGAGCTATGGCAGCGATTCTTAGACTTTCCGCCGAGGAAGTTGAAAAGCTCGCAGCTAAGTGTCAAGACATCTATCCGGTCAACTACAATTGCCCTTCGCAGACTGTAGTAGCTGGAAGCAAGGAAGCCATTGCTGCCTTTGGAGACATTGTCAAAGCAGCTGGCGGTAAAGCGATTCCGCTGGCTGTCAGTGGTGCCTTTCATACACCCTATATGCTTGATGCCACCGCTAGATTAAAGTCAGAACTTCAAACGATGAAGGTTGTAGCACCCAAACTTCCAATCTATTCCAACACAACAGCTAAGCCTTATCCGCAGGATGCAGAAGCAATTAGAGAATTGATTGCCAATCAGGCATCGAATAGCGTCAGATTTGAACAGACCATTAGAAATATGGCTGCTGCAGGGGTAGATACCTTTATTGAAGTCGGTGCCGGTAAGACCTTATCAGGACTGGTCAATAAGACCTTAAGTAATGTAAACGTTCTGAATGTAACAGATGCAGACAGCCTTGCCAAAGCAGTGGCAACTCTGCAGGAAGGGGAGAGTAATGCTTAAGGGAAAAAATGCAATTGTTACAGGTGGAAGCAGAGGCATTGGTAAGGCAATTGCAATACGACTTGCAATGGAAGGTGCTAATGTTGCAGTCTTTGCAACCAAAGAGACCAAAGAAACGATGGATTTTGTTAAGGAACTTCATACCTATGGCATCAAAGCTGTATTTGTATCCTGCAATGTCGCTTTGGAAGAGGAAGTTAAGACAGCGGTAGCTAAGGTTATTGAGGCCTTTGGCAGTATTGATATTCTTGTTAACAATGCAGGAATAACCAATGATAAATTGTTGATGCAGATGAAGAGTGAAGGTTTTGAACGTGTACTAAATGTGAATCTTCTTGGAACCTTTCTCATGATAAAGGAATGCATTCGACCCTTCATGAAACAGCGTTATGGGCGGATTATCAACATCAGTTCTGTTGTAGGAATGATGGGGAATGCAGGACAGGCAAATTATGCGGCCTCCAAAGCAGGTGTTATTGGTCTGACGAAGAGTATTGCCAAGGAATATGCATCACGCGGAGTGACCTGTAATGCTGTTGCACCCGGCTATATCTCAACGCAGATGACCGAGGCATTACCGGAAGCAACCACACAGGCTATCCTGGAACAGATTCCGATCAAACGCCTTGGAACTCCAGAGGATGTTGCCAATGTAGTCGCTTTCCTTGCACAGGAAGAGACTTCCTATTTAACAGGAGAAGTCATCAAAATTGACGGTGGCATGTATATATAGAGCAATTAATTCATCAGTTGTCGAATAAAACGAACGAAGCTTAAAGGAGAATCTATGAAGAGAGTAGTTGTTACTGGAATGGGAATTATTTCCCCAATTGGAAATGATAAAGAGACATTTTGGAACGGCCTTGTAAACGGCGTCTGTGGAGTTGATAAAATCACAAGATTTGATACCTCAGATTATGCTGTAAAGGTTGCTGCACAAATAAAGGATTTTGATGCAAAGAAATATTATGATAAGCCGGCGGAAATCAGGCATGCGGATCTGGTAATGCAATATGCTGTTGCCGCGTCTGATGAAGCTATGAAGGATAGTGGATTAAACGAAGACAATATGGATTCGACCAGACTGGGCGTCTATATTGGCTCCGGTATTGGCGGAATGAATACCTTTATGGAAGAGTATCGTAATCTGATTGAGAAAGGACCAAATCGTGTATCTCCTTTCTTTATCACGAAGTTAATTTCGAACATGCCAACCGGTGTCGTTTCGATCAGACATCATGCACAGGGACCGACACTCCCGGTTGTTACGGCATGTGCAACTTCAACCAATACGCTGGGTGAGGCATTCCATGCGATCAAGCATGGTTATGCAGATGCAATCTTAGCAGGTGGTACAGAGAGTACAATCAATGAGCTCTCTATTGCTGGATTTACCAGCTGTAAGGCACTTTCAACAAGTGAAGATCCCAATGCTGCTTCTTTACCATTTGATGCAAGACGTGGTGGCTTTGTTATGGGAGAAGGTTCTGCGATTCTGGTATTGGAAGAGTATGATCATGCAATGAAGCGTAATGCTAAGATTTATGCAGAAGTCGTGGGCTATGGCAATACTGCTGATGCTTATCATATTACAGCTCCGCATCCCGATGGAATCGGTGCAATCAGAGCAATCCGTCTTGCCATGGAAGAAACGAATGAGACATTTGCCCCGGAACAGATCTATTTTAATGCACATGGAACAGGAACGCATATGAACGATCTTATGGAAACAGCTGCCATCAAAGAAGTATTTGGTGCTGATGCAACAAGACTTCATATCAGTTCTACGAAATCCATGACAGGACACATGCTTGGCGCAACAGGTGCCGCAGAAGCAATGGCATGTATATTGGCTTTGCAGAATGATATTGTACCACCGACCATTCATCTGACGGAGCAGGACCCGGAATGTGATCTGAACTATACACCGAATACAGCAGTGAAGACCAGGCTGGAGTATGCACTTTCCACATCTTTAGGTTTTGGCGGTCATAACGGTTGTATCGCACTAAAGAAGATGCAGTAGAAAGGAAAGGTGTAGGGATGACACAGGAACAGGTAACATTTTATGGAGATTTATTTGAACATCTTTCGCTAAGCGAACTAAAGATTGAAGAAGAAGGCAGCATGCTTTACTTCAAAAAGGAGCTTCCGCCATCAGTAATCCATACTCCGCAGGAAGTAATTACATCTGCTGATAATGGAGGAATGTCAAACGGATTGACTAATTCGGTCAATAAAAGAAAGCAGGATGAGATTAAGGCACCGCTGCTTGGAATATTTCATAGAGCACCATCTCCTGAGGAACCACCATTTGTAAAAGAAGGCGATCGTGTTAAAAAGGGTGATGTGCTCTGTGTGATTGAAGCGATGAAGATGATGAACGAAATCACTGCTGCCAGAGACGGAGTGATTGCATCCATCTGTGTGGAGGAGAATACCATCGTGGAATATGGTCAGACCATATTTGAACTGGTCTGATTCTAAGCAGAATAATCCTGTTAACAGGAATGATACTTAAGTATGGAGGTTATTTATGAATCGAGAAGAAATTATGAAGGTATTACCACATCGTGACCCGATGCTCTTAGTAGATGAAGCATTTGTCAGGGAGGATGGAAGCTTTGAGGGGCGCTACCATGTTAAGGGCGATGAGTTTTTCCTGAAGGGACATTTTCCGGGCAATCCAATAGTTCCGGGTGTCATGCTTTGTGAGATGATGGCGCAGTCATCTGCGGTTCTTTTTCAGGAGGATATGGGTGAGAATAAACTGTTTGTTTATGTAGGAATCAATAATGTTAAATTTCGTGAAAGCGTCAGACCTGATCAGACAGTGGTATTTACCGGTTCTGTAACCAGAGTCAAGAAACCGTTTTACTTCATTCATGGTCTGGCATGTGTCAATGGAAAACGATTCATGGAGGGGGATTTTTCCTTTGCATGTGTTGATGCGAAGTAACCAACCATTCATCAAGAAGGAGAGTGGAATATGTTTTCGAAAATCTTAATTGCCAACAGAGGAGAAGTTGCTGTTCGTATTATTCGTGCGTGCAAAGAGATGGGAATCAAGACTGTTGCCGTATATTCAGAAGCAGATCAGGAGGCGCTTCATGTCAGCCTTGCTGATGAAGCTTATTGTATCGGCGCTTCACAGGTGAGTGACAGCTATCTTAACCAGAATGCGATTCTGATGGTCGCCAAGAAATGTCGCGTAGAGGCAATTCATCCCGGTTATGGATTGCTCTCGGAGAATGCAGAGTTTGCTAGGAAATGTGAGAACAGTTATATCGCATTTATCGGACCTTCTGCAGATGTGATTCATAAGATGGGAGATAAAGAGGAAGCACGTAAGACCATGCAGCACGGCAATGTTCCAATTACTCCCGGAAGTGCTATTCTTGCTGATTATGTGCAGGCACAGGAGGAAGCAGAGCGCGTGGGCTATCCTGTTTTGCTAAAGGCAAGATCTGGTGGCGGTGGCAAGGGAATACGACCGGTCTATCAGAAAAGCGAGATGAAAGCAGCGTTTCTTGGCGCTTTTGAAGAAGCCAAGGAAGCATTTGGTGATGGCGCATTATATCTGGAGAAATATTTACTTCATGCAAAACACATTGAAATACAGGTTCTGGCGGATCAAAATGGCAAAACCATTATTCTGGGTGAGCGTGACTGCTCCATTCAGAATAAGAACCAGAAGCTGATTGAAGAGTGTCCTGCACCGGTATTGGCAACAGAAATTCGCGATAAGATGTATGCTGCTGCCCGTAAGGCTGTTGCAGCCGTCGGTTATGTAACCGTTGGAACCATAGAATTCCTGCTGGTGAAGGATGAATTCTATTTTATGGAAATGAATACCAGACTACAGGTGGAGCACTCCGTGACAGAGATGGTATGTGGTGTAGATATTGTAAAATGGCAGATCAGAACAGCGGCAGGTTGTCTAATCAGCTTCACACAGGATGATATCACGATGAACGGTCATGCGATTGAATGTCGTATCTGTGCGCAGAATTCGAAGGATTTTACGCCCGGCTGCGGAACCGTTAAAATGCTGCATATTCCGGGAGGACCGGATGTCAGATTTGACAGTGCACTTTATCAGGGATGTGAGATCCCGCCATTTTACGATTCTTTACTGGGTAAACTCATTGTCTGTTCCCATACAAGAGAAAATGCGATACGTAAGATGCGAAGCGCTCTGTCAGAACTCATCATTTATGGAGTAGATCATAACAGAGATTTTCATTTAAGTGCAATCGGAATGGATGATTTCCTGGATGGAAGTTATCAGACTGATTTTATCAAGACAAATCAGGAAAAAATCAAAGATAATTTGCAGGAGCAACTAAATAGTCAGGGTGGAGAAGCAGATGAATTTAAGAGGGTTGTTTAAGTCCGCGGATAATGTGTTGGAAGGCAGTCCAAACAAGAATGATGGGACGGGCAAAACAGAAGAAAAGTCTTATGTTTATGAGTGTCCTAATTGTAAGAGCATGTTAACACGGCAAGGAGTCAGAGAACATGATTACTCCTGTCCGGAATGTGATTATTATTTTCATATCAGTGCAAGAAAAAGAATATTGATGTATGCGGATAGCAAATCCTTTGACGAACTGATGGCAGGCGTGGAATCTGAGAATATTATCGGTTTCCCGGAATATGATCAGAAGCTTCTGGATGCAAGAAAGAAAAGCGGAGAAAAGGAAGGCGTCGTCTGTGGAAGAATTACAATTGGAAAAATGCCATGCTGTATTTTTTCTATGGATGCCAATTTTATGATGGGTTCTATGGGGACCGTTGTTGGTGAGAAAATCACTGCGTTATTTGAATATGCAACCAGGCAACAGCTTCCGGTGATTGGAGTTACGGTGTCCGGTGGTGCAAGAATGCAGGAAGGCATGTTATCCCTGCTTCAGATGGCCAAAGTCTCCGGCGCTGTAAAGAAGCATAGTGATGCAGGATTACTGTATGTGGTTCTGATGACGAATCCCACAACGGGAGGAGTAGAAGCCAGCTTTGCAATGGAGGGTGATATTATCTTGGCTGAGCCGAATGCGTTGATTGGATTTGCAGGACCAAGAGTTATCCAGCAGACACTGAAAAAGAAGCTGCCAAAGGGCTTTCAGCGTTCTGAGGCATTACTAAAATGTGGATTCGTGGATGATATCGTAAGAAGAATAGAACAACGTGAATACCTGGAACAATTATTACTACTTCATGGAGGCAGAGCGCAATGATGACGAAATATGACAGAGTACTGCTGGCCAGAGAGAAAGAACGACCGACCGCAGGTAATTATATCAGCAATCTCGTAACGCATTTTGTGGAAATGCATGGAGACAGAAGATACGGAGATGATCGAGCAGTCATTGCCGGAATCGGGCTTCTGGAAGATGAAGCAGTTACCTTGATTGGAATCGAGAAGGGACATGATACCAAAGAGAAGATTGAATGTAATTTTGGTTCTGCCCATCCGGAAGGCTACCGAAAAGCTCTTAGGCAAATGAAACTGGCTGAGAAATTTCACCGCCCGGTAATCTGTATTATTGATACCGCCGGTGCCTATTGCGGAATAGGTGCAGAGGAACGTGGAGAAGGTCAGGCAATTGCAGAGAATCTTATGGAAATGATGATGCTAAAGACACCGGTTATCTCAATTGTCATTGGGGAAGGCGGAAGCGGTGGTGCGTTGGCACTTGCTGTCGCAGATGAAGTGTGGATGTTATCCAATGCCTACTATTCTGTTGTATCACCGGAGAGCTGTGCCAATATTCTCTGGAAAGATACAAATAAAGCAGCACAGGCCGCGGATGCCTTAAAGCTGACAGCCACAGATCTTTTGGAAATGTCGGTCATTGAGAGAATTGTTGAGGAGCCAAGACAGTATCAGTATGATATTCAAAATGATATCTTCTATGGCAATTTGAAGAAGGACTTACTTGGCAAAATACAGGCTTTAGAGAGCCTTGATGTGGAACAGTTGTTGGAAAACAGATATGAGAAATATCGTAAAATAGGGAGGAATAATCGTGTTACTATATAAGAATTTTTGTGAGGAGACCTTTGATGAATTCGGTCAGCTAACCAATATGGAGATCAAATGTGAAGAAAGCTTTAATTTTGCTTATGATGTTGTGGATTATATTGCCAATGTCGATCCTGACAGGGAAGCACTGGTATGGTGTGATAAGCATGGAGAGGAACGAATCTTTACCTTTCGGGATTTGAGCCTGTTGAGTAATCAGGCTGCCAATGTATTTCGCTCTTATGGAATTGGTTATGGTGATAAGGTCATGCTGGTATTAAAGAGACATTATCAGTACTGGTATGCACTGCTAGGCCTCCATAAGCTTGGAGCAGTTGCGATTCCTGCGACACACATGATGACGAAGAGAGATATAATTTATCGTATCCAGACTGCGAATATCAAAATGATTGTCTGTACGCCGGAAGAAAATATCCCGCAAGAGGTAGCAATGGCTGCCCTGGAATGCCCCCAATTCCATCAATGCATGGTGGTCAAAGGAATTGGTCCTTCGACTAAATTCTGCGAAGAAACAAATGTTACTTATTATGATTTTGACGCATTGATACAGAGTGCAGCAACAACATTGGAGCGCGTTATGACGAAGACCACAGATCCAATGCTGCTCTATTTTACTTCAGGAACAACCGGAGAACCCAAAGGTGTCCTGCATGATTATGCATATCCATTGGGACATATCATTACAGCAAGATACTGGCAATGTGTCATCGAAGGCGGAAGGCATCTTACGCTTGCGGATACCGGCTGGGCCAAAGCCGCCTGGGGTAAGATCTACGGCCAATGGCTTTGCGGAAGTGCTGTTATGGCATATGATTACGATCAGTTCTATGCCAATGATGTTCTCAAAGTGATGGAGAAATACAAAGTGACCTCATTCTGCGCTCCTCCAACCATATACCGTTATATGGTGCGGACGAAGCTTAATCTATATGATTTAAGTGCCCTGCAGCAGGTGACAACCGCAGGAGAAGCGATGAGTGAGGATACTTTCCAATGCTTTCATGACATGACTGGACTGACGGTAAGGGAAGGCTTTGGGCAGACAGAGACAACATTGACACTTGCGAATCTCAAAAATGCTTCGATTAAGGTCGGTTCTATGGGAAGACCAACACCATTCTATGATGTGGATATCGTGGACGAACAGGAGCAGTCAGTTGCACCGATGGTGGAAGGCGAGATTATCATGCGTCCTAAGAATGGAGCAAGACAGGTCGGGCTGTTCTCCGGTTACTTCGATGCAGAGGATCAATATCAATATGTCTGGAGAAATCATGTCTATCATACAGGAGACCTTGCATATCGTGATGCAGATGGATACTTCTGGTTTGTCAGTCGTAAAGATGATGTGATCAAATCCAGCGGATATCGAATCGGACCATCTGAGGTTGAGAATATTCTTTCACTTCATCCGGCTGTATTGGAATGCGCGGTTACGGGTGTGCCTTCTGAGAAAAGAGGGTATCTGGTAAAGGCAACAATCGTATTGTCGCAGGGCTTTCTTCCGGAAGAATCCCTAAAAGTTGCGATACAGGATTTTGTAAAAAAGGAAGCAGCAGCATACAAATGTCCTCGTGTGATTGAATTCGTTGACAGACTGCCTAAGACCACGAATGGTAAGATTCAAAGAGATGTAATTAGAAAAATGGATCAGAAGATTTACTCCTGAATACAAAAGAAAATATATTTTAGATAACGGTGTTCTTCCTGTTCATCCACAAAGTTAAAAAGACTTATGGAGAACAAATCGGAGAGGACCGTTATTTTGTTGTCAAGAATATACTGATGAAGATGCTGATAATGTTCAACAATATTACTGGAACTGTCGGAACAGGAGCAGCCAATGACTCTTTTGGTTGGCATCTGAAAGATATCTACGCCATTAACCGGTGCATTGATACTGCTGCAAATCTGCTTGTAGAGATATCTGCCATTGCAAAAATCATTATAGTCAATCGTTGCAGAGACAGGAAAAGGAATAATATCGGGTCTGCTTTTACAATTTATGATATGCCTTTGCAGGTCAGATACAATATCACTGGCGTGATGAGAATTCTTTGAAGTGATATCAGTTGCATAATAGGTAGTCTTCTCATAGAAAGTGAAGATATGAGGCTCCCCATCCGGAATTCGGTTCATATGACGCATCAGCATGGTTGCGTTATTCAGGGCAGTAATTTTTTTGTCCAATTCATAACGAAGCTTTTCAAGACTATTGACCTGTTTTCTGCAGAAATTATAGTAATTCACAGGATCAGAATCTGACATACAGTCCTGAATATTAGACAACGGTGTATCAAGCTGCCTGAAAACGTTGATAAAATAAAATGTTGTCATCTGTGCAACACTGTAATAGTAATATCCGTTCTCTGCATTTTTCTGCGGTATAAGTAAGCCAATATCATGATAATGGCGTAGTGTATCTTTGGTTGTGTTGCATAATCTTGCAAATTCTCCGGTTGAGAGGAAATATTCGGTATGACTGGACAAGAAAGGCCTCCTGATTAAGTATCAAATAATAATCTTAGTTTAATATATTTTTGTTTTTTTACATAGAGCTATTTATAATAAAAAAAGTATTAAATAACTGCAATTACTGTGGTTATTGAACATGATATGAGAAGCTCATAGATTGAACAGCAAATTGCAAAAAAGCAACACTATGCTAATATGTAAAAAGGAACTATGCTAATATGTAAAGTATGCTGAAGTTATTGGCAGTGCCGGGATGACAAGTGAAGCTGCATTAGCATTGAGATGGTCTGATTATCTGGATGAAGAGAACCTGAAAATAATGCAGGATGCAGTCAGACTTTCGATTGCGACGAAGGATGAAGTTACAAGCGAATATGTTTTTTGTAATTTACCCGCAGCGCCATCCAAAACATACTTACAATCTTCGCTTCGTGTAATTGATCAGCAACAGGATCGATTTCTGATTTATTGTATGAATGAGAACATTACAGCAAGGAAGGAAGCAGAGTATAAAAAGGAAATAATTCAGAAACAGCTTAAAGTAATTATGGATAATGTTGGGAGTGGTATCACTGCTACAAAGATAGAGGATGCTGGTGTTGAGTTCCTCTTTTCAACGATAGATATTATGAAATTCTTGGTTACACAAGAGGAGAGTATCATACACTGTTTGACAAGACCTTTGGACCCATTCTAAAGGAAGACCTCGATTACGTTATGATATGCATCAAAAGAGCTGCTTTTTTGGATGAACCGCTAATGCTGGAATTCAGAGCACTTCGAAAAGATGGTAAGCTAATATGGTTAAGAGATCGCATCACCAGAACGCAGTTTATAGGACGTGATGATACAATTCAACTGAGTATTATTGATGATATTACGGAAGAGAAGGCATCACTTGAAGAGATTCATTTGCTCAACGAGAACCTGATCACATTGATGAAGGATGTTCCGGGAGGCTATGTCAGATTACAAGTGCGACCGGATGGAAGTGGTATTCCGATAGAAGTCAGTGACGGATTCTGTAGCATTGTTGGATTAAGACGGGAAGAAATTAAAAAACGCTATTGGGAAAATATGACACAAATGATTCACCCGGACGATCGCATGAAAGTGCAGAATGCTATTCGGGAGTTATTTGATAACAAAGGAAAGACCGGTATCAGATATAGAATACAACAGAACAATAGGGAATATTCGTGGGTACAGATGCATGGACGACTGACAAGAAATGAACAAGGCGAATACTTTCTTAATGCATATTATTATGATTTGTCTGAAAAAGAAAAAGAAGAGGTTGCGCTATTGGATTCGATGCCGGTTCTTCTTCGCGCAATTATGGAATCCTCTACAGATTTAGTATTTGCCAAAGACAGAGAATTTCGTTATATCTGTTGCAGCAATACATTTGTCCAGTTTGCAGGGTTGCAATCTATGGAGGAAGTCGTAGGAAAGACAGACGAGGAACTATTCGGTTCCCAAATAGCCACGCAGTTTCGAAAAGACGACATGCTGCTTCTTAAGAACGGTGAATCTATTGTAGATAAAGTTGAAACAATTCCATCAACGGATGGTGTGACGCATTATGTAACAACATCCAAATATCCACTTAGAGATATAAAGGATCATCTGACTGGAATTTATGGGGTGGCACGAGATATTACGGAATATCGCAATTCCTATGCACAACTGAAATTACTTACAGATTCAATTCCAGGAGGAATTGCTACATTTTTCGTAAAAGGTGATGAACTTAGAATTATCTATTGTAATGATGGATTCAGCAGAATCGTAGGATATAATCCGGATTCGTTGAAGGAGTATGCTCCGAATGCAATGTTAAAACTGATTGAACAGGAAGATGCCGTTGCCATACTGGAACAACTGGAACGATTGAAAAAATATAATATACCAATGGATGTGGACTATCGAATCTATAATCATAAAGATTATAGTATGCGCTGGATCAATCTCAAAGGCGTTATCTTTGAGAAAAGAGATGACGTTTATATTGTTAATACGGTTCAGTGTGATATCACAAAAGCTAAGAAAAAAGAAGAATCCAATCGTATCCATGAAGAAGAGTTAAAACTTGCGATGGCACAGCTTGGCAGAAGTATAGGTGAATATGATATAAACACACAGACTTTATATATGTCACAGACCTATGCACAGAAATACCAGTTCCCGGAAGTAAGAACGAACATACCGGATTGTATGAGAGACAGCGGCGAATTGTCAGAGGAGATGTTTGGTCTATATAAAGACTTCATTGATTCCATACACCGAGGCAAGAAAAGTGCAACTCTTGAAATTGAGATTAATCAGGTAAATGGTACAACGCGATGGGAACGAATTGAATCGATGATAATTTACAGCGAAGAAGGTCTCCCAATCAAAGCACTACTGGCACTGGATAATACAACAGAACAGCATAAACGTTTTGAAATTGAGCAAAAAAGGCCTACACTTGGAGCGGGTAATTTACTGGTTCATGCACTGTTTGATCTTACAGACAAAAAGACGATTGAATATTGCAATCAGGATGGTTCAGCGGTACCCATTGAGGAACAGTTAGAGTTCCTCAATGGGTAGGAATGCGTTAGATATTCTTCTGATAGATGATGAGGAACGCAGTGCGTTTCGTCAAATGCATGATATTGATTGGCTGTTAGAGAAGTATGAAAGAGCAGAAACCGAACTTTCGCTGGATTACAGGAGAAGATTGAAGAATGGGGATATTATCTGGGTTCGTAATATTCTTCGTATGATGCGGGAACCGGGCGGAACACATATTCTGCTGTTTGAGTATTGTTATAATATCGAGAAAGAAAAGACTACTGAAATTCTATATAATACATTTATCATGGAAAGCTATGACTATGTAATTCATATCAATGCAAGAAATCAGAATTGTATGATTTATATGAAGGCCAATGATACAAGAGATCTGCAGTCCTCCAAGGTTTATGATTCGGATACCTTTTTTATCAAGCTAATTGCTGATTATGTTCATCCGGAGGATCGAAGCACAACAATGGCGAATATCCGTCTGGAGCAGATCAAGCAGAATCTTCAGAGTAATGACAGATTCCAGTTTTCCTTCCGTATCATCCTTAAGGATGAGATTCTGGTGAAGAAATTGATAGCATATTATCTGGACCGCAGACGTGAGATTATTATCGTCACGCTGGAAGATATTACACAGATTATGCAGGAAGAGGCAGAGAAAAATGCTTTGCTGGAAGCTGCTGTAAATGAAGCGAACAAAGCCAATCGTGCCAAGTCGGATTTCTTATCAAGAATGAGCCATGATATGAGAACGCCGATGAATGCAATTATTGGACTGGTTGATCTTGCCAAAGAAATCAACAATCCATCGGAAACAAGAGAATATCTCTATAATATCGATGCTTCCAGCCATTTTTTGCTGGGGCTTATTAATGATGTGCTGGATTTGAGCCGTATTGAAAATGGCAAGATTGAATTGTGGGAAGAACCATTTTCGATAGAGGAATTTCAAAAAGGAATCAGAACAGTAATCAAGCCATTATTAGATGCGAAGAATATAAGCTTTGTTTTTGATATGAGTTGTGCCAAATCTGATATTCTTGTTGACAAGCTGCGATTTAATCAGATCTTTTACAATCTTCTGTCCAATGCCGCCAAATATACACAAAATGGTGGGAAGGTTGAATTGATTGCTCAAAGGCTTAAGAAACGTGGACAGAAGAATGGAATACGTTTTATCATTCGTGATAATGGTATCGGGATGAGTGAACAATTCATGGCATTACTGTTTAATCCATTTTCTCAGGAACGAACTACATTTACCAGGGAGCTTCAGGGAAGCGGTCTGGGACTTACCATTGTAAAGAATCTTGTAGAGGCAATGGGCGGCTCGATTAAAGTAAACAGTGAATTGGGGAAAGGTTCTGAGTTTATTGTTGATTTGTATTTGGTGGAAATTGACTCAGCCAGTCATATTGAGCAGCAGGATTCAACAAATGAAGAGGTGTTACAGGGACTTCGGATTCTTCTTGTAGAGGATAATGAGATTAATATTATGGTCGCCAAAAAAATGCTGATGCGAAAGGGATGTATTGTAAATGTTGCAAGAAATGGGGAGGAGGCTGTGAATCAATTTATGATTTCAGCGATTGGTGAATTCGATTGCGTACTGATGGATATTCGCATGCCGCTGATGGATGGATTGGAAGCTACCAGAAAAATACGTGCGCTTGATCGCGATGATGCTGTGCATATACCGATTGTTGCAATGACCGCAGATGCATTTTTAGATGATATGAATCGTACAAGGGATGCCGGAATGAATGCGCATATCACCAAGCTGATTGAGTCTAATGTACTATTTAAGACAATTATTCAATGTATGCAGCAATGATGGGGGCTTAGTATAAGACTGAAACAAGATTTGTTCTTCCTATCATTACGATATTATGCTATAATATCAAGGAAATGCGTACGAATGGGAACACAAGATGGACAAAGAACAGAAAGTAACGAAGAATAGAAGAAAACGAATTACACAGCTGAAAAGAATCATTGTTTCAGCTGCGTTTGTTATGCTTACGCTTCCCAGTGTGCTGAGTGTAATCGGATTGATGAAAATCAGTCAATTGAATCAGGAGCTTAGTCAGACACAGGCAATTGTGGGACAACTGGCGACTGAGATATCACAGATGCAGCCGGATTGTAATACAACAACACAGACAACATCAGCGCCAATTATCATTTCCCAGGACAGTGTTATGTCCGGAACGCAGACACAGCAGACACAGCAGATTGACCCCTATGAAGGTATGATTAAGGTCTGTCTTACCTTTGATGACGGTCCCTCATCCAACACGGATGCAATACTGGATATTCTGGATTCCTATGGAGTAAAGGGTACTTTCTTTGTGAATGGAAAAGATGGTTATGAAGAACAATACCGGAGAATTGTGTCAGAAGGACATACCCTTGGAATGCATTCCTATAGTCATGATTATTCGGATATTTATCAGGATCTGGATTCCTTTGCAGAGGATCTATATCAGATTCAGACATTTTTAAAAGAGATTACCGGTGTGGAATGTACTTTCTACAGATTTCCCGGTGGTAGCAGTAATACCGTGAGTGATGTAGATATGCTACGTTGCATTCAATATCTTGAGGCCAAAGGAATTTCGTATTATGACTGGAATGTGTCAAGCGGAGATGCAGTAAATGGTTATATGAGTGTGAATTCCATTGTAACCAATGTGATGGCGCAGATCGAGACCGTGCCGTCGGATGTTATTGTAATATTATTTCATGATTCTGCAGATAAGGATACGACAGTCGAAGCGCTTCCTATCATTATTGAGAATATACTGGCAATGGATAATGTTGTAATTGTGCCTGTGACAGACGAACTGACTCCGGTCAGACATATTGAAATAGAGAGTGAAACAATTGAAAATTAGAATAAATGGAGGAGAAATGAATGGGTTTTTTTCAAAGCTTAAAAGATGATTTGTCAGTTGCAGTGAACGAACTGGTCAATGAAGATGATGTGGAAGCAAAAGAGAAGAGTTCAGAAGAGGTTGATCCCTTAATTCCGGATCTGGAGGAAGACACTCTGGAAGAAGAAACAAAAGAAGAAGACAAGAAAGATAGTCTGGATTCGAAAGATGAGAAAACAACAGAAAATGTAAGTGAGAAAGATAAGTCTGATGAGAATTCAACAGAAAAAGAGAAGATGGAAACAACAGACAGTAAGGCAATCGAAGAGGATCCAATGCAGGATGTTGATCTTGACCAAATGCTCACTGATTTAACGGAGGAACCAACTAACGAGGAAGCTGTCAAAGAGACTGCTGCAGATTCAATAGAGAAAGACGAAAAAGCAAAGGAAGAGGGAAAGAAGATGGATGACATGACACAAAGACCTATTTCAGAAGACAATGCACTGATTACATGCGGAATGACAATTACCGGTAATATTGAGACAGATGGTAATATGGAAGTTTTTGGAGTTATTAATGGTAATCTTAATATTGCAGGTAAACTCAATATCTCAGGCACAATCTGTGGTGATTCCAAGGCAAATGAAGTGTATGCAGAAGGCGCAGAGATTAATGGAGAAGTTGAAGCAATCGGAAGTGTTAAGGTTGGCCAGAGTACTGTTATTATTGGTAATGTTACAGCAACCAGTGCAGTGATTGCTGGTGCGGTCAAAGGTGACATAGATGTGAAGGGGCCGGTTATTCTGGATTCTTCTGCAATTGTTATGGGTAACATCAAATCCCAGTCAGTTCAGATTAGCAATGGTGCTGTAATCGAAGGTATGTGTTCACAGTGTTATGCAACGGTAAATCCGACGTCCTTCTTCGAGGAATTTAAAAAAACGGTCAAAGCAAGCAGCAATACTAAGAATGAAAAGAAAGCGTGATTGTGATGAAAAGAATTCTATTAAAACTGAGTGGTGAAGCTCTTGCAACAGAAAATAAGAAGTATGATGATAAGATTATCTTAAATATTGCCAAGCAGGTTAATTCGCTTCTGATGCTTGGATATCAGATTGGAATTGTAATTGGAGGCGGTAACTATTGGAGAGGCAGAAGCAGCGAAAATATTGACAGAACAAAGGCTGACCAGATTGGTATGCTTGCTACTGTCATGAATTGCATCTATGTTTCGGAGATGTTTCGTTCTGTTGGTATGGAGACTGAGATCCTGACTCCATTTACCTGCTCGACATTTACGCAGATGTTTTCTAAGGATTATGCTGTTAATGCATTAGTTGCCGGCAAGGTAGTCTTTTTTGCAGGTGGAACAGGTCATCCGTATTTTTCAACAGATACAGGTGTTGTGCTTCGTGCAATTGAAGTGGATGCTGATGGAATCTATCTCGCGAAAGCAATTGACGGAGTCTATGATGATGACCCACGTACCAATCCAAATGCCAAAAAATATGACGAAGTAAGCATTTTTGAAGTAATAGAGAGGAACCTTCAGGTTGTTGATATGACAGCCTCTATCATGGCAAGAGATAACAAGATGCCGATGTGGGTATTTGATCTGACGGAAGAAAACAGCATTGTAAAAGCAATTAGTGGTGATTTTACAGGTACCAAAGTAACCGTGTAGAGTAGAACAAATTAAGAAAGGTTGGAGATTTAAAATGGATGAGAGAATTAAGAATTTGGATGAGAAGATGAAAAAGGCATATGATTTCCTGATTTCTGATTTATCAACAATCAGAGCAGGTCGTGCCAATCCGCATGTTTTGGATAAGGTAAAGGTTGATTATTATGGTACACCAACCCCGCTTCAGCAGGTTGGTAATATCACAGTACCGGAACCAAGAATGTTACAGATTGCTCCGTGGGAGAAAAACCTGATTAAAGAAATCGAAAAGGCAATTATGGCATCCGATGTTGGAATTACACCCAGCAATGACGGTAACATAATTCGTCTTGTCTTCCCTGAATTAACAGAAGAGAGAAGAAAAGAACTTGTTAAGGATGTTAAGAAAAAGGGCGAAGAGGGTAAAGTCGCTATTCGAAATATCAGACGTGATGGAAATGATGCATTTAAGAAGCTTGCCAAGACGGAAATCTCTGAAGATGAGATTAAGTCCTTGGAGGATGAACTCCAGAAATTAACAGATCGTTATATCAAAGATATTGACAAGACTGTTGAAGAGAAGAGTCAGGAGATTCTGAAAGTATAATTGAGATAGCAGGCAATGCCTGAAAATGGCATTGTCTGCCTTTTTATTCCATAAACCGATAGTGAAGATAACGATGTATGAAGTGAATCGGTGTGGAAAAAAGCAGGAGAGAATAGAAAGGAATTGGGTAGAATGAATATTCCAAGACATTTGGCAGTAATTCTTGACGGTAACGGCAGATGGGCCAAAGCAAAAGGGCTTCCCCGCAATTATGGACACGTACAGGGTGCCAAAACTGTAGAGGATATGTGTGAGATTACTTACAACAAAGGGATAGAATATTTTACGGTATATGCTTTTTCTACAGAAAACTGGAATCGGCCGTCGGATGAAGTGGCTGCACTAATGAAGCTTCTTCGAGATTATATGAAGAACTGTATCAAACGTGCGAGCAAGAACAACATGCGTGTTCGTGTCATCGGCGATAAGAGTCGATTGGATGATGATATTCGAAAGAGTATTCAGGATTTGGAAGAAGCTACGAAAGAAAATACTGGATTGAAATTTACGATTGCAATCAATTACGGCAGCCGTGACGAAATCAACCGAGCAGTACAGAAAATTGCAACAAAGGTTGAAAATGGTGAATGCAGGGCAAGTGATATTACACAGGAAATGATTGCAGATAATCTTGATACGGCAGGAATGCCTGATCCGGACCTTTTAGTCAGAACCAGTGGGGAACAAAGAATTTCTAATTATCTGTTATGGCAGTTAGCATATACAGAGTTCTATTTTTCAGATGTTCACTGGCCTGATTTTGATGAAAAAGAACTGGATAAGGCAATAGAGGCGTATAATAAGCGCGAGAGAAGATACGGAAAAGTATAGTAACGGAGGCAAATAGCGTGAAAGTCAGATTTATTAGTGGGGTTTTAGTGGCTCTCATCATGCTTGTATTAGTATGGCTTGGAGATATTGTATTAGCGGTTTCTTTATGTGGTATTTCTATCATTGCTTTTCTTGAAATGACAGGAGCAACAGGCGTTAGAGGGACGAGTAAAAAGATCAATTTAATTGAAGGAGTCGGAATCCTTGCGATTGTGATTTATTATGCTTTGGTCTATTTTATAGGAAATTCGTTATATAATATGTTAGTAATTGTTTTTGCATTGATTGCACTAATGGTTGTTTTTGTTTTTACATTTCCCAAATATAAAGCAGAACAGATTATGAATTCCTATTTTGCTCTGATTTATGCACCGGTATTGCTCTCCTTTACCTTAATGACAAGAATGATATCCAATCGTTTTGATACACCGACTACTAATATCGGTTTCTTTGCAGTCTGGATGATTTTTATTGCAGCATGGGCATCAGATACCTGTGCATATTTTGTCGGAGTGCTGCTTGGAAAACATAAGATTACACCGAACCTCAGCCCGAAGAAAACTGTGGAAGGCTGTCTTGGCGGAGTCGCAGGAGCAAGCCTGGCGGGATATCTTTATGGTCTCATCCTGGTAAATAATCAAATTATTGCAATGGATATGGTGTGGGTCTTTACAATCTTAGGAATGTGCGGAAGCGTTGTTGCACAGATCGGCGATCTTGCTGCATCAGCAATTAAGCGCAATTATAATGTGAAAAATTATGGAAAATGTATTCCGGGACACGGTGGTATTCTGGACCGGTTTGACAGTGTGATATTTACGTCACCATTGATTTTCTTTTTAGCGGTGATTTTCCTGAAATAGATATGGAGGCAAAAGATGAAAAGAATCATTATACTTGGATCTACCGGGTCCATTGGAACGCAGACAGCAGAGGTCGTAAGAGAAAATGCAGAGGAATTAACGATTACTGCGCTGGCAGCCGGAAGTAATGTTGCTAAGATGGAAGAACAAATAAGAGAATTTCACCCGCGATATGTTGCTATGTGGAGTGAAGAAGCAGCTGCAGATCTTCGTGCACGAGTTCGTGACCTGGAAGTGACAGTATATAGTGGAATGGATGGATTGCTGGCACTGGCATCAATGGAAGAATATGATGTGTTAGTTACGGCAATCGTGGGAATGATAGGAATACGTCCAACGATTGCAGCCATTG
Organism: Bacillota bacterium; assembly: GCA_029558315.1. Lineage (GTDB taxonomy): Bacteria > Bacillota > Clostridia > Lachnospirales > Lachnospiraceae > NK4A136. The sequence goes on from JAKQFQ010000083.1 coordinate 20,324, forward strand.
AAAATGGAAAAGACATTGCGTTGGCAAATAAAGAGACTTTGGTAACCGCAGGACATATTATTATGCCGCTTGCTGCTAACAAAGGGGTATCGATTCTTCCTGTAGATTCTGAACATAGTGCCATTTTCCAATCAATGAATGGCGAACCGAAGAAACGTATTGCTAAGATTCTGTTAACCGCATCAGGCGGACCATTTCGCGGAAAGAGCAAGGATGATCTTAGGCATATTCGTGTGGAAGATGCCCTTAAGCACCCCAATTGGTCCATGGGGCATAAGATTACCATCGATTCTGCAACAATGGTTAATAAGGGACTTGAGATTATGGAAGCCAAATGGCTGTTTGGCGTTGTCTATGATCAGATTACAGTCGTCGTTCATCCGCAATCAATTGTACATTCAGCAGTTGAATATGTAGATGGAGCAGTAATTGCACAACTGGGTATTCCGGATATGAAATTGCCAATTCAGTATGCCTTATTCTATCCGGATCGCCGCGTGATGAATCAAAAGAAGCTGGATTTATTTGAAATCGCCAAGCTGACCTTTGAGGAACCTGACACAGAGACCTTTGAAGGCTTACCACTTGCTCTTAAAGCGGGCAAATGCGGAGGAACAATGCCGACCGTATTCAATGCGGCTAATGAAATGGCTGTCAGCATGTTCTTAAAACGAGAGATTGGTTTTCTGGATATTACAAAAACTATCCGCGAATGTATGGAGAATCATAAGGTAATCGAGAATCCTGATCTGGAACAGATCCTTCATACAGAACAGGAAACCTATGAATTTATCAGAAATCGAAAGTAAAAAGGAGCGTTTATTTTGCAATCGCCAATATTAACTATTATTTCTTTTATTGTTATTTTTACTGTTGTTGTTGTTTCGCATGAATTTGGTCATTTTATGATTGCCAAATTAAATGGAATTAAGGTAAATGAGTTTTCCATTGGTATGGGACCGGCCATTTTTAAGAAGAAGGGAAAAGAAACGACGTTTGCGATTCGTTTATTTCCAATTGGGGGAGCCTGTATTTTTGAAGGCGAAGACGGGATCTATCAAGACGAAGACGAACCCGGGAAACCAAAGGAAATAAAGGAAGGAACATTTTCCAGTGCACCTGTATGGGGGCGAATTGCAACTGTATTTGCCGGTCCATTCTTCAATATCATTTTGGCATACCTTTTATCCATGTTTTTGTGCTGGTTCTGTGGTGCTGATACGCCGGTGCTTTATGATGTGTCAGAGAATTACCCTGCACAAGCAGCTGGTTTAGAAGCAGGAGATACGATTATCAGTATTGATCATCAGAGAATCTTCCTATGGCGTGAAGTTAGCGTGATTTCTTACATGAATCATGGAGAGCCTATTGATATTACTTATGAACGCGATGGTCAGCGGTATGATACGACGATTACTCCAATGTATTCAGAGGAAGACAGCCGCTACTATATTGGATTTATTGGCGGTGGAAATTATGTGGAATGTAACAACCTTTCTGTTTTTAAGTACAGTTTTTATGAAGTAAGATACTGGATTGTTACAACAGTAAGGAGCCTTGTGTATATGGTGTCGGGATATGCCTCAGCAGATGATGTGGCAGGTCCTGTTGGAATTGCTACGGTAATTGATGACACGATTGAAGAGACTTCAAAAGAGGGCGTATTTACTGTGTTCCTGAATATGGTGAATATCGCTTTGCTGCTGAGTGTTAATCTTGGCGTATTGAACCTGTTGCCTGTACCGGCGCTTGATGGCGGAAGACTGCTCTTTTTGCTGTTCGAGGCAATTACTAAGAAAAAGGTTCCACCTGAAAAGGAAGGAATCGTTCATTTAATTGGATTTGTAATACTGATGATTCTTATGGTTCTTGTTTTATACAATGATATTATGAGATTGATTAGATAATAATAATAATAGTAATAGTAATTGTCCCATGAAGAGACCAAATACTACTGCAGCGATGCAGGTTTCAAGTGTCTTCATGGGATTTTTTTGCGCTAAAGCTGTAGGGGGAATGCATGTGATAATCCAACAGCATTTTATTTATAGCTTGCAAAATATATAAATATATGTATAATATGTTCTATAACTAATGGAACATTAAAAGCTGAGTCAATAGCTTGCTAATTCCAAAAACATTAAAGCATTATTATAAGAGTCAATAGCTTACTAATTCCAAAAACATTTCTGAGCAGTTCATATATTATCTTAAAATCTGTATTCAAATATCTGTTTTAAATACCTGTAGTCAAATATCTGTTTTAAATATCTGTATTCAAAAATCTGTAGTCAAATATCTGTTTTATATACCTGTATTCATAATACTTCAGTGTAAAATGAATTTACATAAGTAGCTTAGCGGAAATTATATCTTTTTACTCAAATAGAGTATTAGACCCATGAAATAAATGAATAATCCGGTACGAATTACATCAAGTGTCCGGCAAAATGGAAATCATGTATTTACAACTTATTTTGCTTTGAAGAATGTATCTGGATTGTTCCGATTTATCAAGCCTGCTACGCAC
>JAKQFQ010000084.1 GCA_029558315.1 Bacillota bacterium
AGCATTTGCTCCTTTCGATATCTTGGATTTTTAGTCGAGGACATTATATCAAAAAAAAGGGGGGAGTGCTCTTTTTATTATAAACTCCCTGATAATCAAGGTTAAAACAATAAAATAGGTAGTGAAATTTGACACTACCCAGAGATTTATGGGGAGGGATATAAGGATTATTCGGAGGGACTGCTGTAAGGAATGAATTGTGAAAAAATAATCTTTTGAAGCAGAAAGAAAAATCTTGCTTTTATTTCAATCAAAAAATAAAGAAGGATTTTCAGAACCATGAAGTATCCTGCAACATAAAGGAGGCTTACCTGGAAAAGGAAAAACCACTGCAAATGCCAAGAAAACTGAGCAGACACTGGAAGGAAGCACATGGACTGGAAATTGATGTATATGAAGCCGGTATTTATTATATCCGTGGCGACGGGATTATGATGCAGCTGATTGTAACAGAAGAACTTTCGGAAGAAGAAAATCTGTATCTGAAATGTCTGAATAAAAAATTACCGGAAGAACTGCCGCAGAAATTGGTAGCTGCCTATGGGATATTAATATTATGGAAAGGCTATTTTTATGTCAAAAAAGAGATAGGCAACTGTAAAGAAAAAATACTTGACAGCATATTGCAAATCCGTTATGATAATCAAGGTGTGTTATGTATGGAACCGAAAGAGGAGACTGCCATGGAAAAAATCATTGAACAGGGTATATTATATGATTTCTATGGGCCACTGTTGACGGCTCATCAACAGGAGATTTATGAAGAGGCTGTTTACAACAATCTATCCTTAGGTGAGATTGCAGAAGAAGAAGGAATCAGCAGACAAGGCGTACATGACCTGATTAAGAGATGTGATAAGATTCTGATAGAATATGAAGAGAAGTTACATCTTGTGGAACGTTTCACAAAAAGTAAGAAGCAATTAGACATGATCAAAACCACAGCACATAAGCTGCAGAAGAATAATTCAGAGGATGCAACGATAATTCTTCAGTGTGTGGATGAGATCCTTGAGGAGTTATAGATGGCATTTGAAAGTTTAAGTGATAAACTACAGAATGTATTTAAGAAGCTACGTGGCAAGGGACGATTGACAGAAGCTGATGTTAGCGCTGCAATGAAAGAAGTTAAGATGGCGTTATTGGAAGCCGATGTTAACTTCAAGGTTGTGAAGCAGTTCATCAAGTCGGTGGAAGAAAGAGCCGTTGGAGAAGATATTCTAAATGGTTTGAATCCCGGACAGATGGTGATCAAGATTGTTAATGAAGAAATGACAGCGCTCATGGGTTCTGAAACAACAGAACTTGAGATGCAGCCCGGCAAAGCAATTACCGTCATTATGATGTGTGGTCTGCAAGGTGCAGGTAAGACAACAACAACTGCAAAGATTGCCGGTAAATTAAAGCTAAAAGGCAAGAAACCATTACTGGTTGCCTGTGATGTATATCGTCCGGCTGCTATTGAACAATTACAGGTCAATGGTGCCAAACAGGAAGTGGAAGTGTTCTCAATGGGAACCGATCACAGCCCTGTTGATATTGCAAAAGCCGGAATCCTTCATGCAGAGAAGAATAATCAGAATGTTGTTATCTTAGATACCGCCGGCCGTCTTCATGTAGATGAAGCGATGATGGAAGAATTACAAAACATCAAAGCGAATGTAGCTGTTCATCAGACTCTTTTGGTAGTAGATGCAATGACCGGTCAGGATGCGGTCAATGTTGCAAAGGAATTTGACGAGAAAATTGGTGTTACCGGAGTCGTATTGACGAAGATGGATGGTGATACCAGAGGTGGTGCTGCGTTATCTGTTAAGGCAGTAACCGGTAAGCCGATTCTCTTTATTGGTATGGGTGAAAAGCTTTCTGATCTGGAACAGTTTTATCCGGATCGTATGGCTGGCAGAATTCTTGGTATGGGTGATGTTCTTACCCTCATAGACAAGGTATCCGCAAATGTTGATATAGATGCCGATAAGGAACGCGAGATGGCGGGCCGAATGAAAAAGGGCAAATTCGATTTTAATGATTATTTGGAATCGATGAAGCAGATGCGTAATATGGGTGGGCTGACCAGTATTCTTGGCATGCTCCCCGGAATTGGTAATAAACTTGGTGATATTGAATCCATGGTGGATGAGAAGCAGATGGCACAGACCGAAGCAATTGTCCTTTCTATGACACCAAAGGAGCGTGCGAATCCGAAGCTATTGAATCCATCGAGAAAGCACAGAATTGCACGAGGTGCCGGTGTGGATATCGCAGTAGTGAATCGTTTCATCAAACAATTTGAACAATCTCAGAAGATGATGAAACAGATGCCCGGAATGATGGGCGGTATGGGTAAGAAAGGACGCGGTATGCGATTTCCCTTTTAACCGATACAATGTTGGCAGTAATCTTAGACCTTTGAATTCCATAAAACGGCAAGCAATATGAGTCGATATTGGATGACGTCTAGGCTGCGGGAGCAATCTCACATATATTATTTATTATTTTGGAGGAAATGAAAATGGCAGTAAAAATCAGACTTACAAGAATGGGAAAGAAAAGAACACCTATCTACAGAATCGTAGTTGCAGATGCAAGATCACCGAGAGACGGAAAGTGTATCGAAGAGATTGGAACATACGATCCTAATACAGATCCCAGCACATACAAGGTAGATGCTGAGAAAGCTAAGAAATGGTTAAACGACGGAGCACAGCCTACCGAAGTTGTCGGCAAGATTTTCAAACTCGCTGGTATCGAGAAATAATTCTTGTTCTTTTGACAATCTGGGAGGTGGCTTATGAAAGAATTAGTAGAAGTAATTGCAAAAGCTCTCGTTGAAAAACCTGACGAAGTGGTAGTTACGGAAAAAGTTAACGGAAAACACACCACAATAGAACTTCATGTTGCGCCGACTGATATGGGAAAAGTTATCGGTAAGCAGGGAAGAATTGCAAAGGCAATCCGAGCTGTTGTAAAAGCCGCATCTACAAGGGAAGATCTTAGAGTTGATGTTGAAATCGTTGAATAAAAGCTAAAGAAATAGGACACCGAAAAAGTGTCCTATTTGAATATAAGAGCTTGAGTATGGTGTTCACTGAAACATTGTTTATTTGGGAGGAAAAGATTGGACGAATTATATCGCATTGGCGTGATAACAGAGCCGCATGGCATTCATGGAGAGGTGAAAATCTTTCCGACGACAGATGATCCGGACAGAATAAAGAAACTTAAGGAAGTTATTTTAGATACCGGTAAGGAACATTTGACATTACATCCGGTAAGTTTAAAATGGGTGAAACAGTTTGTTGTAGTGAAATTCAAGGAATATGATTCCATTAATGAGATAGAACAGTTTCGTAAGAAAGAATTATTTGTTACCAGAGAGAATACGGTGAAGCTTTCTGAAGATGAATATCTGATTCCTGATTTGATCGGGATGAAGGTGGTGGATGAGGAGTGTCAGATGATCGGTATCTTAGAAGATGTATTGGATACTGGCGCCAATGATGTCTATCAGATTAGAAGAGATGATAAAACGATGCTGCTGCTTCCTGCAATCAAACAGTGTATTCTGGATGTGAATGTGGAAGAACAGATTATGAAAGTACATGTCATGGAGGGCTTATAGTGAAATTCTATTGTATGACCCTTTTCCCGGAGATGGTAGAGCAGGCGATGAATACCAGTATTCTAAAGCGTGCGATGGAACGGGAAGTGATTAAACTAAATACCTACAATATCAGGGATTATACCCTGGATCGTCACAATAAGGTAGACGATTATACGTATGGAGGCGGTGCCGGTATGCTGATGCAGGCGCAGCCTGTTTATGATACCTATCAGGCAATTAAGAAGGATGCAGGAACGACACCCAGAGTCATCTATGTAACCCCACAGGGAAGTCAATTTAATCAGAAGAAGGCTGGTGAATTGGCACAAGAAGATAACCTGGTATTTCTATGTGGACATTATGAAGGAATCGATGAGCGGGTGTTGGAAGAAATTGTAACGGATTACATTTCTATCGGTGACTATGTACTGACCGGAGGCGAGCTTGCAGCACTGGTCATGATGGATGCTGTGGCAAGACTGGTGCCGGGCGTTCTGAATAATGAGGAATCCTTTATGACGGAATCATTTTCCGATGGGTTATTGGAATATCCGCAGTATTCAAGACCGGAGGAATGGATGGGGAAGCGTGTGCCGGAGGTATTGCTAAGCGGTCATCATGCGAATATTGAAAAATGGAGACTGGAGCAGTCTAAGAAACGAACATTAGAGAGAAGACCGGATCTCTATGCATTAAAGTATCCACAGGAGCATAAGTTATAAATTGTCTAAAAAGGAGAACAATATGGAAATTATCACGACAGAAATCACGAAGACATTTACCAGAACAGTAAGAGATAACGACCATAAAAAGGGCGGAAAACAGAAGAAAGAAGAATTCAATGCAGTTGATCATATCAACATGAAAGCAGAGAAGGGCGAGATTTTAGGGGTGTTAGGGCCAAATGGAGCCGGTAAAACGACATTACTTCGTATGCTGGGAACACTAATGCAGCCAACAGAGGGGAGTGTATCCATTACAGATGAGAATGGCAGGGTAATAACCAATCCTGTTGAATTAAAGAAAAATATTGGATATTTATCTGAGAATACCAAGCTATATCACAGATTAACGACAAGAGAACTGTTACATACTATAGCTGATATCTATGGGATAGAAGCAGATGAGCAGAAAAAAAGAATTGAAGAAATCAGTAATGTTCTTGGTATGGAAGGTTTTATAGACAATAGGATTGAACTGTTATCTACTGGACAGACGCAAAGAGCCAGTATTGCGAGGTGTTTGATTCATCATCCGTCAATTTATATCTTTGATGAACCAACGCTGGGACTTGATATTATTAGTTCAGATGCAATTATTAAGTTTATGAAAAATGAAAAAAAAGATGGAAAAACAGTGATCTATTCTACTCATTATATGGAAGAGGCACAGTATCTTTGCGATAGAATTATTATGTTATATCACGGCAAAGTGATTGCCCAGGGTACTCCACAAGAACTAATAACATCCACGAATACCTTGACACTAAGGGAGACGTTCCATGCACTGGTGGATGGAATGGGGAAAGGGGACGCCGATGAACAGTAAAGTAATTAAAGCTTTATATAGAAAAGAAATGTTGGATATCTTACGAGATAAGAAAACCATACTGATGATGATCGTAATTCCACTGATTCTGTATCCTTTGATTTTTCTTGGCAGTATGTTACTTACTTCGTCAATGCTTAATGCAAGTACAACGAATATCTATCGGATCGGTTTTGATGAAGTGGTCAATCAGGAAGAATTGACATTTTTCTTTGATGAAGCTGCAAAAGAATATGACTATGAATTCCGTTATATACATCCGGATGCACAAAAGGAAAGTATGCAGGAAGCACTGGAAAATGGAGACCTGGATGCATATGTTACAACAACAAAAGAAGAAGGAAAGATGAAGTATCAGATCTGTTATCTTTCCTCTGAAAACAGTTCTCAGACTGCAGCAGGAATGCTTAGGGATATGTTTATTGAGTATAATAAGAAGCTTTCAGAAGACATTATTACGGATAATCATCTTGTTGCAGAGGATGTTTTGAATCCAATTCTGTATGAGTATGAAGATCTTTCGTCTAGTGAGGAGACAGTGGGAAGCCGGTTTGGATATATCATTCCGTTTTTGCTGATAACAAGTATTCTGATGGGTTCCATGTATCCGGCAATTGATACAACGGCTGGAGAAAAGGAAAGAGGAACAATGGAAACACTATTGACTCTTCCGGTCAAGAACATGGAGCTGATTATGTCGAAGTTTTTGGCGACATCTACGATTGCAGTAGCGGCAGCGTTATTAAATCTGATTTCCATGGGCGTACTTGGCGTTTACTTTTATCAAAGTATGCAGAGTGTATCAGAAACAGCTATGACTTTTGATCTTATGTCCTATCTGCCGGCTATGGGGATAACCGTATTATGTGTAGTTGTATTTGCTATGTTTGCTTCCGCGGTATGTCTTTGTGTATGTATTTTTGCCAAAAGTTTTAAAGAAGCCCAGAATTATACAACTCCGGTTATGCTGGTATTTATGATTGCCGGAATGGCTGGAATGATCCCTGCACTGGAATTGAATAAGACTACAGCTTTAATTCCGGTAGTGAATATAGCAATGTTGATTGCCGAATTATTTAAATTTCATTTTGATATATCCCTGATTGCTATGGTTTTATTCTCCAACATTGCATATAGCATGTTGGCAATCGTGTTTATGACAAGACTATTTAAATCAGAGGATGTCCTGTTCGGAGATGGAAGCAATAGTATTCATCTTCTGGAACGAAGAAGCAATATGAAGAAGAATCAGATCCCGGGGATCGGGGATAATGTCCTTTTGTTTTCAATCCTGCTGATTATTCTGCTTTTTGCTGGCTCAATTGCTATTATTAAATGGAAATTATATGGACTCATATTGGAACAGGCTTTGATTCTGGTGGCAACAGTATTTTATGCATGGTATATCAGAGCTGACAGGAAGAGAGTATTTAGCCTTCAGGCACCGAAAATCCGAGATGTCTTTTGTACTGTTATTCTATGGATGGGAGCCTATCTGCTGATGATTCTTGCTTCCGCAGGATTAACAGTTCTTTTCCCTGAGAGTGCTAAGAATGCAAATGCTACCGTAGAACTGTGGGAAAATGTTCCGCTGTGGTTAATTGTGTTATCATCTGCAGCAATGCCTGCGTTTTGCGAGGAGATGGCATTTCGAGGATTCCTGTTCGGTACACTTAAGAATCGAATTAAAATGCCAGTCGCCATCTTAATTACCGGTATGGTATTTGGACTGTATCATATGAATTTTGTGAAATTTTTTGTGGTAGGCGCGCTGGGATGTCTTCTTGCATATGCTGTCTATAAAGGTGGAAGTATCTGGTTGTCTATCTTGATTCATTTCCTCAATAACTTGTTTAGTGTAGTGATAACATTGTATCCTGAGCCAATGAAAAAGATTGTTCCGTTCCTAATGGAAGAGGATTTGACAGTAAATTCCATTGTGATTCTGCTGATTGTTGGAATTGTACTGACGACATTGGGGATTGTACTGTTTAAATGGAGTCACGGGGATTATAAAAAGAAAATAATGGGATAATGCCGGGGTAAAATATTGCTTGCATTGTATCGTGGAATGTGCTAAAATATCAACGTTGCGAGTAAAGAGATGTTCCGCTGTTACACAAAGAAGCCGTATTAAGAACATCCGATGAAAAACAGGAGGATAATATGAGCGAAATTATTAAAGAGATCGAAAAAGAACAGCTGAAAGCTGAAGTACCCGCATTTAATGTAGGTGATACCGTTAAGGTTTACGGTAAGATTAAGGAAGGCGAGAAGGAAAGAGTTCAGGTTTACGAAGGAGTCGTAACTAAGATTCAGAACGGAAGCAACAGAACAACCTTCACAGTAAGAAAGACTTCCAATGGTGTTGGCGTTGACAAGACATGGCCTATTCACTCACCTAATGTTGAAAAGGTTGAAGTAATCAGACATGGTAAAGTAAGACGTGCGAAACTGAACTACTTAAAGGGACGCGTTGGAAAACGTGCTAAGGTTAAGGAAGTTATCAGATAATTGCAATTGAGAGGAACAGGACATCCTGTTCCTTTTTTAATAATTGGAAAATGCACTTATGTTGGATTCATGAAACATTTTCATTTAAGGTGGTTTGTGCTATAATAATTCATTATGGATAAAGGGCTTGAGGAAACGTAATGACTAAGAAGAGTGGTTTATCATTTTACAGAAAAGAGAAGAGAATTAGTAAACAGGCAATGAAGGAGACCGGCCGATGGATTTTTTGGGGATTGGCAATGGTTCTGATTGCTTTTGTTTTTGTTTATTGTTTTGGGATTAAAACCAGTGTGATTGGAATTTCCATGCAACCTACTCTCTATAACGGACAAGAGATTTTTATTGATCGTTTTTCCTATTTTATTGTCTCACCGAAGCAGGGAGATGTAGTGGTATTTCTTCCTAACGGAAATGATAATTCTCACTATTATGTGAAGAGAATTATTGGAACACCGGGAGATACAGTACTGATTCAGAATGGACTGATTTATATTAATGGTGAGATTTATGAAGAAGAGGGTAATTATGATAAGATTGAGGATGGTGGAATCGCAGAGAATGGAATTACACTTGGGGCGGAAGAATATTTCGTCCTAGGTGATAACAGAAATGACAGCGAGGATTCCAGGTCAAGTAATGTAGGAATTGTTATGAGAGGATATATCATTGGCCGTGCATGGTTTCATCTGCAGTCCGGCGATACGAGACTTGGATTTATTAAGTAAAGTATGAAATTGGAGGAAATGAATGAATTATCAATGGTATCCGGGGCACATGACGAAGGCGCTGCGAATGATGAAAGAAGATATCAAACTTATCGATCTGGTGATAGAATTAATCGATGCAAGAATACCGGTCGCAAGCAGAAATCCGGAAATAGACCAGCTTGGACAGAATAAAGGAAGACTGGTCCTTTTGAATAAGAGTGATCTTGCCGATAAAAAAGGTAATGAGCTATGGGTTCAGCATTTTAAGGAGCAGGGAGTTACTGCTGTATTGATTGATTCACATAAAGGAATTGGACTGAAAGAGATTCAGAATGCTGTCTTAGAGGCTTGCAAAGAAAAGATTGAAAGGGATCGTAAACGTGGGATTATTAACCGACCGGTTCGTGCCATGGTTGTTGGAATTCCAAATGTAGGAAAATCTACTTTTATAAATGCTTATGCGGGAAAGGCATGTACCAAAACAGGCAATAAGCCTGGGGTAACGAAGGGAAAACAATGGATTCGATTAAATAAGAATCTTGAATTGCTGGATACACCTGGAGTCCTATGGCCCAAATTCGAAGACAAGAGAGTTGGTCTGCATCTTGCAATGATTGGTTCTATCAATGATGAGATACTGGCAATGGATGAATTGGCAGTTGAAATCATTAATTTTTTAAAGAAGAATTACCCGGGGAGAATTACAGAGCGTTATCAGGTTACAGAGGAAAATGACGCAAGAGAAATCATGACAGCGATAGCATTTAAGAGAGGCTGTTTGATCAAGGGAGGCGAGGCTGATTGGAAGAAGGCTTCGCAGATTATTGTAGAAGAATTTCGAAGTGGAAAGAATGGACGTATAACAATAGAAAGGCCGTAAGAAAATGAGTGAAAAAGAGATAGAACTATCGGGGGCTGAGTTACAAGAGCGTCCACTGAGCAAAGAACAGAAGAAAAAGGCAATGCTAAAGGAAATACTGAGTAACAGTCTTTATTTACTTGTTGTACTGTTATTAACATTATTTATTGTGAGATTTGTGGGGCAGAGAACCGTAGTAATTGGCTCAAGTATGGAGCCAACACTTTCGGATACCAATAACCTGATCGTCGATAAAATCAGCTATCGATTTCGTGATCCGGAACGTTTTGATATCATTGTATTTCCATTTGAATATAAGGAGGATACTTATTATATCAAACGTATTATCGGTCTCCCGGGAGAGACAGTTCGTATCGATGAACAGGGAAATATCTATATCAACGATGTTATTTTAGACGAGAATTATGGAGCAGAGGTGATACAGAATCCGGGAATCGCTTATGATGGTATAACACTGGGAAATGATGAGTACTTTGTTCTAGGAGACAACCGGAATAATTCATCAGACAGTAGAAATCCTGCAGTTGGTGTGATCCATAGCAATGAAATTATAGGAAGAGCGTGGCTTCGAATTTTCCCATTTGATGAAATAGGTTTTATCAAACATCAATAGAAAGTGATATGTAATGATGGACAAAATTACTGAGATACAAAGGATTTATAAAGAACTTAAGGAAGATACCTACGATACATTTGTAAGCAGTTTTTCCGACGATGAGCGCGCACAGGTACGGGCAATGGTAGAACGGGTTAGAAAAAAACAGGATTTACTTGTAAAAGAGAAGGAACGAATGTTTCAAATGTTTGCGTTTGAACGTGAGTATGCCGATTATTCCTATATCTGCGGTATTGATGAGGTAGGAAGAGGACCATTGGCAGGACCGGTTGTTGTAGGTGCAGTAATTCTAAAAAAGGACTGTTCACTGTTGTATTTGAATGATTCCAAACAGCTTTCAGAGAAAAAGAGAGAAGAACTGTACGACAAAATCATGGAAGAAGCCATTGCAACCGGAATCGGTTATAATTCTCCGGAACGGATTGATGAGATTAATATTCTGCAGGCTACTTATGAAGCAATGAGAGAAGCAATCGGTAAGCTGAAAGTGGCACCGGATCTGTTACTGAATGATGCTGTTACAATCCCGCATGTTGAGATAAAGCAGGTACCAATAATTAAGGGCGATGCAAAAAGTGCGTCTATTGCAGCGGCAAGTATTATTGCCAAAGTAACAAGAGACCGGCTTATGATACAATACGATACAATCTTCCCGGAATATGGATTTGCTTCGAATAAAGGATATGGTGCACAGGTTCATATTGATGCAATTAAGAAATATGGATCCACACCGATACATCGTAAAACATTTATTAAGAATTTTATCTAGAACAGTGATTATATGATAATTGAAATGATTTTTGTTGTACTAGTAGGAAGGAGCCGTTTATGAGTCTGTTTTCGCATATACTGTCTGGAAGTCACACAACAGAGATCAATGCATCGCAGATGATTCCTGAGAATGGAAGAGATGCTTCGGCCTATTTATCTTCTCTGTCTAACGGGCAGACCATTACCGGAAAAATTGTTGGACTGAATGGAAATCAGGTTTTGATTGATCTGGGAAATGGCAGCTATGTGAATGCTAAACTGGACAGCGCAATGGACCTTAGCAAAGGACAATTTGTTTCCTTTGAGGTTAAGACCGGCTCTAATCAACAGGTGACTCTTTCACCGCTTTATACCAATCTGACGCAGGATTCAACCGCATCCAAAGCGCTTCTTGCAGCTAATATGGCTGTCACAAATGATACCCTCTCCATGACATCAGCGATGATGGATGCAGGTATGCCAATTGATAAAAATTCGCTTGGTGATATGTACCATCTAATCAATTCATTTCCGAAAGCACAACCGAACGAGATTGTTGAGATGACCAAAATGGGAATTGAGGTTAATCATGATTCGATTCAACAATTTCAGGCATTTACAAATTATGAAAATCAGATTGTCGGTGGTATGAATGAGATTATGAATGAGCTGCCCAAGGCCTATCAGGAGCTGCTTGCAAAGGACCACCCGCAGGAAGCAATGCAGTTTATGAAGGAATTGACAGGGCTGCTAACCAAGGATATTATGGACCCTTTGCCGCTTTCTTTTACTGAAATCAATGCAGCAGCTACTGAGAATAATAGTCTTTGGAATACACAGACTGGTATGCAGACGAGTTTTCAGGCAATTATAAAAGACCTGCATCAATTTATGGAACTTTTTAAGGAACAGATTACGGTAAACGAGAATCAACCGACAGATACTCTAGGTGAGAGTAAGACCGCTGGGAAGGCTGAGATGTTGCAGCTACAAGGCACCGAGACACAGTCGTTAGTGGCACAATCCTTGGAGTCTCAATCTTTAGTGACACAATCGTTGGAAGCACAATCTTTAGAACCACAATCTCCTGAGGAACAGGTTAAAAATACAATACTTCGTATGCTCCAGGAAGCGCATGCGCCGGAAGCACTGGTGGATAGAATTGCAAAACAACCAATGAGCAGTAAGGAATTGCTGCAATTGGCAAACGTATATTTAGAACAGGCGTCTTCTATTACACCACAGCAGCATAGCGAACTGCAGCTTGGAATGCAGAAATTATTTGGACAGAGCGAATTCATGGAGCTGATAAAGCAGGGGATTAGGGAAAACTGGATGATGCAACCGGAGGCTGTAGAGAAGAAGCAGAATATCGAGAATCTCTATCAAAGGCTGACTACACAGACCAAAGCATTGACTTCGCTGCTTGCGCAACTGCCAATCACACAGACAACGCTATCTTCGAACTTAAGTCAAATGAATCAGAATCTGAATTTTATGAACCAGATGAATCAGATGGCTGCATATATTCAGCTTCCTTTGAAAATGTCAGGACAGGATACGACAGGAGATCTTTATGTTTATACAAACAAGAAGAATCTTGCCGCAAAGGACGGGAACGTCAGTGCAATGCTGCACCTGGATATGGCTCATCTTGGAATGGTTGATGTTTATGCCACAATGAGTGAAGGTAAAAAAGTTTCGACCAAGTTCTATCTGGCAAATGAGAAAATGCTGGATTTCATTGGTCAGAATATTCATATATTAAATGAACGACTGGAAAAGAGAGGCTATCAGGTATCATCAGAGATGGCTTTACAGGAGAATCTGACGCAAGGAAGCAGAAAGGAACCCGTTCAAAGCATTCCACAGAAAGTCATATCAAAGCAGAGCTTTGATATGCGTGCATAGAGGGGGAAATGATGAAAGAGAATAATAAGAAAAAGCAGGCGATTGCGCTTGAGTATGATCCGCTTGATTCGGCTCCACGTGTTATTGCGTCAGGACAGGGTGTGCTTGCAGATAAAATCATTGAAAAGGCCAAGGAAACAAAAGTGCCGGTTCATCAGGATGGGGCACTGGCTGATACCCTTTCAAGGCTGGAAATCGGAGATATGATTCCTCCGGAATTATATGAAGTTGTAGCTGAGATACTGGTTTTTGTTGATGCCATGGACAAAATCAAAGAAAAGATGGATCAGGCTAAGAGGTAGAGTTATTTGAATAAACGAAGGATTGGAACGCAATATGAGGAATTAGCGGCATCCTATCTGGTGGCGCATGGATATCAGATATTGGAACAGAATTATCGCAACTCCTATGGGGAGATCGATATTATTGCCATGAAGAATCAATGGATTGTATATGTAGAAATTAAATATCGCGCCAATAATCAATGCGGAGACCCCCTAGAAGCGGTGGACATCAGAAAGCAAAAACAGATATGTCGGGTAGCAAGAGTGCACTATGCAAGAAATTACGCTATGGAGGAGAAAGCATGTCGGTTTGATGTGATTGGCATTTACGGAGACGGCACTATTCGACAGGTCGAAAATGCATTTCTGTTTCAGAATTAACAGGCAGTAGGAGAAGGCATGGAAAAGTATTACTATCAGGGGACCCAAGTTCCGCAGATATTTCATAAAAATGAGGTAGAATATTTACAGTTTCCGAGTTTGAAGAATACCGGGCTGGTAAGACATTTGTTCAGTACCAGACTGGGCGGTGTAAGCAAAGGCTGTCTTCAAAGTATGAATTTAAGCTATACCAGAGGAGACGATCCGGATTGTGTACGGGAGAACTACCGGAGGATAGCAGAGATCCTTAATTGTCGCATGGAGGATATGGTGGCGACCTACCAGACACATACAACGAATGTAAGGCGTGTTGGAAGTGCGGATCGAGGCAATGGTGTCACCAGGGAAAAGAGCTTTGTGGATGTTGATGGGCTGGTTACCAATGAGAAAGGAATTGTGCTTACAGCATATTTTGCGGACTGCGTTCCGCTGTTTTTGGTAGACCCGGTGCATCAGGCAATTGGACTGGCACATTCCGGATGGCGCGGCACGGTGCAGCGAATGGGACTTTCCATGGTGCAGAAAATGAAAGAGGAATTTTCAACAGATCCGAAGGATTTGGTAACGGCAATTGGTCCTTCAATCTGTCGTTCCTGTTATGAGGTTAGCGAAGATGTTGCAGAACAATTTAGGAACGAATTCCAACAGACAGAGCGGACGATAAATAACACAATTGTAATACCGAAGGAGAATGGAAAGTATCTGGTGGATTTGTGGGCCGCCAATCGGCAGGTTCTGCTTGATGCCGGTGTGCCAATGGAGCATATTGAAGTTACCGGACTGTGTACTGCCTGTAACGATACATTATTATTTTCGCATAGAAAGAGCCAGGGAAAGAGAGGTAATCTCGGAGCATTTCTTGGATTGTTATAGAAAATTAAAGGAGTAAATGAAATTGAAACTGTTAGGAATGAGAAAAATTGCCAATGGAAAGTATTTGAAGAATTATCAGTTGACCTACGAAAACAGGGATGGACGCGAAAAGGTCTATGAGATTGTCAGCCGTAATGATATGGAACAACCTGACCAGCTAGGATGCAAATTAAGTGGAGTTTCGATTGTTGCATTCTGTGAGGACAAGCTTTTACTGTTAAAAGAATTCAGAATGGGGGTTAATAAAGAAATCTATAATCTGTGTGCCGGATTTATAGAACCCAACGAAACCATGGATGAGTGCATGAAACGAGAACTCTACGAAGAAACGGGGCTGAGTGTGAAACGGATTATTGATGTATTGAATCCCTGTTATTCGGCAGTGGCGATATCCGATATCAAGACCTGTATAGCATTTGTCGAGGTAGAAGGCACCATTGCATCACATACTTCTGCCAATGAGGAAATTGCTGCAGCACTGTATTCGAGAGAGGAAGTAAAAGAACTGCTGAAAACAGAAGAATTTTCATCCAGAGCACAGATGGCAGCATACTATTTTGCTTTAAATGGGCCATTTCACAAAACACTTGCATGGTAGGTATGCAATTATATTGAAGCTAGTGTAAAGTTTTTGTAGGAAAATTAAATAGACAAAAGAAGAAAACTCCCATCTTGTGTTATGATTTTAGCGACAAGAAAAAATCTGAGACAAGAGAAGGAGCTTTCTATGATTAAGAGTATACAACAGTTTCAAAC
>JAKQFQ010000086.1 GCA_029558315.1 Bacillota bacterium
AGCATTTGCTCCTTTCGATATCTTGGATTTTTAGTCGAGGACATTATATCAAAAAAAAGGGGGGAGTGCTCTTTTTATTATAAACTCCCTGATAATCAAGGTTAAAACAATAAAATAGGTAGTGAAATTTGACACTACCCAAAAAGGCAGGAGGAGTAAAGGCATGAAAGTAGCAATGGGATGTGATCATGGTGGATTTGAGTTAAAGGAAATCATCAAAGGATTTTTACAGGAGAAAGGATACGAGATTACAGATTGTGGTTGTTATTCGACGGAATCCTGTGACTATCCGCAATATGGCAAAGCAGTTGCTAAGGAAGTTCTTGATGGCAAGGCTGAGAAAGGAATTGTCATCTGTACAACGGGAATCGGCATGAGTATAGTTGCCAATAAGATCAAGGGTATTCGCTGTGCACTCTGCCATAATGAGCATACCGCAACGATGACACGTTTACACAATGATTCCAACGTGCTTGCGATGGGAGCTAAAGAAATTAGTGTTGATATGGCGAAGACGATTACGGAGATATTCTTAACAACAGATTTTTCGAAAGAAGAGAAGCACAGCAGACGAATCAGTCAGATGGAGGACTAAGCAGTTCTTTGAAGATAGAAATACAAAAGTGAATTATATTATGGAGGGGTTACATGAAAAGAGCAGATTACATTAGCTGGGATGAATATTTTATGGGGGTATCCATGTTGTCCGGGATGCGTTCGAAAGATCCCAATACGCAGGTAGGAGCCTGTATTGTCAGTGATAAGAATAAGATTTTATCCATGGGATATAATGGATTTCCCAATGGCTGCAGTGATGAGGATTTTCCCTGGGAACGGGAGGGTGATGAACTGGATACAAAGTATCCGTTTGTGACACACAGTGAATTGAATGCCATTTTGAACTATCGTGGTGGATCGTTAGAAGGAACCAAGCTGTATGTTTCCTTATTTCCCTGCAATGAATGTGCAAAAGCGATTATTCAGGCAGGAATAAAGACGGTGATTTATCGGGATAATAAGTATGACGGAACACCGTCTAATCTGGCGGCAAAGAGATTGTTTGATGCGGCCGGTGTGAAGTACTATGAATACAAACCAACCCAAAGAGAGATTCGAATGAAGCTGTAAGGAGCGTGGAAGTATCATGAGAAAGTCATGGCTTTGGAAGAAATTACAAAGGAGAATAGGTGCGGGTACCATGGCCATCGTAATTGCGATGGCTACTTGTCCTGTTTCTGCATTGGCAACCTCAGATACCAAAGAACAGCTTGAAGAAGCGGAAGCAGAGAAAGAGGAAAAGGAAGCAGAACTGGCAGCAGCACAACAGGAGCTTGCCCAGACACAGGCCAACCTTGCCAATCTCGAGGGAGCCAAGAATACTTATCAGGGACAGATGGCAGCATTAAATGAAAATCTTCAATTGGTAGCAGATAATCTCGCTGTGCTGGAAAGTGAGATTGACATAAAGGAGATAGAGATCCTGGAGACACAGGTTGCATTAGAACAGGCGAAACTTACAAGAGAGAATCAATACAACAGCATGAAAGAGAGAATCCAGTTTCTGTATGAGCGTGGAGATACTGTCTATATGGACATACTGTTTTCCGCTCAGAGCTTTGGAGAATTTTTGAATTATGCAGACTATATCGAACAATTATCAGCATATGACAGAAGAATGCTGGAGGAATATATTGCAACGGAGGAAGAGATAACCGTTCAGGAGGCCACATTAGAGCAGGAAATGGCAGATCTTGAGACCATGCGTGCAGATATGGTTGCGCAACAGGAACAGGTCGCCGGTCTGATCACTGATACAGCTGCCAATATTACCTCCACGGCAGATACAATCGATGCTGTCGAAGCAGAGGCAGATGCCTATGAACAGGAATGTGATAGAAAAGAAGCAGAAGCGGCCGCAGCCAATGCGGAGTATGAAGCAATTAAGGCACAGTATGAAGAAGAACTTCGCATGTCACAGCTGGCAAGTGAATCTGATTGGAGAGATGTCTCTCAGGTAGCATTTGAAGAAGGCGATCGATATCTTCTGGCGAATCTGATTTATTGTGAAGCCGGTGGCGAATCGTATGAAGGCAAATTGGCGGTTGGTGCAGTCGTTGTTAACCGTGTGCTGAGTGCGGTCTATCCGGGGACTGTTACCGGTGTAATCTATCAAAACAGACAGTTCTCACCAGTTGCCAATGGTCATCTGGCACTTGCTTTGGCAGAGAATCGTGCAACAGAAAGCTGTTATCAGGCAGCAGATGCTGCGATGAGTGGGTCGACCAATGTAGGAGCCTGTGTCTATTTCAGGACTCCGATAGAGGGGATTACCGGTATCCAGATCGGTGGACATATATTCTACTAGATTTTAGGGGGTATTGTAGTAACAAATGCCAAACACTTAGAAATTACAAGGAATCTACCGTTGGTGGATTCCTATTTTTTTTGAAATAGTGTATCCTAAAATAATATTCTACTGATGGTCGGTTGAGTAAAAAGGGAAATCAATGTTATGTTGAGAGGGAAGAAAGGGATATCAGATGGACAAGGAAAAACTTGGAAGTTTTGTAGCAGCTCTTCGAAAAGAACAGGGTATGACACAGAAAGAACTTGCTGAGAAATTATGCCTGACAGATAAAGCAGTGTCGAAATGGGAGAGAGGGTTGAGTTACCCTGACATTTCCATGCTGGAACCGATGGCAGAAGTTCTTAAGGTTAGTGTATTGGAACTTTTGCAGGGGGAGCGAATTAGAGAAGACGCTTCTCTTACTGTAGAAGAAGCCAAAAAAGTGGTGGATAGTTCCCTTATTATATCAGATCAGGAAATTGCGAGCAGACATGCAAGAAGTAAATCAGCTTTTTTGTTCTGTTGTGTTGTTGTGATGTTCTTAATTTCATTTCTTTTAAATATAATAAATTTCCGGAGTCAGACTGAGCATTCCGGGGAAAGTTTTCCGCGTGTAGAGGAAAATGCCAATACTGCATATCAAACGGAGGAAAGAGAAGGCACACTATACTTCGTCAATCCGGAGGCTGCACTCGAACAATTACTGTTGGATAACAGACAGTATGGAGACAGCGAAGCAATGGAAGAGTATCAATTGATATTGGAACGCAGCTTCGAAGGGGAGGACTTTTGATGAACTGGATAACATGGATTTACATAATTATTTTACTGATAATCTTTCTGTTTGGGGCACGATGTGCAAAACCGGGACAATTTGTGCAAAACGCTTTGCCGCTTCGTGTGACAAAAGGAATCCAGGGTTTTTTTGCACTTTGTATTCTGGTGCATCATCTGGCACTGCAGGTCAGATATCTTCCGGCTTATGATAACGGATTGCGGTTCTTTGAGAATCTGGGTGTACTGTTTGTGGGATTTTTCTTCTTCTGTTCCGGTTATGGACTTATTATCAGTAGTGAGACGAAAGAGCATTATCTGGATACATTTGTAAAACGGCGTGTGTTTACTGTTTTGGTACCATTCTTTATTTGTAACTATGCATTTATGTTCACCACATTACTACGTGGTAATCAGTATTCGGTAGGAACCTTAGTACAGGCATTTTTTGGACTGTTTTTACTCAATGACCACATGTGGTTTGCAGTGGAAATTATGATTTTATATATGGTATTTTTCCTCCTTTTCAGATTCGTGAAGAAGGAATGGGTTAGATATTTTCTGATGACTTTATTTGTCCTAATAATGATGACAGTAAGTTTTTTTCTTGGTCACGAGAAGGCGGGATTACAGGGAGCCTACTGGTTCAAAGGAGAATGGTGGTATAATACAACACCACTTATGCTTGTTGGTATGTTGATTGCAAGATTCCGGAAACCTCTTCGTGTTATGGCACAGAAATTATACTGGGTATTACTTGCTGTTGATGCAATATTATTTTACGGATTGTTTGCTGGTACGGTTACGCTTATCAGCACAGGTGGTTATTGGACCGAGTATGCGAATTATAAAGGATACGTTGACAAAATTACAACATTATCCGTACAACTTCCTATGGTAATCTCTTTTGTGATTCTATTGTTGTTAATTCTGCTGAAAGTGGAGATCAATAACAAAGCGTTGGAATTTTTCGGAAAGATTTCGTTGGAAATGATTCTATTGGAAAAAGTATTTATGACAGCATTTGTAAGAATCGGAACGAAATACAGCTATAATGTATATTGCGCATTAGTAATTGTGGCCACAATTCTGGTAGCGATAGTAATAAATAAAGTGAAAATGTTGGTATTGGAAAAGAAGTAGAAATGGAGGCAGCAATGAAGAAGAGAATAGTAAATCTAATGGTAGTTACCTTGGTAGTAACAATTATTTCAGGATGTGGAACCGATCGGTCAGCATCAGCGAATACTACGGTATCTGTTGATACAGCCGTGTCTGCCGATGCAACAGCATCCGCGGATGTAGTACAGAACAACAGACCGGACCGAACGGCGGCATTTGCGCCTGAAATTGTAGAAGAGAAAGATTATGCAGAAGAAATTTTACAGGAAGAACTGGATAGTATTAGTGTTGGCAAGTTATCTCCGGATCATGAATTCTATGAAGAGGTTGTTACAATGGATCCGGAATGTGCAGAATATATTAATGAAATATCAATCTATGATAAAGAAATAGATGATACCTTTGTAGTTCACATTTCGCTTCCGCCTAACTATAATGAAGACACTCAATATCCGATGCTTGTGATGACAGATGGTGTCTGGAGGCTGAGTGATCATCCACAACTTCGTAGTATGATGGTGAACGGAGAGATTGAGGATATTATTCTTGTCAGTATCGGTTATCCGAATGGATATGATTATCGAACCATCAGGGAACGCGATCTGGTTAAGGATCCGACGAGTTATCTACATTTTATTGTTGATAATCTGATTCCGTATCTTGAAGATAACTATTCCATTTCACCGGACAATATGACGCTGGCAGGACATTCCTATGGTGGATATTGGGCTTATTATGCATTGTTCCATAGTGATACCATTGGCAAGAATACATTTGCGAATTATTATATCGGAAGTCCTTCTTTACAGGCATATACGGGAACTCAAAACTTATATTCCTTTGAAGAAGAATACTATGAAAGAAGCCAGACTCTACAGGCCAATGTCTATGTTACAGTAGGTGGAGAAGAAAGCGCTCCCTTTATCACGGCAATCGAAGATTTTGATGAACTGATTTATAGTCGTAATTATGCAGGCTTGTCATTAACTTATGAAGTTATTCCGGATAATACACATGATACGGTATTTAAACCGTCCATTCGCAATACGGTATTAATGTTTTACGGAAAATAGCGATAGTTCATCTGGGCGCAATGGATAATAGAACGGGGGTTACAAATGAAGGTATTGGTAAAATGGAAGTTGTCTCTAATACTTCCGGCATTGGTTTTAACTGTGTTTGCAATTATGATAACAGGACACTTTAGTGGAGAAGAGTTATCCAGTCTTGGAAAGACAGCTTCTATACGAAATGGTGTAATTACATACTTGAATTCAGCAGATATCAGTTTTTCTACACCAAAAACATATTCAAGATATTTTTTAGATAGTACGACGTCATGGGCAACAAGATATTTGAAAGAGAGTAATATGCAATTTCTTGCCCTGGCACCGGAGCAGAATGTAGCACAGGAAATTTTTGTATTGACCAATGTTTCCACAACACCGGGAGAAGTAGTATTACAAGGAGGAGATCCAAAGGATAAACGTCAGCCTAAAGCGGACTTCATGACAGTAACATCTCTTTCAGATGCGTCAGAAGAG
Organism: Bacillota bacterium; assembly: GCA_029558315.1. Taxonomy (GTDB): domain Bacteria; phylum Bacillota; class Clostridia; order Lachnospirales; family Lachnospiraceae; genus NK4A136. Next base: position 5,788 of record JAKQFQ010000086.1, read on the forward strand.
GAACGACAGTTGCTTATGGATTGGATGACGGTTCGCCTTACTTATGAAGAAGATTTTAAGGAAGCCACGGATATGCAGATGGAGTATGCAGAAATTGGTGGTAATACCTTCTTAATCACGAGCTATAGCAGAGAAGCTTCGAATTATAAAGAGTTCGATGGTGTCTTGGATTATGTTACCATTATCAATGGATATTGTATAGAAAGCCGTTGCTATGTAATGAGTGATTCGCCATTAAGCCGTGCGGATTATGAAGATGCCGGAAGAAATATGTTTGACCCGCTTATGGAGAATATGGTGGCGGGGGATGCAACGAATACCGGAAAAGATTCTGCAGAAGGAACATGGTTAGCAAAGCTTGCTAATTTCAGCTTTTCTATGTGGGTACTTCTGATACCTCTTGTATATATTTTGATTTGTGGTGTGACTTATATTGGGAAAGCTAATCGCATTGTGGGTAAGAAGCACGAGACTGTTGGTTGGTTTGGTGATGGTGGAACCGGCTGGCATGAGGATGTATTATCTTTATCTATATCGAAGGGTATTCTGGGTTTCTTCTCGGTACTGATTATTCTGCATCATTTGACACAAAAGGTTGGAGCTTCTGAGGCCGGTATTGTATCTTTGCTGGAGACTTTTGGAGTTGGATTTGTAGGAGCATTCTTCTTTTTCTCCGGATATGGTCTGTTTACCAGTTATAAGAGCAAGAAAGATTACTTAAAAGGGTTTTTCAGAAAACGTTTTCCCGCGATTCTAATACCATCTTATATTATTATTGTTATTTTTATGATATTGGGGTCAAAAGCCCCACTTTAGCACCTTGAAAAATTTATATATTTTGTAGTTATTCCCTGCATGAAGCAACTGCCTATAGTATAATAGAGATAACTTAGGAAAGCAGGTAATCTCTATGTCATTCAAAGAAAACAATTGTCAACAGTTATCTTTCACTGATAGCTTCTCAGGTCTTACGGTCAGGGAACAGAAAGCATTGGAAAAATCATGGGCAAAGATATTTGCTGATGAGATATTTCCGGCAATCGATGAAAAAAGGTTTGCTGTATTATACAGCGACAAAGCATCCAGACCAAATGCTCCTGTCAACGTCACTGTTGGTGCACTCATCATCAAGGAACTTTTTGACTATTCTGATGATGAGATGGTGGAGAATCTCATGCTGGATCTTCATCTTCAGTATGCCCTTCAAACGACAAGCTTTGAAGAACAGCCTCTGAGTGATAAATCACTCAGCCGTTTCCGTAAGAGATGCTATGATTACGAGAAGCTTTATAACGTTGACCTTTATCATGATTGTGTCAAAGACCTGAGCTGCAAGATTGCAAAACTGATGAATATAAACGGTCGTGTCAGACGTATGGATTCCATGATGATTGAATCGAATATACGTAAGCTGAGCAGGATGGAACTGCTTTACACCTGTATTGCAAAACTGGTGACGTATCTGAATGAAAAACAACCGGACATTCTTCCAGAGAAATTCATGCATTACTGTGATCCCAATGACTTCAACAGAGTCATCTATCATCAACGCAGCACCGATTCTGAGTCAAGAGTTCAGGTATTGCTTGATGACGCAGATAAACTGATTGAAATCTGCAACAGTGATTTTGAAAATGTCACGGAATATGAACTGTTTATCCGTTGCATTTCGGAACAGACCATCATGGAGAATAGTAAGCGCAGGCTTTTGACCAAGGAAGATGGAATCATGAATGCAACTGCTTTACAGAATCCATCTGATTCAGAAGCAACTTTCCGCAAAAAGGCAAATAAGGAACACCGTGGATATGTCGCAAATCTGGAAGAATCTGTTGGTGAAAGCGGTTCTGTTGTAACAGAGTATCAGTATGAACAGAACATTCATAGTGACAGCCAGTTTCTAAAAGACCATCTTGGCAAGATGGAAAAACAGGATGAAAAAATTATTCTTGTAACAGATGGTGCATACAGCGGAACGGAAAACCAATCACTGGCGAAGGAAAAGAATGTTAACCTTATTACCACAAGCCTTACGGGAAGAGATACTGCAGATATCATGGCAGAGTTTGAATTTAACGCGGAAGGTACAAAGGTTCTTTATTGTCCGTCAGGTCATGAGCCAAAGAGCTGCACTTATATGACACCAAGTGGTCAATGCAGTGTTTCCTTCCCTAGAGAGCTCTGTGCAAACTGTCCATATAAAAATCAGTGTAAGCCAAAGGTTTTCAAAAGAGTCAGTAAAATCATCACATCCAAGACAGCTTCTGAGAGAGCAAAGACGCAGCGAAAAATGCAGGGCGAAGAGTTCAGAAATTATGCCAGACTGCGTAATGGAGTTGAAACAGTTCCCTCCAATCTTCGAATGAACTATCATCTTGAAAAGATGCCACGAGGAAAACAACGTGGAAAGTTCTTCTTTGGGTGTAAAGTTGCAGCAATGAATTTCAAAAAACTCTTTAATTTCAGGAAGGGTTTGGGTCACTATGCCCAAAATCCAGTAATTGCTTAAAAATGCAAGAAGAAACAGTCTGTATAGATGCTCTATACTGATAAAATCACCAGATTATTCTACAAAATATAATTTTTTCAAGGTGCTAAAGAATAATGGGGTTAGTTTAAACTTAGTTTAGACCCCAACATCATAAAATATAGTATATCCAATTCCATCTTATGCGTTCAATTCCCTTCAAATATATTATTTTCTAAGCTATGTAAATTCTCTGTCAATATTAACAACAGCATAATATACGGTTTCCTTCTCTGCAAGTTTTCGATTCAATGCTTCCTTGATTTTATCTTCTGACAGTTTTGACTGAAACGGTACAACAATATCAAAAATCAAATTCGTATGTGTCGGTCCTGCAACAATACGCAAATCATGAAAAGACAGACTCTCATCTATCTGCGACAGGATTTCTCCCAACATGACCTTGGCCTCATTTAATTTCTGATTATCTGCCTCTACAGGATCCATATGAACCGTCAGGATAACATGCAGCTGTTCATATACCTTTTTCTCCAGCTCATCAATGGCATCATGAATACTCATTATATCACCCAGGCTGTCCACTTCCACATGCACACTTCCAAAGGTTACACCAGGTCCATAACTATGTATGATGATATCATGAAGTCCCATCGTGATACTACTCTCGTGCAGTATTGCTTTTAATTGATCAATGATTTCCTTATCTGCCGGTTTGCCGAGCAAAAGATCGACCGTGTCCTTTATCATTCCATAACCGGATGCCAGAATAAATATTGATACAACGCATCCCATAATACCATCTACCGGCAGCTTCGTAAACAGCGATGCTACAAGTGCCACTACCGTTGCCAGGGTTGCAATAACATCGTTGGCACTGTCTGTTGCCGTAGCAATCATAACAGTGGAATGAATTCTCTTACCAAGAGATTTGTTAAAATAGGAAAGCCAGAATTTGACCGCTATTGACAATAGTAAAGACCCAAGTACGATATAGGAAAAGGTTATCTTTTCTGGTGTTATTATTTTCTGAACCGAAGTTTTTAGCAATTCAAAGCCAACTACCATAATGATTGCTGCTACTGAAAGGGAGATCAGATATTCCATTCTTCCATGCCCAAAGGGATGATCTTTGTCTGCAGGTTTTGCTGCCATTTTATAACCAAACAAAGTCAGTACACAGCTCCCACTATCAGCCAGATTATTAAATGCATCTGAGATAATAGAAACTGAGCCTGACAAAACACCCATTCCATATTTTAACGCAAACAGAAGAAGGTTCAAGATAATCCCAATAATGCTTGAGAGAAAACCATATCTTTTTCGCACTTCTTCTGATTGTATATCTTCATAATTTTTAATAAATAACTTTACAATTCCCTGAACCATTGTATTCTCCCTGTTCCAGAATGCCCCTAAGGTCATCTAAAAGGGTGTGTACTAAACAGCTTCGTGAAATGTTCTGGAGATAACATCCGCCTGCTGTTCCGGTGTCAGCTTAATAAAATTAACCGCATAACCGGATACACGAATTGTCAGCTGTGGATATTTCTCCGGATGCTTCTGTGCATCCAACAAAGTATCACGATTCAATACATTAATATTTAGATGATGTCCACCTTTTGTTGCATATCCATCTAATAAAGATACTAAATTATCAACCTGCGCTTTATTTTCTTTCATAATCAAGACCTCCTTTATGTTTTGATTCTTTGTTGTTTTGTTATGGTCTTATTATAGAAAATATTTGCATTTTAATCCGTAACAATTGTTACATAATATGATTTTTTAATATAAAGTTTCTAAAGTATCCCGATCTATAATTTTGATCCTGTCCTTGGAGACCTCAATCAACCCTTCTGCCTGCATATTCATTAACTCTCTTGAGAGCGATGGTCTTGTTGTTCCAATAAAATCAGCAAGATTCTCTCGATTGAGGGATAAAATCACTTCTGCATTCTCATGACTGTTCTCCAGCAGATAGATTGCGATTTTCTCCTTTAGATTGGTCGAGCCCAGTAAATGCAATTTCTTCGTCATATTGCAGTTCTTTGCTGCCAAAATTGTAATCAGATTTCGTGTAATCATTTGGTGATGTCCACATGCCTTCTCACAAAATCCATAAAAAAATTTCCACGGAATATGTAATACTGTAGAGGGTTTCATCGTAACTGCATCATACCAGTAATGTGACATTTCCGCAAACAAAACAGATTCTCCGAAGATCTCATTCTCCGACACATGATAAAGAAGGTTACGACGTCCTGAAGCAAAATCTTTTACCAAAGCAACATCCCCTTCTTCTAACAAAAAAATCATCTGCGGGTGTTCTCCTTGTTGAAAAACATACTCTCCCGCAGACAACTCTCTCCTGCTTGCTTTAGAACAGGCAAGCATTTTCTTTATTTCTTCCGGTTCAATGTCTGAAAACAGATTCACTAAGTCACACCTCTTTACTAATCCTCAAGCAACGGAACATAATATTCCTCTCCGGTCTCCAAACAGATACATCCTAATTGACTTGATCTTCCATTCAGTGCCATACCACAGTCAACATCGATAATCTTATAGCCACGATAATCATCGCTCTTATAAATATATCCCTTACCCTTTTCGTTCATCTGCCCCAATCGTTGTGTGAAAATATGGCCAAACACATAAATGTCCTTTACATAGGCAAATGGTTTTTCAGTCCAGAAAATACTCTTGTTTTTGTCAAACAGACTCTCCCAAACAATCTCTTCTGTCTGTTCCGCAGTAGCCTTCGCAAAGGATAATTCTTTGCCAAATGGTTTCTTGAGCGAATACGAATGCGACAAATGATAGGTCTTGGTGCCGATTTTTATTCTTTTAATCAAATACAATGTTCTCAGATAATCACGAAGCGAATTCTGTACTTCTACAGGCAGACTTAAGAATTCCAGGCAAGTTCCTTCTCCACCATTACAGGGATGAATCCATAATTCAAATGGATTTAAACCATCCGAATTCTTTCTTGCTTCATCAATTCCGTTTTCTCTGTCTCTTAGATAATCAATCGCATTCAAAAGCATAAATTCATGATTACCCATAATCAGTTCTGCATTTTTTTTGGTCATGATATCCTGAATAATCCGAATGCCATCCGGTCCACGGTCAATCACATCTCCGAGGACATAAAGAAAGTCTTTTTTTGAAAAATGGATTTGATCCAGCATCTTCATATATGCATTGTACTGTCCGTGAATATCACTTAATACATAAGTGCTCATAACAAATTACCTTTTCCTTGTTTATCATCTGAAAAATCGCCATTACTCTACGGCATATTCTCAATATCCTCAGTGTCAATACAAATGATTGGCCGAATCCCCATCCCCTGATTAAGCTGCCACTTTCCCAGTTTATTATCAACTAAAGCATGACCTTCGTAGCCTTCCTGACATCGATAAGAATCATCTACATCAATGTGACCTCTGGAACGTAATCCATAACTTCCATGCTGTAACATCCCATTGGCCAGCGCTGCTACATACTGTGAACATGGTGCTTCATCCATCTCTCTTTTCGCTCTCTTTTTACCACGAATCAAAGCAATATTGGCATCATATCCGTACCAGATTTCATCAATCGAAGGTATATAAACCTTGTCATAAGTTGTATTATCCGAGAGTGCAGATACTGGAGTATTCACAGCAGTCACCTGTAATTTCAACCGTTCTGCCGGGGTAAATGCCCTTCTTACAAATACACTGTTTAGCCACTCTCTAATTTTACTCTTCTCCCAAAAGATTCCAGTCTTAATCTTCGAAACTTCTTTATCAGACATGCGCATATATTTTTCCTGATCGTAAGGTCTGAAATCAATTGTATATTCTGATTGTAACGTAATACGCTTTCCTCTTTCCTCAACGATTTTCCATGGCAACAGATTAAACTTGAAATAACGATATCCTGAAATCTCCGGTTCCTGCTTTCCTTTCATCACTCCCAGAATATCTTTCTCTGCAGAACCCTCTCGGATGATTGGCATTCTAAGATACTTCTCACCATCAATCACTGCGACATTATCCTGATCATAGTCTCCATAAATCAAATCCGATGTTACCTGTGCACCAAGAACCTCATTCATTGGATATTCTCCAAACCACACACGCTGATTACGGTCAAGTAATACTTTTGCCTCTTCCTCTTTTTCCTTTGCTCCCGGAATATTCCGCTCATCCGGATAAACACCGTACAGACTCTTATAAAGCTCATCAATGCTTTGCTGCCGCTGTTCCGGTTGCATTGATAAACCTTTCATAATCGCTGCTGAAACTTTACGATCAATCGATATCGTATATTGCGCAATATCGATAATTTCATCTTTCTCATTCCGCTCATATGAGGACGGCGGAACATCTCCTGTCATCATACAATATAATGTTGCACAGATACCATAGATATCGGTCCAGGGTCCCTGTTCCGATATTTTGCTAAGCATTTGTTCCAAAGGTGCAAATCCCCATTTTCCAAGGAATACCTGTTGATTATTCAGGCCTACCTTTTTGGAGCCACCAAAGTCTATTAGTTTAACACTGCCATCCTCATCCATCATAATATTATCCGGGCTGATATCCCGGTGGATTAATCCGGATTTGTGCAGACGTCCCAGAATATTAATTACCGGTTCCATCAACTCAAGTGATTCAGACACACCAAGCCATCCGCCATGACTGTCAATGTACTTACGAAGATTACCATCCTGAAGATATTCCATAATTAAATATCCGGTGTTATTTTCATAAAACATATCCTTGATTGCTACAATTCCCGGGAATTTCGAGAATTCTGCCAGTACTCTGGCCTCACGCAGATAAGCCGTTGTTTCTTTCTGGTATTCCTCATCATTTACTTCATCCAAAACAAGGACAGTCTTGCCATCCTCTGCTCTGTCAACCATCTCATCCGGGAAAAATTCTTTAATTGCCACACGATATTCCAAAAGCATATCGTAACCAATGTAGGTAATTCCGTACCCACCCTTCCCGAGGATGTTTCCAATCAGTATTTTATTATTAAGAATTGTTCCCGGTGCCAAAGCCTTTGACCATGTCAGCTGCCCTTCTTTTTCTCTTCCACAATAAGGGCAGATTCCAACATCATCACTGATATTCATGCATCGCAAACAAATTTTACCAATTTCTGCTATCTCCATAATCGTTCCCGCTTCTCCTAATTGCTGTTGTGAAAGGGACCAATACCCTATCCTTTATTATACTAATCCAGCATCCTTTTTTCTAGTGTAATTGCGAAATAATTCGGCTTTCTCCCCATTATCTTTTACATCGTGTTATTCAAATCATTTTCTTTCTCTATTCGTTGAAAAAATTGTGCATAGAAATCCTGCTCCTGATAAGGCGTTAGGAAAAAAACAGTTAATAGTCTAACACATATCTGTTTCTTTTCTTCCTCGCTCGCCTCCCTTTGTCTCTCAATGGTTGCCTTAACATAATCGTGCCAGGCCAGAACAAATTTCTCATATGTTTTCCATTCCGGCAGATTGATCCATTTACGAATACGGATTTTACTGCGATGATTACTTTTACATTCTTTATCCTGAAGGAAATAAGAAAATCCACCATTCTCATAAACTCTTCCTAAAGGAAACAGACGGCAAATCCCCGGTCTGATATCATGAATCCGGCATCGTCCTTTTTCGTTTAAATAGGCACATTGATTCCCCTGTTTCTGCATTTTTAAGTTCGGAAGGATAATTCCGTCAACTACATTTAACTCTATTGTCGTAGTCAATAACTGTTCCATGGTCTGTTGCAGACCCTTTGTTAACTCATAAATATCACGTGGATCAAGGATTATGGTATTCCCCATGTCATGGCAGCAATCAGAACACCCCACACAGTCCTGGCAGTCAACTTTTGCCAGATCTTCTCCCTGATATCTCTTGCCGTCTGAAATATCTTCCAGTGAACATTCTCTCTGCATCTCATCCAGCCTTTCTGTTGTCTTGTCCGCCCATTTCATAAATAGAGCGGAAACACCTTTCCGCTCTATGCTCTTTATCAATTATTTTTTAAACATGCTAACACTTTCATCTAAGGTTTCTGACATTTGTGTCAGTTTGATGGTTGCTTCCCTGCAGTCCTTTATTGATTGTCCTATCATCTGCATGGTCGCCGCCGCTTCCTGTGTTAATGCAGCATTCTCTTCCGAACCGGCCGCCAAAACACTCACGCTGGTAATAATCTCGCCCCTCATGGCATTTAGTTGTTCTGCATTATTGGCTATTGTAATAATTGCACTGTTAACATCATCCACTTCCGAATTAAGCTTTGAAAATACCTGTTGTGTTGTTCTTAGTTTCTCATTCTGTTCTCGAATAATCTGAATCATTTCATTCATGGTATTCAGACTTTCCGTAGAATTTCTGGATAAAGCATCCAAAATATCTGTAATATGTTTGGCCGATATTCCTGACTGATCTGCCAAAGATCGAATCTCATCAGCCACAACAGCAAATCCTCTGCCCTGCTCGCCAGCTCTTGCCGCTTCTATTGAAGCATTCAGTGACAGCAAATTCGTCTGATTGGTAATATTTGTAATAGCATCTGCTGCATCCTGAATATCCGTTACCGAACCATTGGTTGCATTCACTTTCTCATATACATTCTGAATTGCTGCACCAACTTTATCTCCCATTAATACAAGTTCAGAAATCGTACTATCTGCCTGGTTATTGCATTCTGTCATATTCTGTGCATTTGTACTGAGGTTTTCAGTTTTCCTGCACACCTCATCAATCGCAGCTCCGATACTCTCCACATTCGTATTCACCGTCTGCGTTTCATCTGCGAGACTGGAGGTACTCTGTGCAATCTCTCCAACTGCCACATCCATGCTTTCTACTGATTTTGAAACTTCAACAAATGTATTTTCAAAATCACCGGCAAAAACCTTTATACTCTCTGAACCATCGGCAATCTTTGTAACCGTATTCTTTAGACTCTTTGCCAGGGATTCAGTTGATTGCGATATTTTCCCAATCTCATCTTTTCTTCTGGTATATTTCTCGTCAACTGCAATATCCAAATTGCCTTTTGCCACTTCGCTCAATGTATATTCCAGATCCGTAAATGTTCCAAGCAGTAATTTCATCAGTTTCAGAATAACAAATACCAGAAAAGCGGTAATGATAACATAACCAATTATGACATAGCTCAGAATTGACATAAATGCCTGGACGATTGTTTTGGACTCTATACCGGAAAATACCATACCGATAATCTCATTATTGCCGGGCTGGTACAGGGGCACGTAGTATCCCATATACTTCTCATCATTTATCTCTATATCCGTGGTAAAATAACTTCCTCCGTTTTTGACTGTCTCCCAGACCTCCGGATCACACTGTGTTCCAATCAGTCGTTCTCCTTCTGCTGAAATCAGGCTTGTAGCGTATCTTGTATCACCATAGAACAATGTTACATCAATTCCGCCCTGTGCACGAAAGTCATCAAAGAGATAATTGCTTCTTGTCAGGTTCGTATCTCCCTTAAACAGCTCTCCCTCTTCTATCCGAAACACACCGCTGATTTCTTCCATCGCAAGTTCAAACGCATAGCAGGAAGTATTTAATTGTCGTTCTCCCATGTTCTGTGCGACACGGTTTCCTGTAGCCAGAGCCACAAGCAAACCGGCAACAGCAAAGAAAAGCATTGGCACAAACAGGAATAATCTCAACAATGACTTTAATGGCATCTTTTTCATAGGCACCCCAAAATAAAATATCCTATAGATTGGAAATATTTTATCAAAATCCATAGGATATATTATACATTTTTTCGACGATATGTACAAGAATGTTTCATCATTTTATACATGAAACATTAACTTTTTGAATCACTCCATCCATAAAACTACCAATAACCGGTTATATTCCGGCATCTTTTCCTTTTTCCTCGACAGTCTCCATCATGTAGGCAATCACATCTTTTCGTGTAATAATGCCTATAAAACAACCTCTGTCATCTACGATACACAAAAAATTCTGTTCCATAATTCTAGTGACAATTGTACGAATATCTGCCGTATCCTGTACCGAAGGATTCCGGCTCACATTGACGAGCGTCTCTACTGTAGCCTCTGAGAATTCATTCAGTCCATGTTCCCAAAGATACCATAGGATATCGCCTTCACTCACCGTCCCAAGATATTTCCCATTATCATCTATGACCGGTATTGTAGTATAGCCACTCTGCTTTAATATCTTCGCTGTGTCCTTAAGCGATTCCTCCCTCTCCACAAATGTGACCGTATATTTCGGTTGTAAAATTCCAATAAAATTCATATTCCGCCTCCATACTATTATATTATTCCGAGCGAATTGCCGCAAGTGGAGAAAGACGCATTGCACGAATTGACGGTAACAGTCCTGAAAGCATTCCGATTAATATTGCAAATAGAACAGATGCTCCTGCCAGCCAAATTGGTATCTGCGAGATTTTTGTTATCCCAATATCACTCGATGAGATAATACGATTAACCAATGCTGATAAAGCATAGCTTAACCCTACGCCTATAGCTCCTCCCAACAATCCAATATATCCCGCTTCTGCCAAAAACAGAACCTGAATATCACGGATTCTGCAGCCAATCACCTTCATAATGCCAATCTCTTTCGTTCTCTCATAGATTGACATCATCATCGTATTTGTAATTCCAATTGCAGCAACAAATAACGAAACCGCCCCGATTCCTCCAAGAACAGCCTGAATAATATTCATTTCCTGCATCTGTGATTCAATCCACTCTGCTTCTGCATAGGTTTCATATCCCATATCAGTAATGAGATTCTGTACCTGTGTCACATGCTCCATATCATCTACATTTACATAGATTGTTGTATAGAATATTTCTTTATAGGGCTTACCTGATTTCTGTATTGGTTGTCCCGGAATCACGCCCCCTTTGAACACCCTTTGCAGTTGAAGTTTCAATGCTTCAATATCGCAGTAGACATAATAACAATAATTATTCCAGTCGTCCGGTCCGCCTTCCACCATTCCACAGGAATCGACCATATATTTCTTAGGCGGCAGAATAGCCTGTCCATTTTCATCCGTTCCGCCTGCTGCATAATACTTATCCACATCAAAAATGACATATACCGGATCCGCATACAGATTAATGTCCGGAAGCGTTCCAGTCTCCCAGTACTCATACACATTTGTTTTGGCATTATAGAAATCTGAAATGACACAATTACCATAAAGAAATTTGAGTTCATCGCCCGGTGTCGGATAGCTGCCTTCGCCCAGCGGAATTCCCATGGTTTCCATTGCTTCAATACTCATTCCCTGAATATTTGCATAGCATTCGTAATTACCTGCTCTGATAATTGCAGAGGTTTGTAGTATTGCAGATACCGATTCCACATACTCCAATTGAGAGAGTGTCTGTACCAAGGCATCGTCCAGATATTTCTCTTCTGTTTCTCCGCCGCTTTCATCGCTGTAACGCCCGGGTAGCGACACTTCAATCGCCCGCAGATTGCCGTAAGATTCCATCTCTTCTAACATGGAATTCTTCATTCCAATACCAAGAGATATCATTACAACGATTGATGTTGTACCAATCACAACTCCAAGCACGGTAAGAACTGTCCTAACCTTACGTTTTAGCAGGCTATCCGCACTCATACGTAATAGATCTAGTATTTTCACTGATTTTTCAAGCCTCCATTGTCATGCTTTACACATTCGTTGTATCATCATTGTCAATTTCTTCAAGATCTCTTAATTCTGCTGCCAAAGCAGCCTTGCGTTTCTTCTTGCTTCTCACAATAAGGAGGACAACAACTACGACGACGACCACACCGGCAACAATAATTCCAATCACTGCCGCAATTGATAATCCCTGAGGCTCTTCCTCCATCATCATTTCCTCATCCATATATTCCATATCATCATATGCGCCATAATCTTCCAGATACACCCAAAGCGTAATTTCTTTTTCCAGAGTAGATACATTTCCCGCTTCGTCTTCATAGGTAATTACCGCAGTAATCATACCATCATCCATTGTTTCTGCAATACCATCTACCATGGCATCCACACTACCGGTTGCTCCCGGTTCGATTTTACCGATAAAAGTGCTTCCTCCGCTTACCGTATCCCCTGCAAATGCGACCTGAACATTATATAATGTTGTTTTTCCCATGTTGTAGATACTAAACATAATATTAGCGCTGCTGCCAACTGCAACAGATTCCGGCAGTACTTCTGCTTCACCGGTATCCACACGTGCAATCTGTTTTACAGGAATTGAGACATTGGTTGATGCAGTATAGGGATTATTCTCTTCATCTTCATATGCGGCACTCACAGTGACAACATATGGTTTTTGTGCCAGATCACTTCTGGCTGTCATTTCAATGTTGATATCCGTTGTTTCCCCCGGTGCAATAGAATCCACATATACTGTTGCAGAACCAGAGGTTGGCAAAAAGGCTTCATAGGTAGTCTCATCGTCCTTTCCTTCCTGCGCTGCCTTTAAATCAAATTGTATGTTGGATATCGTTGTATCATCTGATGTATTCTGGACTGATATCGTCAGGTTAAAGGTATCTCCTGCATATACTTCACCCGGATCGGTTGTAAAACCGGTCACGATAATACGCGGAGTAGACACATTTCCTTCCGTATCTGTCACATCACTTAAAGAGCCGTTGCCCGGTGCACCGGTAATATCAATGTAAGTTTTTAGATCCGTCTCTTCAATATTACCATTTCGATAGTACTGAACATGGAAGGTCAGCGCATAGGTTCCCGTCATTGCATCCGGAGATACCACAAAGTCCCAGGAAACATCCTGTCGTTTCTGATAGGATTCCTCTACGGAAGAAGCTGCCGGTAAAGACGTAATCATTCTTGCATCTGACGCTGTCTGAATAACAAAAGGCCACTCCGATGCTTTTGTAGAAACGGTTGGTGTGATTACGACATCCGTCACATTTTCAACGCCAAGGTTAATCAGTGAAAGCACAAGCGTAGTACTCTCCCCATACTTTGCATTACTTACCGGTACTTCATTGCACAAAAACAGAAATTTACTGGTGGAACTTGCAATGGCTGCATCTCCAACGGAAGCCGAAAGCTCAGATTTCACCTCACCAACATAACTGCTCAGCTGTCCAACGGTCATATCTGTATTCGCGATGTACACATTGGCCTGATAAAACACTGCATCCATACGTTCTGATGCTGCCTGTGACAGATCATACATTGCTTTAATGCTATTCATATGTTCCAGAATAAGAACGTATGCGGTCTGTCGATCCGTGTTCGTAATTGTCGCACTCTGATCTCTATTGGAAAGGGTTGTAGCATTTACGGAAACGGTTTCTGCATACACCGGCTTCGGATCTTGAATTGCAAATGCTGTAGCTACTGTTATTAACAATAACATCATAAATTTAATGATTCTACAAATTCTGGTTGTCTTCAATGTTCTGCTCCTCCTGCATCTTTTGCTTAAGTCTGTTATCTTCAATCTGTTGTATTTTTCCATCTCGTATATGTATAATTCGGTCTCCAAATCCGGCAAGATAATTGTCATGTGTTACCATAACCATCGTCTGGTTCTTTTCTCTGACAATTTTTTTCATCAATTGAAGTACTTCCATGGAAGTATTCGAATCCAGATTACCTGTTGGTTCATCTGCAAATACAATCTCAGGATTTACCACCAACGCCCTTGCGATTCCGACCCTTTGCTGCTGGCCTCCGGACATCTGCCCCGGTCTATGTAATGCATATTTGCCAAGTCCAACCAATTTCAGCATTTGAATTGCTCTCTTTTCTCTCTTTTTCCGGTCTACACCTTGAAACGTGAGCGGCAACGCTACATTTTCTATTGCTGTCATATTCTGCATCAGATTATAGGATTGAAAGATAAATCCAACATGTGCCTGTCTAAAAAGCACTAACTGTCCTTCATTCTTTTGTTCCATATGCTCCCCGGCAATAACAATCTCGCCCCTCGTCGGCTTCTCCAATCCAGCCAGCATATTCAGCAGGGTGGATTTGCCGGAACCCGAAGTACCAACGATACAGCAGAACTCTCCGCGTTCTATCTCGAAATCAACACCATTTAATGCTTTCACCCGGTTCTCGCCTATTCTATATATTTTATACAGATCCTTCACCTGTATGACTGTTTTTGCCATGACACCTCCTACGCACCCAAAACTTCCACTTTCTGTATAATGTATTCCCTTACAAACTTATTGCATTTATATTAAATTAGACCTTAATGAACTCTAAATAGTTTCATTTTTTGATTTATTTTATCATACTTTATTCTCTTATGTCATTAAACTACAAAATACATTATTTTTTCTAAATACATTGTTCACATTTTTTTCATAAATGCGTTTTCGGTATCGTCAATCTGGCATCTTCCTTTTTTACGTAACAAAAAAGCCCAGTAAACACTAGGCTTTTGATAAGCGGGTGATGGGAATCGAACCCACGTGTTCAGCTTGGAAGGCTGACATTCTACCATTGAACTACACCCGCATATTAAGTTTTTATCGGGGTGACAGGATTCGAACCTGCGACCCCCTGGTCCCAAACCAGGTGCTCTAGCCAAGCTGAGCCACACCCCGTAAGCCGCATCCCTGTGTATCCGCTTTCGCGCATCACTCACGACGCAAAATTTATTATACTGATTACCCTTCCTCTTGTCAACACTTTTTTTATATTTTTCTTTTCTTATCGAAAAGCCCGCCAAATATAGGCTTTAAAGATATTTGATTTCATATCTCGGTTCCTCTTGATCTTCAATTTCAAGGATTCCATAGCTGGGTCTTTTTCCTTCCTGTCTTGGGTAAGACAGACTTCCCGGATTCATCATCACTATACCGTCATAACTTTCAATGCTCGGACAGTGCGTATGTCCGTAGAAGCAAAAGTCAACCCGATTTTTCTTGGCTGCTTCTCCCAGTTCTTCATATCCGGCATTTACATAATATGTATTTCCATGCGTAATCATAAATCTGTATTTACCTGCTTCCACGATCTTTTCATGTGGAAGTTCTGAATAATAATCAACATTTCCTGCCACGATTTCTACCCGGCACTGTGCTGCAGCCTCAATCATTTCTTCTTCATCTCCGGTATCTCCACAATGAATTAAAAGTTCAAATGGACATTCCATTTCCAGAACTCTAAAAAAATTTCTGTTGTCTTTATGCGTGTCACTGACAACCAGGATTTTCATCTTTGGCCTCCGTTTTTGTATTATTCTATGCTCGATTATCAATCGCTTGCATTCAGATACGGCATTAATCGTTCTTTCATTGCTCTTAAGGCTTTTCCTCTATGGCTGATTTCGTTCTTCTGTTCTCTAGTCAACTGTGCAGTAGTACAGCCAAAGCTTTCAACATAAAAGAATGGGTCGTATCCAAATCCATTTTCTCCGCTGATTTCATGCGCAACTTTTCCTTCCACAGTTTCCAAAACACTCAGACATTCCCCGTTTGGAAGCACTGCCGCAATTGAGCAGACAAATCTCGCGCTTCTTTTTTCCTCCGGCACATCGTGCATTTGTTCAATCAAATCCGTCATTGCCTGTGTGTAGGTGCGATTTCCCAGCCATCGGTGAGAGTATACGCCCGGTTCTTTATTTAAATAATCAATTTCCAGACCCGAATCATCTGCAAGTACAATTGCCTGCTTTAGTTCTTCCTTCTTCTGGGTAAATTGTGCAACAGCCTTCGCCTTAATCGTTGCATTCTCGATAAATGTGGTTCCATTTTCTTCTATTTCCTCATAAAATCCAATCTCTTCCATAGACCTTATTTCTACCAAAGCATCTGACAGAATCTCTCTGATTTCTCTCATTTTATCTTTGTTTCCAGTTGCAAATATAATCATTTTCATAATTAATTCCTCCTGCATATTGTATGCTTTGCTTGTAATACTGCATTAATAAATGGTTTGAAAGTTAACCTTCAGGCTTAATCTCCATTCTCTTCATTCAATGCCTGTACTATCCCTTCACTAATTCCCTGTGCTGCAAGTTTTGTGTACTCAGGCATAGTCGCACTGCAGACACCGGACTCATCTATCTGATATCCAAGTCGGATTGTACAGGCCGGAATTGTTGCAATACTTAATTCAATATCATCTTCCTGATATTCTACCACGCCTCCCGGTTCTCCGCCAAGTCGTTCCACCGTATGATACTCAATGCAGTCTGCCAGCACAACACTATTAAGCTTGGGCAGAAAGTAATCCGCATTACAAAAAGCGGTTGTTCTTGCCTCTCCACTATCTTCTTCTGGTGCCATCTCCACACGCAGATACAGCGATGCCCCTATTTCATCTGCAAATTGTATTCGTTGCTGTGGTGTTTGTTCTTTAGGTTCCATCCCAATAATACAGGCATAATAATCCAGTGGTATAAGTTCCTCCTGCACCAGCAAAGCAATCTCTTCAATTTTTTCAGAAGCATTTGAGATATCAATAACAATGATTGGTATATTGATTTCACTGATTGGAGATAGTAATATTTGTACCTGCTGCCGGTTAGCGATTACTTGGGATTCATAATAATCCCTGAGTGCAAAAACAAAGGTTGTATAATCCTCTGATTCCGAATAATAAGCAGCTTCCACGCATGTAATGTCTGCCTCAAGAATTCCATTTTCAACATTTGTTCTTCCCGGGACTGTCACATAGATTCTTCTTCCTATAATATCACAAGCTATTTCTGCATCCGTCATCTTGGCATCAGCATTTGCAAATGACAGAATAATCTCATTCTGCTTCTCGCTGTTTTGAAACGAAAGTACAGTGTCCTCTGCCGGATCAATCTGATATGTTGCAAAGTGATTCTTCGCAGACTCTTCCCCTTTCATTTTCCAGAGAAATAACGCAGGAAGTACCACAACAATCAGGAATACTGCGCCAAACAGCATCCCCCAAAAATAGCCCTGTATCTTTTCACTTTTTCTTTTTGGTATCACTTGCTATACCTCAATGATTTTCTGTCTTCTTTTTGGGTGGTCTAGGTCCCAGAAACTGGTAATAATATGTCTTCATCATCCCATTATAGATTTTCCTGTTTTTGTCAGCTTTTCTTCCAATATCCGTCTGCGCATTTTCATAAGAAGTAATTAGATACATAGACCAGCTGTCCAATGCACGATATCGGTCTCCAATCGTCCGATATAAAGCAGGAATACTTTCTTTATCCTCAAGTCTTTCCCCATAGGGCGGATTGGTAATGATAAAACCATATTTTTTCGGATGGCTTAATTGTTCCACCGGTCTTGCCTGAAAATGTATCAATTCTTCCACTCCAGCCAACTGTGCATTTGCTCTGGCAATTTTCACCATTTCCGGATCGATATCATACGCCTGAATATCAGTGTCGATATCCATATGCATTTCATCGCGTGCTTCATCTGCTGCTTCATACCATAATTTCTTATCTATCAGGTGTTCCCACTGTCTTGCTGTAAACTCACGATTCATTCCCGGTGCAATATTGGCAGCCATCATTGCCGCCTCAATGGGAATCGTTCCGCTTCCGCAAAAGGGATCTACAAGAATTCGCTCTTTATTCCAGGGGGTCAGCATAATCAAAGCCGCTGCCAGATTCTCTGCAATTGGAGCTTTCGCTGTAAGCTTACGATATCCTCTTTTATGCAAAGACTCACCGGTTGTGTCTAAACCAATCGTAACTTCATCCTTCATTAAGAAGACTCGAATCGGATAATGCTCTCCATCCTCCGTAAACCATTCCATTTTATACTTCATTTTTAACCGTTCCACCATCGCCTTTTTCATAATGGATTGAATATCTGATGGAGAAAACAGCTTGCTTTTAACGCTTGCCGCTTTTGCTACCCAGAATTTACCGTTTTTTGGAATAAATTCTTCCCATGGTAGTGCTTTTGTATTCTGAAATAATTCTTCATATGTTTCTGCATGAAATATTCCAATACGGATCAGCACTCTTTCTGCTGTTCGAAGTCCAGTATTCGCTCTGACAACAGCTTCTTCGTCCCCATAAAACAGGACTCTTCCATCTTCAACCTTTAGTACGTCATACCCAAGATCAATAATTTCCTGTTTCAAAACGGATTCCAATCCGAAATGACAGGGTGCAATCAGTTCATATCGTTTCATATATTACCGTACCTTTCTTTCCTCCAGCCTACGAGTCCTGTACCAATTCTATTATCGGCTCATTTCCCTGTCAATCACATTTTTTTCAGCAGGATATGTTAGCAGGATTATAACGTTGTTCTTTTCACACGTTATGGCAGAGGTTAATGTGGTATTTATTCCTGTTGTCACTTTCCTCTTTTTCTTCTATAATAATACTTTACATATATGTTCTTTGTTTGAAGATACTATATACCGTTTCTATTGTTAATTTAAATGAAAGGTTTTTTATATGACACAGACCGAATTTTTAAGTAATCTTCAAAGATATTTGTCCGGCTACATTTCACAGGACAGTCTTTCTGAAAACATAACTTTTTATGAGCACTATTTTCAGGAGCAGATCGCTCTTGGCAAAAAAGAAGAAATGATCTGTCATGCTCTTGGCGACCCCAGATTAATAGCCAGAAGTATTATTGAGCAGGAAAAAAGAATCAACGGTTCTTCGTCAGGAATACCTGGTCATGCCACCTTCAGTGAAAGCACTTCTTCTCAAGAGGAACCCAATGGTAATTCGCAGAATACCCAAAGTTCTTCTGCACACACTCACGTATTCCGGGTGCCCAGAGTATTGTCCATCATAATTACCTTAGCTATCATCATTCTGATTATTGTACTGGCTGTTACTCTTTTTTCCGCCCTTCTGCCCTTTATCCTTGTTGGAATACTGTTTTGGATTGTCATAAGTTTTATTCGGGGTATTTCAAAATAATTTTTTATGTATAGAATCCTTCAAAAAGCAAATACTAGTCCTGTAACAAATCATATTTGTTCAAATAAATTTATGGAGGTTTCTTCTAATGGCCAGAAACGATTACAACCAGAATAACGAAAATCAAAACAACCAGAACAATCAGAACCAGAACAACCAGAATCAGAACAACAGAAATCAGAACAGCAATCAGAGCAACAATCAGAACAACAACCAGAACAACAATCAGAGCAAAAACAACCAGAATCAGAACAGATTGGATAATTGTTCTGGTGTTAGTATATAAGTATGGACACGAAAAGTTGAACACCTTATAATCAATATCATAATGTAAAGGAGCTGTTCAACATGGCAAAGAATCAAAAGAAGTACACACA
>JAKQFQ010000114.1 GCA_029558315.1 Bacillota bacterium
CGCTTCATTCCGATGATCCGGATCTGCGTTCCCTCTATGATTCATGCACTTCCCAAATTTCGAAGGAGGAGCAGGAGCGGGATAAGTGGTTTGCATGTTTCTTTGAGAAACATGGGTATCGTACCGAATAATGTGGTCAGCAGGAGTTCAGCCATGAGGAGATGTCTGCGGTACTAAGAATCTGCACTCCGATATTTTTCATATCAAGTATATTTGCGTCATGGATCTCCCTTGTCTGTGCCCCGGTGGCATCATCGACAAGGATCGTTTCGTAGTTTAATGCCATGGCATCAAAGACCGTGGTCCTGATACAGTTGGGAGTCTGTACTCCTCCCACCACAACAGTACTTACCTCAAGTGTCCGAAGCATAAGGTCAAGGTTGGTCCCTAAGAATGCGCTCATACGAATCTTCTCGATCAAATGCTCACCTGGCAGTGGTGTAAGTTCATCAATTACCGCTGCACCGTGCGTACCCCTGACAGCAAATGGAGTGGATCTGAATTTTTCAGCCCTGAACAATTCAATGTCTGAACCATCCGGTTCATGAACCCTGACTATATGGAAGACTGGAAGATGCTTTTCCCGGAATAAAGAAAGGATGTAAGTTAGAGGGTTTATAACTGCTTGTGCCCCGGCTACAGGGAGGACTGCATGAGATGATACAAAATCATTCTGCATGTCGATGATGAGGAATGCAGGTTTTCGTCGCATATATACGAATCGCATTATTATATAATCATGTTTGCGACACGGTTATTTTGGTTAACTGGGACAATGGAGGAGAAGGAAATAATGCATTGTTTATCTACTCAAGAATCCCTCTTTTGGTTTGTCATTCATGGTCACCAGGCAATGCACTATATTCAGAAACATATCTATTTATTACAGGAAGATCGTGAAGGGGTATTGAGGGGTATATATGAAAATATTAAAGCTCGAAATTACTGGGTTTAGATCTTTTAGAGAAGCTACGTGGACCCCTAACCAATTAAACATAATTATAGGGCCTAATGGTAGTGGAAAATCAAATCTTTTGAAGTTTTTTGATCTTATACGAAGTTCTGCAACTGGAGATCTTGAAGAATATATTCTTCGGGAAGGGGGATTTGAGAAGATCTTATGGGATGGACAGGGTGAAGCAATAGAGATAAAGATTCATACAACCCCGTTGGATGACAAACGTGATTCTCAAAAAGAAAGACTTGATTATCAATTACAATTAAAAAAAGTCGGGAGAAGTGGAGATTACCGTATAGGGTATGAGATATTAGGTAATTATCGAAAAAACTCAGATGACCCCTTTAAGTTTCTGGAGTGGACGTTAACAAAAGCAGTAATCCATGACGAGGATGAAAAACGTTTTTGCCCTGTCTTTGATGACATAGAACCCAATGAAACATTACTCTCCCAGACCGGCACTCCTTTTGCAAAAAACTGGATTATCACTAAATTTAAAAGGAAGCTTGCATCATGGGGAATTTACCAGTTGATTGATACTTCTCCAGAATCAGATATTAGGAAACCCCGAGTTACTCGAAGAGAAAACATCCTTAAAGGCGATGGAAGTAATCTGATATCAGTTCTTCACACATTATACACAACAGATCGTGAGTTTGAACAGTCGATTAATAATGCAATGACTGCTGCTTTTGGAGAAGATTATGAAAAACTGGTTTTT
>JAKQFQ010000174.1 GCA_029558315.1 Bacillota bacterium
AAGTTGTGCAGAAGCTGGATTGAAAAGGAAATGGACAGTTCAGAAATGGATAAGAAATACCTTCAGGTAAGGAACTACGATGAAGTAAAGGAAGCCAAAAGCAGTCAGAAAATGGCGGTCATTCCAGCAATCCTTTTTATCGGTGCATTTGTGTATTTACAAAATATTGCTGTCCTGATAGCTGGGATTGTAGTTGTACTGTTTTTCTTAAATCAGCATAAAGTCGGTCATAATCTTGCCAAGAAAAAGGTAGCAAGGGAGATTGAAAAACAGTTCCCTAACTGGTTGATGGAGGTAGCATTATTGTTACAGACCGATAACGTGCAGATGGCAATCCGTAAATCCATGGACAGTGCACCTGAGGTCTTAATTCATGCGCTGGATGATTTGATTTTGGAACTAGAAGATGATCCAAATGCAATTGAACCATATCACAGATTTTTAAAGGATTATCGAAACCCAGATGTGCAGTCAGCCATGAAAATGCTTTATGCATTATCCAGTGGAAATGCTGGGGATGTCACAAAGCAGGTAGAGGAACTCATTGATCGCAATAATGCCATGATGGATAAAGCAGAGAAGCTGACACAGGAAGATAAGATTGCAGGGATGAAGATTTATATTCTGTTACCGTCACTACTTGCTTCTTTTAAGTTGATGGTGGATATGGCACTGCTTTTGGTGGTATTCCTTCAGAACTTGACGTTTGGAATGTAGGAGGGGATAAGCATGAGCACAACAATTAAGACCTATGTGGGAATTTTTATCCTTCTGTTATCCGTATTTACGATGGCTGCAGTTATGTCTGCTTGTATTGACGCAAACAATGCGAGGGACTTTCATGTTTCTGTAGTAGCAGAAATCGAGGATTCTAATTTTGCACCAAGTGTGATCAATGCGTGCAAGACGCAGGCAGCTAATGCAGGGTATGAGCTTTTGATTGATGAG
Organism: Bacillota bacterium; assembly: GCA_029558315.1. Taxonomy (GTDB): domain Bacteria; phylum Bacillota; class Clostridia; order Lachnospirales; family Lachnospiraceae; genus NK4A136. The sequence continues at coordinate 949 of JAKQFQ010000174.1, forward strand.
AGCAGTATTGTAAAAGACGAAGACGGAAAACCGACTTTGATGGATGTGATTCTGAAATACAACTATCATGTGGACTTCTTAGGAGTCATCAGTACCCAGCAGATTCGAGCGTTTGCAAGATAAGGAGGAATTATGAAGTTAATTATAGAACAATTTGGAAGTGGGATTATTTATGCCATTGCAGGAAGTGGAATGGCAGCCATACTGATTGGCTTTTTAAGAGT
>JAKQFQ010000196.1 GCA_029558315.1 Bacillota bacterium
ATCGCCAAAAATTTTCCATCAGGAGAAAATGCAACCTCCTCAACATCCCCTTTTCCCAATCTTTCAATTGCACCCTCTGGCAAAGCGAATAATTGAGATGTAGAAGAACACAATACAATAACCACAATAAAGATAATTGCACGATTCATTCTTTTCCTCCCTATTGACAGAGCTATTATGCAGAGCATTTCCATTTGTTTTAATCTCTATTGTAGTGGGATTCTAGCGGGATGTCAATAGTCTTCACTGCAAATAATTGAATTCTCTCTTGCATTCTGGTGAATTTTCAATATTCATAATTCCGACTTCATACGTAAGGAGAAATCAAATGCAAAACGGAAAACTCAACACATCTCAAAGACAGGCACTGGAAAAACTCATCCAAAACACCTTCAACAGAAAAATCCAGAAGCAGCGTGATACATACAATGATTCTGTATCAAGGATGACAAAGGAAGTGAAGGATGAGCTTGGTATCACTGCTATGGATGAGGAACTCAAAACTCTCAAAGCAAGGATAACTGAGCTTGAGTCTGAGAAGGAAAAGCTGGGTATCAGCAAATACAACGATGTCCTGATCTTAGGCTCAAATGCAAAGGATATCGTTGACCAAAGGACTGCAAGTGATAAGCAGGCAGTAAAGGAGCTTGAGTCTCAGATGGACAGGACAATATCAGCTATCTGGACAGCAACAGAGCTATCTGAGATCAGGGATATGGTTGACGATGTTCTGAATCAGCAATGAGACCAATAAGGGCAGTGATGATGAATCGTTGTCGCTGCCCATATATCACAAAAGGAGGCATGTGAGATGGCGTCATACAACCTTGTGGTTCTGATGGGCAACCTTACCAAAGACCCGGAACTGCGATATACCAGCAACAATGCTGCAGTATGCAGTTTCAGCCTTGCAGTCAACAGGACATATACTGATGGTAACGGTGAAAAGAAGGATGAGGTATGCTTTGTTGATATCGTCTGCTGGAACAGGCTTGCTGAGGTATCTGCTGAATATCTACGCAAAGGCAGTCCTGCATTTGTGGAGGGCAGGCTTGTGCAGAGATCGTGGGAGACAGAGGACGGCAAAGCGCGTTCCAAGCTGGAAGTAGTGGCACGAAGTGTCAGGTTTCTGAACAGCGGACAGCATTCAGATAATGATGACGATAGCAGCGATGACATACCGTTCTAGCACAATATAATAAAACATACTGGCGCATGGTCTCATAGGATTGTGCGCCAATCATCAAAGGAGGGAGATGAAACCATGAAGCTGGATCAGGAGATACGCAGCGCATTTGAGAGATATGCTTT
>JAKQFQ010000215.1 GCA_029558315.1 Bacillota bacterium
AGTCCAATGTTCAAAGAAGCGAGTCACAATATCATAGGAATTTACATGGAAAGACGGATTATCAATCCAAGTATCCCTATTCCCATACTCAAAGTTTATATTGATGCGTTTTGCAGGATTTATCCGAGTCTGCACTCCTCCAGGTACTTGCATCAATGCTGATTCCTGATGTGTGGCAGTTCTATGTATGTATTGAATCGGAGACATTGAAATCGGATCATTCACCGTTTTGCTCGTCCAATGCCTGCCATACACAACAGAACGATAATTCTCAACAGGCCGATATATTTGAAACACCCCAAAACTCTGCCGTATTACTGCCCCATACTTACGCAGTATCTCAATTAATACTTCTGAACAAGTCATATCAACAAAACGATCCCTCTCCAAAAGTAATTGATTGATTGGAGTATAGACCGAACCCATCGCCATTGTATCTTCAAATAAATTGATATACTCTTCATATTCTGTTACCCCAATCTTACTAAGGATATCCCAAATTATTTCAGATTCCAATGCCCTGTCTTCATAATAAGTAAACGTACCATCACTGTGCTCTTCTTCTGCAAACATAATATCTTGCAGATATTTTAATCCATCTACAACAGTAATAGTAAGATAGAAAGGAGGAACATCGTATGGTTCTTCGTATTGAGAAGGATCCACCCAACCCTGAAAAAATAATTCTCCATCTGAATCTATTCCTTGGTATATTTCTACCCAACAATACATAATGTTAGGATCAAATAGGTCTGTAAACTTCCAATTCTCACCTGCCTGTATTTCTATCTTGACTTGAGTAGGACGCCATGGATCATTAAAATCATCTGAACCATTTGTAAATTCTACTTTAAGCGGATGTCCGCTTCCTCTTAATACTTCTACCTCTCCGGCATAAGAAGGAACAGAGAACTTAATATACCAAGCACATCGAGCGGCATCCCAAAACTTCAGTTCATAAATTGCGTCCATACTACTGGAATTGATTCATTCGTCTTAATACCAGTCCGATATCACTCCCCTTGATTTTACCATCAATTGTGATATGAATTTTCTGAGGTTTCTGTTCAATGTTCCGAATATTCCTTTGAACATTCTTTGGAAGAACATACTCCCCAGAGCTTAACATTGCCGGGAAGCTATCATTAGGATAGCCGGAAGGAACCTGTCCCCCACCTGCCATTCGAGCAACCTGCGGATAATAATCTGCTCCGGCAAGAAGTTTCTCAGTCATTTCCGTACCACGAGAAATCTTAGTAAGGTAAGCAAGGGACCGGTCATCCACCTTCTTTAATCTGCCAAGTTTATCTACCAGTTTTGTAGTATCAAAAACATTCGCCACAGACTTACCTACCCGATCCTTTGCCTTGTATCCAATGGTTGCCTTGGATATCCTGTTAAGATAATCAAATGACTTATCTTTACCTTTTGATTCTTTCGATACTTGAGAAACCTTGCGCAGATAATCAAATGACTTATCTTTACCTTTTGCTTCCTTTATCGTCCTGATAAGAGAAGCAAACTGATCGCTTGATTTGTCTTTTATCTTTACTCCCTTTACAGATGCTGCTACTTTTGATATTTGCCCTATCTGCTTGGTCAAAGCACTACTTTTAGATGCTTGATCCTTGGTAATCTTTGTAAGACTATTTGTATAATTATTTACATTTGAAATCTTGGTTATGTATTTCTTGCGAGTATTTAATGCTTGTTCCGCTGGAATGGTAGGTCGCTTCATCAACGGAGCAAACAAGGATTTAAACTTCTCTTCCGGGAAATTTATTTCATAAGTGGAAAGAAGCAACTGAAGTTCATCACTAATAGTTCCACTTGGTATTGACCCCTGCTTTGTAAGATGAGCAAGCATGTCGGGCATATCCCGGTATTCCTTCGGTAGTACTACTTCACCACTTGAAAGTAAAGCAGGATATGAATCATTAGGATAACCAGCAGGAACCAATCCACCTTTTGCCATCTTGCTTGCAATGCCAGTAAATATACCTCCACCTAATCCACCGAGTAAAAGTTGTAATATAGGACCAACCCCCGGTATCAATGATAACAGTGAAGGCAATATTGAACCAAGACTACCTACTGCTGCCTTTCCAACGTCACCACCTTGTATTGCCGTGCTTACCACACTTCCTATCCCTTGAGCACTTGCGGATACTACATTACCATATTTTCCGGTACCAGTAGCAACCTCTGCCGTAGCATCTGCTGTAGAAAGAGCAGTGGAATCTAATACCCCCAATGAGGTAATAAGTTGCTGTAAAGCATCTGCCGCTGACGTGATAGCTACCGTAGTATCAATTGGAATTGGTTGTATATATTCCGGCGGAATTGGTTCTGGAGTTTTAAACAGAGCAGTCGGTAAAGTAGGCTGACCATAACTCTTCATTAAACTTTCAACAAAGGAAACCAACTCCTCATTCTGCATGAGAATATTATTGCGTACATCTTCTATCCGCTTACCATAAAGAGGATTCTCCTTCATTGAAATTCCCTCTTCCGGTATTTCAACCCCGTAAGCCTTCCCTCCTCCTACTGCTCCTTGAGTAAGCCTTCCCATGCCATTATAAACCTGTACCATTTTGGCATAAGTATCATACCCAAGTTTATCAGCAAGTTTAAGTTTTGCTTGTAAGATATCAAGAGAAGCCCCAATTGGATCAGCTATTAACTTTTCAATCTGAGCTTGACTTTCATAATTTACAGCATACGGATTTGATGAACCGCTTGGAGTTCCGCCTGTTTCCTGATGTGGTATGGCAAGTGCTGTAAATGGATCAATTCCACGAGCAAGAGCTTTCCGTACAACTTCTTCTACGAAAGATAAATCAAGCGTTCCATGAAGTTTAGAATATGGAGAAACTGGTTGCCCGGTAATAGCATCAGTAGAACGCTGATCAATTATTTTAAATACTGCTGGATATCTTTTAAATACTTCCTCTATATTATTAAGCGGAATAACGGCCTCTCCACTGGAAAGCATAGCATGGAAAGAGTCATTAGGATACCCAGCAGGGACAACCCCACCATTTTGCATTTCTGGAATCCTCTTTGCAAAAGGTTTCTCACGAACCTTATCTTTAAGTATTTGACGGGCGAATTGTTCTGCCTTACTGGGGGGAACCACAATTTCTCCAGAGGTAAGTAGA
>JAKQFQ010000222.1 GCA_029558315.1 Bacillota bacterium
ATAGCATTAAAGACCTTTATAGTAAGGTTGCCTGCCTGAATGAATGGAAGATCCTTGGGCCGGGAGGACTTATTATCAAATGATAACACCATGATCTTCGAACCCTCCTCAGGAATCCCATAGCATATTGCTGTCTTGCCATCATTCTTCAGGCCAAACACCGAAAAGATACGCTTTTTTTCTTCAAGGTCTTCTTCATCGTCAAAGTTGACGGTAATCTTTTGCAATTCCCTGACTGCTTCTACCTGGGCTTTCTTCTCCTCAAGGGGAGATGGTTTGGTGGGTTCCATCCCAAATGTTTGTGCTTCCATGATATCACAGATTATTCAAAATCTCCTTCGGCAAGGGTTTTAATCGTCTGCGGCGGCGCTTCACCGTAGGCGGGGTCGTTAAGAAACCCTATCACTTCACCGGATGGTGCGGCTTCAATACCCTTTTCCGGGTTTGCTTTCTTGAAATACGGACGATAAATTACCAGACCAACGGCATTGTCAAAGTTGGTATTGGTGATCCGGGCAACCGACATTGATACATTGTCATCAATGTCATCATCGTGCATTGATTGATATTCTACGAAGTCTACATCGAGGTTTTCACGAACAGAAACAGAAACTGCAGATGCTTCTGTGATATAGAATCTGATTCCTTCCGGCATTATCAGCTTGCCATTGTCATCTGCCTTGTATACATCAACAAATGGCACAATCGGGAACTTTGCCTCGATAAATGTTCTGGCAATATCATACTGGATTGGACCGGTATTCTCAAACTTGGTTACCGATGCAGCACGAAGACTCAGTTCTTCAAGGGTGGTATCACCACATGATGCTCTGAACTTGTAGGACTGGCCAGGCATTACCATATGTTTGTCGGGATTTCCGATTCGGATTACACCATACCGAAGTTTCTCCTGAACCTGCTTGCCGGATTCGTCTACTACGACTGGTCGGAAGAATCCATAGGCAATCTTTTCCCAGTCAAATTCATGTATAACCTGTCCACGCATCCATTTCTGAGCTTCAGTAGTATTATGGGCACCAAAGAGCGGTTCTCCCTTTTCATTGATGATACCTTCTGATAGAGCCTTGGTTTGCCATGCAGAATGGTATTTGGTCTTGTAATCATCAATTACCTTGATGGCATCCTTATAGGTGAAGGCATTCTTGTTTCTCTTGGCTGTAACAGCAAAGACAAATCCTTCGAATGGAATTGCCTTTGAACGCAGAGCAGCCTGGAAAGAACCCTTGATCTGTTTCAGAGCTACTTTCTTTGCCTGTGGTTCAGCAATCCCCATGTTTACGTAGTCTTCGACCTTCTTATTAAAATCAGCGAGTATGGAAGTTGCATCTTCCATAACTTTTGCGGCAATACCGCGAATCTCTTGTTCGTAATCCATGGTGGTAAACACCTACCATTAGTAGTATGTGGTAATACTATAAAAAAGTTATTTGATTATGTAAGCCTTCTGTCCTTTGTTGGATATCTCCTCCAGTTTTCCATTCTCAATCAGGGTTGAAACAATCTGTTTTGCACGATTCGGACTGAGATTCATGTTTTCGATAATTGCGTTCTCCCACTCCAGGGATGTGTTTTTAATACCAATAAACTTGCGGCGCAGACTGTTGTAAATCTGCATCGTCTTTTTATCAATATCAGTGGTAACCTTTTCACGAAGGAAGAATCCCATGGACTTCATTGTCTGCATCATCAAAGATGCGGCATACTCAATGTCTGGTTCATCAATATATGTTCTGTAATTTGATAATGCATGAATTGCTGCTACCTTGAGCATGTTGATGGTCATACGGGTGATCATGGACTCCCAGATCTGCTTCTGACCTATCATCATAGGCATCAGTTCTCTGAGCTGAGTAATGCCTTCCCGTAATGATGACTTGGCAGTATACCGGATTGCTACCGTCTTTGTGCCTGCATGGAACTTCTTGATTTTAATGGCTTCATCACGTAATCTCTGAATCCTGTCCATCTTTGCATTTAGCAATCCCTCTACATAGGGCACAGTTTCCTTCGGATCTTTATCAAAAGTAGGAATACCATCAATAATACTATTGATAATATTAGTTCTTGTATCATAACTCTCATCCTGAATATATACGATCATTCGCTGAAGCAGACCCCTATCAAGTAAGGTATCCTGAAATTCATCCAGATAATAACTGGTAATGATACAACTGCAGTCCGGGTATCCACCAACCGTAAATCCAACCAGGGTATTTGTAATGAAATTTCCTTCGGACCCCATACGATTCATGGCTTTCTGGAGGTATCGCTGAGCTCCTTCAGTAAACTGACTGGTCTTAAGGATGTTTTCACCCTCATCAAAGACTACAAAATCAGATTTCCGGAGGATACCTTTCTCATCAGGGTCCATCCACCCTGGCTGACCCGGTATATACCCATGCCTTCCGTTATTTTCAACTGCCTGTTTGTTTATGGAACCCACAAGACTTGCATCATTGTATCTGTCAACTGTTGAATAAGTTAATCCAACTTGTCTTGCAAATACTGCCAATACATCATTTGCTTCAGATTTCCCAGTTCCAGAAGGCATAATGGTACAGATATGAATTCGTATATCATCTTCCTTACCACCGCCCTTGATTACATTAATGTGTTTGAGCATCTGGGACATTGCGCATACAGCATACAGTTCACAAACAATTGGTTGATCTACTACCATTGATGACCAATACTCCCTCCAGATGGTAAAGAAGTTTGAATTGCCATCATTATAAATCCTGTCACGATTGATAAATTTCGATTTCCGCTTCATTATGATGATATGCTGGCGGATCTCCTCTTCATCTATCTGATCAAAGCCATAGACCTCATGATAGGTCTGACCATAGATCTCTTGACACAATTTGTTTGCTTCTTCGAGAATTGATTGCATCCATTAACGGTATGCTGAATTAGTATAAAAAAAGTTTTACTGGGACAGATTAAGTCCAAGTTTTGAGACTGCGGTTCTGATATCAGTTTCATTGATAGTCTTGCGTCCGGCATACCGTGCAAGGCTGCTGGCTTCGATGGATACAAGTTCAATGAATTTTTCTGTTTTTTCAATAAGAACTGCAGCAGCAGTATCTCCGATACGAATATCGCGGTCTTTTGATTTTGCAAGTCGCTTTACTGGGGCAATAGGTAACTCTGCCATACTTATTTGTTCGGTCTGGAGTTATTTAAAGATTTCTGATTTTCTGGTGCCGAAGGAACATTTTTTGTAGATTCTTCTGATGTTTTTCCATTTTGTGCCTTCGGTTTTGTTCCAGATTCACCTGTCGGGTCTCCCCCTTCGGGTACCTGCCCGGTTGCCTGTTGCATATATGTTTCAGATTCATTTCGCTTGGCAGGGAACCCGGTTCTTCGTCTCCATTCCTCTATAGATATCCAGCCATTGGCACATGCTTCATTAAGATCCTTGATTTCTACCTTTGGTTTGGAGAGTTCTTCAAATTCTATCTCTATTTCAAGAGGCTGGCCAGGCTGAAGATTTTCCCGGCGTCTGATGATTTCATTGTTTACAATATCCGTTACAATGTTCTGAATTCCCTCAAGGGCTACCATACGGTCTTCTTCGGATATGTAACCAGATGCAAAGGTGGTTCCTTCTGCCCGGCCCATGGTAAGGGGTGCCTGGAGCAGTCCAATCTGGATATCCTTCTCAAGAGATTCCTTCCATTGGGTTACATTAGGATTACTGCCACCGGTATTGAGTTCCTGGATTTTAAAGCCAGCTCCAATGATATCTTCGTTTTCCTCAATGGTTGCATGCTCTTCTGACAGTTTATCTAATGCTTCGATAGCTGAGTCGATGTCACCTTCTTTGATGAATTCCTCAAGAGCATCATACAGGATAGCAAGGCGGCCATACCCATACTTATGAATGTAGGCAGAATACCCTTCAATTACATCGAGATACTTATACAGAACATCTTCAATGGAATCCAGCATGGACTGGCCATATAATCCATAGGTTTCCCTGCCTTTGGTATCCTTAATGATACCGGTTCTGGGATATAAAACTCCATATACTATTTCTTCACGGGATTTCTCTTCTTCGGCATCCTGAATACCTTCATTGATAACAAATTTCTCGATGGGTGGTGCCAGGATAACTGATGAACCTTTATTCGGATCATATCCTTCTGGTAGTATCGAGATATTCTGCATCAGGGCTGGTTCAAAATCGAATAATTCCGGACTGGTATTGGTAATCGTAGCGATATATGTGCCATCCCGGCAGAGCATGTATACCAGCATCTGGATTTTATTCCGAAGTCCGATGGTCTTTGCCCAGGTTTCATACTCCTCCTGCTTGGCGGGATTGGTAGAGGTAAACCGGAATCCCTTGATGATGGTCAGACTCATCTTCAAAATAGGAATGAAGATATGAGGACTCATCAAAGACAACTGTTGGGTCAGTTTGAACTTGTTCTTCTGATCCAGATTCTTAAATGGCCCAACCTCGGTCCGATCTGTTCTACGCTCTATTCCGGCTACGCCAGCCACGAGCTTCTTTTGCTTTTTCATGACTATATCTTCCATAGATTTTACCTCTTAACAATCCGGTTTTTGATGATACCAATCCGGTTAATTTTTCTTTTTTGATTCCGGTCAGTTTGCCAAGTCCAGACTTCAATGCTCCATGTATTGAATCCGGAACATCATCATTCTTGCCTACCGGATAGATGATCAACTGTTCAATAAGCTCAGGATATTTGGCTTTCCAGTCATCCCTGAACCGCACCTTTCCAGCAGATACTGCAGGAGCAATTGATTCAATGCGAACCACCTTTGGCTTGTTTGATCTGACTTCTGATACTATCATATCCTCTTCACGAACAGATTTGGCAAACAAGGTCTGGTAACCATTTGATTCCACACCAACATAGGCACAGTCATAGAAATCATACAGTTCCTTCATTCGTTTGATTACCTCATCCGGAGTGGTGGTATTGGTAATGATACTATCCCTTATGTAAATGGTATTCTCTTTCCGTGCGCAATATAATACCACAATGAGATCATTATCGCCCTTTCCAATTGAACCCAATGCCGGGTCCATGTAGGCGAAGTTATATTCTTTCTCAAGACTTGCCTGTGCTTCATCATAGAAATGTAATTTATCTAATGCAAATAACTGGGTTTCTGCAGGCAAAGGATTATTCATATACTGTGAATAATATTCTACGAGACCCTTTTCAATTTTCAATGACTTAATCTTCTCATGGTCAATGATAGTTGGAAATAATAAATTATCATTCTCATCTACCACTGCTTCGATTTCAATATGATATCTACTTGCCTCTGGAAGTTTTTTGTTATTATCTATAATGGTTTGATATAGATCATCGGAATTGTGGATTAACATTCCATTTGCTACAAAATCATGCGATTCTGTTTTTATATCATAAACCAATCCAGAATATATATCTTGTTTTACATCATTTACTTTTACAAATACATAGTTCTGTCCAAAATAAACATTTCTTTTTCTATTTCTGGTTTCTATGGCTATACCAAGTTCTTTA
>JAKQFQ010000234.1 GCA_029558315.1 Bacillota bacterium
AAACAAGTCTGTAGCCCTTTAACCCTATTGACCGGCCGACATCTTGAAATATTACAGGTACAGAATTAAATCCACCTATGATGTTTAACAACATCGGCCACAATATGGAATGAATCATTACAAATATTATTGCTTTATCACCAATACCAATCCAAAGTATGGCCAGGGGCAATAAAGCTATTCCGGGTAATGGATCGAATATCGAAATCAATGTACCTATCAGCCTTTTAACTGATTGACTGAACATTGCCAGCAGTGTCATTGCTATTGTTATTGCAACAGAGATAAGCATGCCGATTACTATCAGCCTTAAGGAAAAAAACACTTTCACAAGCATGCTTCCATCCAGTAATTCTTTTATAAGACTGGATGCAATCATACTAACTGAAGGAAACAATATTTCAGGAAACACACCTGCCAGGTATGTAATCTGCCACACACTAGCAACAAGCAAAGTGTATACAGTATTTCGCAGTATATTGAATCTCCATATTTTCTTAAATAGTTTTGTTAAATCAGGCATTTCTCTTCTCCTCTAAACGATTATTTACCTGCTTCTTTGGCACCATCCCATGTTACACTGCTGAAACCTTTATATTCATTCTTTATATATCCTGCTTCATACATGAATTCTGAAAGCTCGTTAATCTTATACAAATCTGTCGTATAAACAGTTCCCGGCCATGCAGCATATGACTTCGCAGCTTCTACAGAAATTTTCTCTGTTTTTGCAATTATCTCAAGAGCAGCTTCATCCTGAGCATTTATAAGCTCTATCGCTTTATTTAACGCACTTATAAGGGCTTTATGCAATTCAGAATTGCCTGTAAAGTTTTTAGTTGTAACACAGACAATGCTTGCTCCTCCTCCTGCATCATCTGCAGTAATTATGCTCTTCATACCGTCTTTAATCTCCATATCTATATACGGCATTGACGCAAAATGAGCTGTTATATCTGTTCCGCTGATCAATGCTGCATAAGCATCAGGATTTGCCATAGGAACCAGGTTGTTGTCAAAAGCATTTGCACTCCCCAAAATATTCTTAGCTGCCATTGCAAGCATGATATGCTGAATTGAGCCGATACCTGGTACTGCTATCTTATCTTCAGCCTTGATATCCGATAAGGAAGATATCCCCTTATCAGGCCGGACAATAAGCTCTGCCGGAGGAACACAAATACCGCAGGCAATTCTGTAGTCAACACCCTTGTCAATTGCTATCAGTGCCGGTGGAATTCCCATGAATGCCACATCTAATTGATTTGAAATCAATGCCTCGTTAATAGCCGCTCCGCCCCCGAACTTGTTCCACTCCAGTTTGATTCCCGGAAGCAATTCTTCAAGGAGTCCAAGCTCCTGCATGACATATACGGGAGCATATTGCATCCCATACTGCTGCGCAAATCTTACAGTAACATTGGAATAATCGTTTACAGCAGCACCGCTCTCCTGCTTTGTACATGCA
>JAKQFQ010000239.1 GCA_029558315.1 Bacillota bacterium
TACCGGATAGGCTGGATTTGTTTCATAGAAAGCATCCATTAGGAATGCTTCGTAGCCTGCTCCTGTGTCGGATTTACGCCAGTTCAGCTTGCCTGGTTCACTTTTTCCATCTTCGATCCAGATGTAATTGTCGCCGTCAAATTCAATGTACGTGTTTTCGAATTCACATAATTGACTGTTGTTTTTACCACTTACCAGTTCCCACTTACCCTTTACTAAGTCTTTTATCTCAGGAAGAGATTTGTCTAGAAGACTCGTGTTAACAAGCTGCTCTACCTTATCTGAATTTGTTTTATCTTCAGGTTTCATCTGGCAACTTACACAGGAAAAGGATAAACAGATTAATAATGAATTTACCGCAACTTTCAGGATAGTCATACTTATTAATATTATGTTATAATTACTTCCCAAATTTATATATTTATTATTTATTAATCAATATCCTGGGTGTATTCTTTAGGCTTTTATCACAATTCTGTTCTAATGCTTCTATCTTGTATATTGAATCATTACTTTTGCATCTTATTAATGAAAGGACGTACATGGAGCAGACATTGATTGAGATTAAGGGAGCTGTTCCCCGAATCGAATACCTCAGGTTTAAAGAACCGGTTTCCTGGCAGATAAATGAAGGTCATCATTGGGCTATTATCGGACCCAATGGAAGCGGAAAGACAGTTCTGACAGATATGCTTATCGGAAAATATGCTTTAAAGTTGGGCGAGGTGAGCTGTGTTGATAGAAACGGAGCTAATTTGGCTGTCTCTGCTGTTGTTAAAAGTGTTGCCTTTAGAGATATCTATAGCTTGATTGATGCCGATACCAGTTTTTATCAGCAGCGATGGAACAAAGGGATTGAACAGGATGTGCCGATAGTGAAAGAGCTTGTTGGCAAGGCAGATCCGAAGTGGCTTGACGAGTTGGTGGACTGGTTCGGGATAGAAGATCTATTGGAAAAAGAAGTAAATCTTCTTTCCAGTGGAGAGTTGAGGAAGTTTTTGATTGTTAAATCTCTGCTGACTAATCCTCGGGTGTTGATTCTTGATAATCCATTCATCGGA
>JAKQFQ010000258.1 GCA_029558315.1 Bacillota bacterium
TGTTGGGTGCTGATGACCGCCGTCACCGGCATTTATTACTGGAATGGAAGAGTACATTGAAGCAATTCTGGGGGCGCCTTCCTTGGGATTTCTCATTACTGCAATATCAGCATAACAAGCAATAGTCCTTATGGTATCTGCAATACTTTCACCTTTTGCAACTGAAGAGGAGTTCGGTTCGGAAAATCCGATTACCTGTCCGCCAAGTCTCAGCATAGCAGCTTCAAAACTGAATCGGGTTCTGGTGCTTGGTTCATAGAATAAAGTAGCTAAAATCTTTCCCTTGCATTTTTCGGAAAAAGAAACAGGATCGTTGATTATTGAATCAGCAAGATCAAAGATTTCTGACAACTCTTCAATCGAAAAATCCGATGGATCAAGTAAGTGTCTGCCTTTAAGCATCTTATCTCCTCCTAATAAAAAAACCATCATCAACTTATGGAAGTCGATGATGGGCATTATTTTGCCATCAAAACCCACTCCCATAGCATGGAAAATTTAAGGTTTTCCCGTAGAAACTCCCGAACCGTATTATCGGGATTATATGGGTTACTATTAAATTTTTTATTCCGGGTAATTGTATCATAAGAACAGTAAAATATAAATTTCTATATAATTAAATAAGAGTAACCGGATCAAACAAAAAAACTGCTCCCTAAAAGGGAGCAGAGATTATAAGACAGGGTGTTCTGATTTGATATCGATGTATCTTGAACATGCTGCTAGATGGCCGTTAGGACCGACTTCAACGAGTTCTGGTTCAGGATTGTCTATACAGCTCTGTTTGGCGTACGGACAACGGGTGTGGAACCTGCAGCCCTTTGGAATGTTTGCTGCCGATGGGATCTCTCCTTTTATCGGTACTTCCTTGACTATGTTGACTTTGCCGGATATCGGTTCACATACAGCCGCTATCAGTGCTTTGGTGTATGGATGCTGTGGATTGTCTATTACATCATCCGGGTCTCCCATCTCTACTATCCTGCCTAGATACATTACCGCTATCCTGTCTGTAAAGTATCTGGCTGTGGAAAGGTCATGTGTTATGTATAGGTAGGTCAGGTTGAGTTCTCTCTGTACTTCCTTCATCATGTGAAGGATTTCTGCCCTTGTTGAAAGGTCTATCATCGATACAGGTTCATCTGCCACTATCATGCTGGGTGAGAGAATAAGTGTTCTTGCTGTGGCTGCCCTCTGTCTCTGTCCTCCTGAAAGCATGTGGGGGTATCTTCCCATTATTTCTTCGGCAGGTGTGAGTTTTACTTTCATAAGGGCTTGTTTTACTTTTTCCATTCTTTCATCACGGTCTTTTCCCATCTTGTGTATTATGAGGGGTTCTTCAAGAACGTCTTTTATCTTGAATCTGGGGTTCATCGATGCGTATGGATCCTGGAAGATCATCTGAACCGATCTTCGGTACTGTGCCAGTTTTTCTTTTTTTATGTGCGTTACATCTTCTTTGTTGAAGATCATCTGTCCATGGCTTGGTTCAAGCAGTTTCATGATGAGTTTCCCAGTGGTGGTCTTGCCGCACCCGGATTCTCCTATCAGTCCGAAGATCTCTCCGCGGTGTATGGTAAAGGTTACTCCGTCAACTGCTTTTATGTATCTTTGTTTTCCTTTAAAAATTTCAGAAAAGCTTCGTCTTATGGGAAACCATTTCTTTATATCCTTTACTTCTATTATGTTGTCGTTTTTGTTTATCTCAGACATTTTTTGTACACCTCCAACACGCTACACAGTGGTCTTTTTCTATTTCTATGAGCTGTGGTTCTTTTTCCCTGCATATGTCCATGGCTTCAGAACATCTGAGATGAAACCTGCAGCCTTTTGGAGGGTCAAGAAGATCGGGAGGAGTACCCGGAATAAACGATAGTTCATCTACTTTTTCATGTATTCTCGGAGTTGCTTTGAGCAGTTTCTTGGTATATGGGTGCATTGGTCCCTGTTTACCGTATATCTGCTGGTTGGTTCCTATTTCTGCAACTTTTCCTGCATACATTACCAGTATCCTGTCAGATACCTCCGCTTCCGTTGCAAGATCGTGTGTTATGAAGATGAACGAAAGGTTCAGTTTCTGTTTCAGGTCTTTAAGCAGGTTTATGATCTGAGCCTGTACTATTACGTCAAGAGCCGTTGTAGGTTCGTCACATACTATGACTTTGGGTTCCAGAAACAAAGCCATCGCTATTACTACTCTCTGCTTCATACCTCCCGAAAGTTCATGGGGATATCTGTTTACTATATGTTCCGGAAGTCCTACAAGATTGAGATACTTCACTATAAGTTTCATGGCATCTTCCTTGTTCATCTGTTTGTGTTCGGTTAGGGTTTCCATCATCTGCTTGCCTATTGTGTAAACAGGTGTGAGACAGTTCATGGCTCCCTGGAAGACCATGGCTATTTTTTCCCAGCGTACGTTCTTCCTTACATCTTTTTCTGAAAGTTCCACTATGTTCTGACCGTCTATTATTATCTCTCCGCCGGCTATCTTACCCGGAGGAGTAGGCATCTTCAGAAGAGCCACACCTGTTGTGGTCTTACCGCATCCGCTTTCTCCAACCAAACCGAGAGTTTCTCCTTTACGCAGAAAGAAGCTTATGTCATCCACAGCCTTTACGGTTCCCTTGCTTGTATAGTAATAAACCTTTAGATTGTTAACCTGAAGAATCTTTTCATTGTTTTCATTCATACTATCTACCTCGTTCTCAACTTAGGCTGCAATATCTTGTCCATTGCAAATCCTATGAATGCAAATGTCATTCCCATAAGCGCTATCATGATTCCTGGCGGTACTACCCACCACCACATACCCTTAAGAACAGCTCCGCCTGTAAAAGCATCATGCAGTATCTGTCCCCATGTGACGATAGTGGCATCTCCCAGTCCGATAAGACTTATGTTGGCTTCATACACAATGGCGCTCGGAACAGAAAGAGCCATCGTAGCGAATGAGTAAGGCAGAAGTATCGGTACTATATGCTTGAATATGAGTCTTGCATTTGAAGCTCCCAATGCTTTGGAAGCCTCAACAAAGGTTTCTTCTCTTATCTGCAGAGCCATGCT
>JAKQFQ010000277.1 GCA_029558315.1 Bacillota bacterium
CTGGATGGAGCAGGAGCAGGAGCGTGGTATTACTATCACTTCTGCTGCAACTACTACTTTCTGGAATTACCTGAATGAAAAATATAAAATCAACCTGATTGACACCCCGGGACACGTTGACTTTACTGTAGAAGTAGAGCGCTCATTGCGTATCCTTGACGGTGCAGTTGCTGCTTTTTGTGCTGTAGGTGGTGTTGAGCCTCAGTCAGAAACAGTTTGGCGTCAGGCAGATAAATACAATGTTCCGAGAATTGGTTATGTTAACAAAATGGACCGTTCCGGCGCTAACTTCTATGAAGTTGTAAATCAGGTTAAAACTGTGCTTGGAGCTAATCCATGTCCTATTCAAATCCCTATCGGTGCAGAAGAAACTTTCAAAGGTGTAATTGACCTTGTTAAAATGCAAGCAATTCTTTGGCATGATGAAACAATGGGTGCTGAATATGAGATAGATCCAATACCAGCAGATTTACTTGAAGAAGCTGAAGAGTGGAGAGACAAGATGCTTGAAGTCCTTGCTGAATGCGACGACACTTTGATGGAGAAATATTTTGAAGATCCTTCAACAATTACTGAAGATGAGATTGTAAATGCAATCCGTAAAGGAACAATTGCTATGCAGATCAATCCGATGATTTGTGGTTCTTCATTCAAGAATAAGGGTGTACAGACATTGCTTGATGCCGTTTGTGCATATTTACCAAGTCCTGCTGATACTCCTGCAATTGAAGGAACAGATCCTGATGATTCAGAAAAAATAATTGTAAGACACCCAACCAGTGAAGAGCCTCTTTGTGCTTTGGCATTTAAGATTGCTACAGACCCATATGTTGGACGTCTTTGTTTCTTCCGTGTTTATTCTGGAGAACTTCCTGCCGGATCTTATGTATATAATGTTCGTTCAGGTAAGAAGGAACGTATTTCACGTTTGTTCCAAATGCACTCAAATAAGCAGAATCCGAAGGATGTTATCGGTTGTGGTGATATCGGTGCAGGTGTAGGATTTAAAGATATCCGTACCGGAGATACTCTTTGTGACGAAAACAATCTGATCTCATTGGAGTCGATGGATTTCCCTGAACCAGTTATCGGTATCGCTGTTGAGCCAAAAACTCAGAAAGATATGGATAAGTTGGGTATGGGATTGGCTAAATTGGCTGAAGAAGATCCTACTTTCCGTGTTCAAACCAACGAAGAAACAGGTCAGACTGTAATTAGTGG
>JAKQFQ010000295.1 GCA_029558315.1 Bacillota bacterium
GAAGCTCTCGGCTCCCCCTCGCTGCATAAAGGCGAGGGGGAGCTATCCTTTGGAGATGATAGTAAAATAGGGACAATTAGTATTGTTCGTATGGTAATGTAGAACATGGCGAGTGCGGCACAACTCCGAGGAACACCTGAAAAGATGGTAATTAACACCTATGATAGGGAACCAGAAGGCGATGATTATTAACCCCCGGTGATGGCCGCGTCTATTGTACCGGGGTTATATATTAGAAAATAAATTCGCATATGAGCGTAGTGGCGAATATTTGCTTGCTCTTATATATTTGAAAATTAAAAAATACGGTTCTCAAAAAAATCCGCAAAAAAGTGTAATATTTCTATTGCCTTTTTTATTCAAGCGTGATATGATATGTACATATTAACGATGGGGGGGTTCAAACATGGCAGATACGAAAGCAAGAAAACTAACCTATGACGAGCTGTTTAACTCGACTACGATGTTCTATATTAATCAGGACTGTGAGGAGAGCATTAAGAGGACGATTGATGAACAGACGGCAGATATCCTTGTTGGATTAAAATCCATCTCGAGCAAGGAGACTCTGAAGCAATATATCATTGACCATAAAGATTCTTTGGATAGACTTACTTCGGTAGCGGAGATTTCAGAAGAAAGATTTAAAAGAATGGTGTCAATGATAAGAAAAGATCGTGGCTTTGTCTTTGCTACAGAATGGGGACTGAGTAAAATTCGTTCAGCTATGATGGAAAGCCCAGCAATGATGGAAAGCGTCTTAAATCTCATTTGGGATGGAAAGAATGATCCTAAGATGCAGGCGTGTATTCCCCCGTTCTATTTGGAAAATATGGCAATGGATGCGAGCACACTTGCAAAAATTAAAGACGAAAGTAGCGTCCGGCAGCTTGTAAAGCGCGGCTTGGAGGGTACCTATAGCAATATGATCGGTGATGCAATACTTGCAGATATTGAAAAAGAGTTGAAAAGGGTCTGTGCAAAACACGGACTTGAATACCAGAAAAATGTTCGGATACCAAAGCTCGATCGTGCGGTAAGTTTTGTCTTGGAATCATCCACAAAGCCAAAACTCATTCTTGATGTGTCGTATAGCGTCACGACATCCAGCAGCCAAGGAAGCAAAAAGGAAGCAGCAAGAAAAACGGAGGCTGTTATAAAATCAGAACGAGAGGCTGGAAATAAAATAATCTTCGTCAATTTTTTAGATGGAGCTGGCTGGATAGGAAGACAAGCCGATATGAGAGAAATTCATAGGTGTTCCGATTATGTTCTCAATTTTCAAAACATGGGCTTATTGGAAGATATCATTGATGCACACATCAACGAATTATAACTGTGGAGGGTTTAAATATGAACGCTGCTGAAAGAAAAGCTAAGTTGAAAGAATTCACAGACCATCCGGAGACTGCTTGCCGGACCGGTATCCCTATTACCTATCATGGTAGTATTATCACACTTAATGCCTATGCGATACCTTTGGAATATCTGGTCTATAATCCGTACAACGGAAGGATCGGTAGTGTTGTTAAGTCATATGAGAGACAGAACCATCAGCTTAATCCGGAAGACCCAGGTGATAAGAAGATTATTGAAAAATTTCTCTGGGATTCCAAGCCAGAGGCGAATAAGAAAACAAGGGAGCGCCTTCTTAAAGAGCACCAGCAAAAACATGGAATAGTGACTGCTGATGGTATGATTATTGATGGTAACCGCCGTGCGAGTTTGCTGAACAGCATTATGGCGGATGATACCATTCCGTTCAACGAAAAGAGTCACTGTCAGTTCTTTATCGCTATCATTCTGCCCGAGGGTGCCGACAAAAAAGAGATTCTTGCGCTGGAAACTACTTACCAGATGGGCGAGGATGCTAAAGTTGATTATAATCCTATTGAGAAGTACCTTAAGTGCAAGGACTTAAAAGATGCGGGATTTACCGACGATGACATTGCTGGAATGATGGATTGCAAACCGGGCGAAGTTCGCACAATGCTCTCTGCCCTGAATTTGATGGATGAATATCTGGATGAGTATGGCTATTCCGGTATGTATACTCAACTTGACAAAAATGAGGACTCATTCCTAAAGCTTGATTCTGCCCTAAAGAAATATAAGGCTGGCGTAGCCTCAATGTGGGCTTATGATCCTGAAGCCGATGTCGCTGATTTAAAGCTGATTGCTTTTGATTACATCCGTGCTAATTTCGAGCAAACTCTTTTCCGAGATATTATTTCGGTACCTTCGGTGAAGAAGCCGGCATCAAGCTTCTTTGCGAAGCAAGAAGTATGGGAATCGTTCCGCGACCAGCATTTTGCAACTACTGATGCTATTCAGGAAGAATCCGTAGAGGATATTATGGCAAAGAATCCACCAGATCTGAGTCGAGCCTTGAAGGCAAGGGATCAACAGTGGCAACAGAAAGTCGAAGAACCGTTTGACGATAACTATATTCAGAGCATGGATATCTTAAATAACCATGCTAACGCAGCAAGACCATTACAGCAGCTTATGAAGGCTTGTCAGGCTCTTGAAGTTGTAGATGTAAGTCAACCGAGTTTCTTGAGCGACAGAAATGTGCTTGGCTGTGTCAAATCCTTGGATGAATTTGTAACTAAATTCAAGGAAATTCTCGGTTTGTAAAGGAAGTTGAGTGAATGAAGAAACTGTGTCTTGAATCAAATGAAAACGGCAGTTCTCTAATTATCACCGGGGACATAGATTCCATATTTAGCAATAGGCGTGCGGCGCGGTACTTAAAGGACACGGTGAAGTTCGCTAAAACGGATGGCAGTATTATTGTTGAAGCCGATGATGACATAAATAAGAGTATCGATCGGATAAAGAAGCTCTGCGATTATATTGGGGCAGAACTTGTTTATTCAGGAAGGGTTTCCGAGGCAGTAACCAATTACGCGCTTGAAGAGGAAAAATTTGGGGAATTTGCAGAAAAGGCTCGTCTAATCAGAGATAATCATTGTGATAAAGATGATTTTGAGCGGTTTGTTGATTCTGTAAGCAAAAATCTGTCTAATAGAAGTCTGTATAAACTACAGTTGCTTTCTGCATATCACCTCGCCTTCTCACAGAATGCGTGTAATTTCTCTGTGCCAGGAGCGGGCAAAACAAGCGTTGTCTATGGGGCTTTTGCTTATTTGTCAAATCTACCGCAAGAAGACAAAAAATATGTGGATCGATTATTGATTGTCTCTCCTTTGAGTGCATTTGGTCCCTGGGAATTTGAATACGAAGAGTGTTTTGGAGAAAAGCCGTCAACAAGAAGGCTGAATGGGAAAGTCCCGATTGAAGAGAAAAAGCAATATCTGTATTCATTTAATCCTGCAAGAATCACGTTACTCTCATACGCATCAGTGTCAGCGCTAAAAGATGAACTGATATATTTCCTTAAAAATAACAAGGTGATGGTTGTATTAGATGAAGCACATAAAATTAAAAACACAAACGGTGGCGTGACCGCTGCAGGAGTGTTAGAGATTGCATCATACTGCTCATCAAGGGTCGTGCTGACAGGTACACCAGCACCAAATGGCTACGAAGATTTGTATAATCTTTATAAATTCATTTGGCCCACCAAAAAGATAATACCCTTTGAAGTATACCAGCTTAAAGACATGAGCAAAGCAATAAGTGATCCGCGTGTAGATACTTTACTACAGACAATAGAACCATTTTTCATCCGCATAAAAAAGAGCGACCTTGGTATACCACAAGCGACAGAGCATGAACCGATTATTGTTCCTATGGGAGAAACTCAGCGTAGAATATACGATGTAATAGAAAAGAAGTATATGAACGATATTGTTTCAAGCAAAGACAACTGGTTCAGGCAAGATTTAGTTAAAGCGCGTCTGCTTCGGATGATGCAAGCAGCAACAAATCCGAGCCTTCTTAGTATGCCGCTTAAGAATTTTGCATCCTTCGAGGGATTTGATCCAAATGCAGTATCTGAAGATACATCATTGATCTCAGATGTTTTGCAGTATGCTAAGTTGGAAACACCTGCAAAATTTATTAAAGCTCGGGAACTTATCGAACAGATTGTTGCTGACGGCGGGAAGGTTGTAGTTTGGGCAATCTATATAAAAAACATACTTGATTTTGAAAAGTACCTGCTTTCATGTGGAATCCCATGTAAAACGTTGTATGGTGCTACTCCAGTTGCTACGGGTGATGAAGATGAAGATGAAGTTGAAACCAGAGAGAAAATCATAGCAGAGTTTAATAAACTGGACTCCGCCTTTAAGGTTATTATTGCAAATCCATTTGCGGTGTCTGAGTCAATCTCGCTGCATAAGGCTTGCCATAACGCCATTTATATGGAGAGGAGTTTTAATGCGGCGCATTTTATACAGTCAAAGGATCGTATTCATAGATATGGTTTAGAACCGGAAACAGAGACGAATTATTATTATTTGTTATCTGAAGAGTCTATTGATGAAGTGATCCATGATAGATTAATCGAGAAGGAGACAAGGCTTCGAGATATCATCGAGAGTATGCCAATCCCGCTGTTCGAGAATGCAGGATTAGAAACTGGAGATGATGATATCAAGGCTTTGATAGCAGAGTATGTTAACAGAACTAAAAAGATGTAATTCCATTGGGAATATTGATGGCATTCTGTTTCTTATCTCGATTTTGGCTGGCAAGGATAAAATCAGCAGGGACGAGATACGGAACAGATGTGCCCTGGAAAACAATATTATAGTTAATTGCCCTGGAGCAGTAGCGTTTTTTGAGTATCTAAGATTGGTCGATACAACCACAGATACCGTTATCCCGTTACCAGCACTAAATGTGCTTTCGGAGCAACAGAGCGATGCCAAAATTAATCAGTTAGTAGCATTGAGCATTAGTAGGCTCGTAGAAGACGGCATTTTTGATAAGGATGCCACGGGTTTTGATGCAGAAAAAGGTCATTTAACAATTAAACGGTCTGCGTTTCCTCTTGCATATGCAGCTATTCGAAATTTTCTTATTATGGCAGGTGCTCTTAACAAGGAAGAGAACGGAGAAATAGGTGTTACGGGAGACTATGAGTCTAACTGGACTGAGCAATTGCATAACCGAAGAAAGAAATTCACTCTTGAGCAATTATTAAAACAACAGGAAGACCAAAGCAAGCGAGGCCTGGAGGCTGAGGAATTTGTATTGGAACT
>JAKQFQ010000305.1 GCA_029558315.1 Bacillota bacterium
GTAGATTTTTGTTATTCAGGTCCTGTTGCAACAAGACTTGCAAACATGGTAATGAATGGAAAAATAACAATTGGTGCAATTCACACATACATGGAATTGTTTGCAAGAACTTATCTTGATCTGACCCCAAGAGTATGTTTAGTTGCTGCAAACGCTGCAGATAAAGAAGGAAATCTTTACACTGGATTTAATACAGAAGAAACTGCTTCAATAATAGAAGCTACAAAATTCAGAAAAGGTATTGTAATAGTACAAGTAAATGAGATTGTTAACAAAGTACCTCGTGTAGATGTGCCCGGGGGCTGGGTTGACTTTATCATACCCACCGAGGAACCTTATTATATTGAACCACTCTTTACTAGAGACCCAAGATTAATCACAGAGTCTCAGATATTCATAGCCATGATGGCTTTAGTTGGAGTGTACGCCAAATACGAAGTTAAAACTCTAAACCACGGTATAGGTTTTAACACAGCAGCTGTAGAACTTTTACTTCCAACATTTGGAGAAGAGATGGGCCTCAAAGGAAAGATTTGTACTCACTGGGCATTAAATCCACACCCAACAATGATACCTGCAATCGAATCAGGATGGGCAGAATCCTTCATGCCATTTGGTAGTGAAGTTGGAATGGAAAAATATATTATGGCAAGACCGGATATATTCCCAATTGGCCCTGATGGAACAATGAGATCAAACAGAGTAATGTCACAGGCAGCTGGTCATTATGCCGTTGATGCCTTCTTTGGATCAACACTTCAAATTGACCAATTCGGTAACAGTGCCGCTGCAACAGCTGGAAGAATTCCAGGATTTGGAGGAGCTCCAAATATGGCATGTAACGCACCTGGTAGAAGACATCCTTCAAAAGGATGGCTCATGGCATCTAAAGAAGACGGTATGAGAGAATCATTAATAGGACCAATATACAGAGGAAGAAAACTTGTTGTCCAAATGGTTGAAACATTTGGAGAGGGAATGGCTCCAGTATTCATAGAAAAATTAGATGCATTCAAACTACAAGCTCAGGCAAAGTTCGAAATACCTCCTATCATGATTTACGGTGATGATATTACACATATTGTTACTGAAGAAGGAATTGCATACATACACAAATGCAAATCATTAAAGGAGAGAATGGACGCAATTAAAGCCGTAGCAGGTTACACACCTCTTGGACTCGCAGCCGATGATGCACAGACTAAGAAACTAAGAAAAGCTGGAATCGTTGCACTTCCTGAAGATTTAGACCTACATTATAATGATGCTAAAAGATCAAAACTTGCTGCAAAGAGCATGAGTGAACTTGTAGAATGGTCTGGAGGTTTATACGAACCACCAGTCAGATTTAGAAATTGGTAAGGAGGATTAATATGTTTAAGAAAGTTCTTGTTGCAAATAGAGGAGAAATTGCTGTAAGGATAATTAGGGCATGTAAAGAAATGGGAATAAAAACAGTCGCCGTTTACTCTGACGCTG
>JAKQFQ010000362.1 GCA_029558315.1 Bacillota bacterium
GGTCATATATCTCTCGAGTCCAATGGAGATGTTTCTGAATATGTCTAATCCTTCATAGTATACGGCACTGCCTATCTGCACGCAACTTGCACCTGCAAATAGAAATTCAACCACATCTTTATGATCTTCAATACCACCTACACCCATTATAGGCACGTCCACCGCCTCATATACATCCCATACACATCTGAGAGCTATTGGTTTTATGGCTGGCCCTGATAATCCTCCAAATTTGTTGTGTAAAATGGGTTGGGCTGTTTCCAGGTCGATACGCATCCCAGGTCCCACTGAATTTATAAGTGTAAGTGCATCACAGCCTGCTTTCTGGGAAGCCTCTGCTATTTCAACTATATCCGTTACATTAGGAGTTAATTTCACACTCACTGGAGTTTTAACTGCTTTTTTTACTGCCTTAACTATTCTGTAGGTGACATCCGGATTCTGGCCTATGGAAGAGCCACAACCACCTGATGCATGGGGACAGGACACGTTGAGTTCTATCATGTCCACCATTTCCTCTACTTCAGCTGCAACCCTTTGAAAGTCTTCTGGATTAGCCCCATAAATTGATGCCACTGTCGGTACAGTCCCTTCCAGTTTTTCAAGTTCTTTTTTAAAGGCTTCCACTCCCGGATTAGAAAGTCCAATGGCATTTATAAATCCTCCTGTTACTTCAACCGTGGTAGGATTGGGATATCCTGGGTTTGGTTCCGTGCTGAATGATTTAGTTACAACAGCTCCTGCACCGCTTCTTGCTGCCCAGTTAAGGGATGCTGCGGTACTGCCCATAACCCCTGCTGCCAACATGGTGGGGTTTTTCATCTTTACGTTACATATCTCTGTTTCAAGCATACCATCAACATCCAGAAAGTTATAAATTGATATAATTATAATTGATCTTATATGAAATGTTACATCACCTGGTGCTTTGCAGGTTTTATGGTTCTTGATGAAAATTGTACCCTCCTAGATTATGAACTTTTCCCAAAAAGCAAAATTACAGAAAAAATTACAGAAATCCTCAATGGTAATCTATGTAAGGAAGAAACCTCTCTACTGAAAAGATTAGCTAAAAATTATGATGAGATCAGTGTAGAAACTGAAATCTCAACTACGAAATATAAGAACCTTAAAGGTTATTCCAAATTCCAGTTTGAAAGTCAAAGTAGAGCTGGAGAATATTTAAGATCCAACTTATCTACTATACTGTTGGAAACAGACTTCATTCAAACTGAAGATGAACTTAAAGATTTAATTCATGAAGTATCATTGAACATTACCAGAGATCGTTTGCAGGGGGCAGCTGAAGCAGAGGATCTGGTATTGATACAGGCAATTAATGCATTGGATGAGCTGGATGAGACAACCAGTAAATTGGCAGAGCGTCTGAGAGAATGGTACTCCATCCACTTTCCAGAACTTGACCAGATCAAAAGTCATGAATTTTATGTCAGACTGATAGCAGACCATGGTGATAAAGATTCGATCATCAATTCAGGATTATCAGAGACAGATTTAACCATAGAATCAAGTATTGGGGCTGAACTGGACGAATCTGATATTTCAATACTCACCGAATATGCATCTTCCTTAAAATCTCTCCAGAACACGCGAAAGTCATTGAACGCTTATATAGAAAATAAGATGGATGAGATAGCACCTAATCTGA
>JAKQFQ010000380.1 GCA_029558315.1 Bacillota bacterium
CAGTTCTATTGAGAAGATAATTGATGAGGGGCGAAGGTGATCCTCCATGAGACTTATGATTTCTCACTCATGACTCATAATATCAGGCTACAAAAGAATATCACGAACATACCGGGAATGAAATTTTTTGAATAAATAACAGAGAATCACAGATACATGAAGACGCAAAGAGAGATCACCCATGAACTGCGAACCTTACATCTTCAGGAATTACATAAAGAGTTAAACAGAATTTCCAAACGTTTCAAGGAGATGGGAGCATTGAAAATTATTCTCTTTGGATCCTGTGCAACAAACACCGCCGGACAATTGAGTGATCTTGACCTCTTCATTGTGATGGATACCGATCTTCCCTTTATTGAACGATTAATGTATTTCTACAAAACAATACTTCCATCCGTTCCAACCGATATAATAGTATATACACCTGAAGAATTCGAGAGGAATAAAGATAATCCATTCATCAGAGAAATAATCAAAAATGGAAAGATAATCTATGAGAAATAAACCGATTACTGAAGGCTACAGATGGCTTATGCAGGCAAAAGCAGATAGAAAAGGGGCACAGGTGCTCTTTGATGCGGAGTGTTACCATCTGGTCTGTTTTTTGTCACAACAGATCACAGAAAAAGCTCTGAAAGCATTTCTCTATGCCCAGGGAGAAGAGATCGTCACCGGTCACTCAATTGAAAAACTTATTCGAAGATGTGGAGAATATGACAAAGAGTTTCTCTCCCTTCGTTCTGAAGCAGCACCGCTTGATGGACTTTATATCCCGACCAGATATCCAAATGGAGTACCAGACAGCATTCCTGCTGATATCTACACCAAACCTGCTGCATTAACCGCACTGAATATTACTGACCAGGTTATGGATATGGTTGGGAACTGGTTTGACGCCCAGGATTGCAGAGAGTGTTAAAGGAACATCTTTCCGGAGATAATACAAAGGTTACCAATTGCAACCTCCAGACTTATCACACGTTTTTTTGGCCTGACCGAACCTGAATTTCAAATTGGGATGCAGTTTCAAAAAACAATTCAATTGCCTCTCGGAGATTATTACGGGCATCCAGAGCTGAATCCCCCTGACTTGCGATATCCAATTCAGGACATAATGATACATATCCATCTCCTTCACGTTCAATAATTGCTGTAAGTTGTTTTATCATACTATTATCTCCTGAATAAATTGGGCAGTTATTCTATCTCCTATAGAAATTTTATGCAATATATGAACTTCTATCGTCAGATGACAACTCAATTTTCATGAATTTCAGGTGACACATTCTTTGAGACATATGGGTTTTAGAACAATATTAACATGGCACCAACACATACATACCGTATGGTTTCTTTCTTTGGTGATAGAGACAGTTTGTATGCTGTTGGCGACGGATTCGACCTCATCGGCGGCAGACTTACAGACATTACAATAGCGGATATCTATGAAGAGATTACCGACCTTGAAAAGGAGCACCCGGATGATCGTCGTATCCTGCTGACACGTGAATTATTACTTACCCTCCTGGGAGACCATGAAGAGGCAATACAACTTCTGAAGGGAACTGACAACCTGGAAAAAAGCCCGTTCTCTCAATTCAGGATAGCCAGACATTTAGGAGCCCTCGGAAAACATGAGGAGATGAACAATCTCCTCGCTACGCTCATCACAAAACAGGAGACTCCAGGCGAACAGATCATCGCGTTCCTCGCTGCCGGAACACTTGATAAGAAAAGCGAAGCAGTAGACCTGTGGAATAAAATAATTCAAACCGAAGACCTTGTTGATCTCAT
>JAKQFQ010000392.1 GCA_029558315.1 Bacillota bacterium
AAAGCGTTGTTCCCAGTACAAATCCATCGACTCCCTTGGGTGCATATTGCTTGATTTTATCCTCACTGCAGGCTCCGTCCCAATAGATTTTGAAATCTATCTCTTCTTTTAGTTTCACCAGTTTATCTACTTTCTGCCCTACATAAGGCAAAAACATCTGTGCTGCATTCCCCGGATTGACAGACATAATCAATACCTTATCTACAATACGCAGCATCTCATATACTGTCTCTACACTGGTGCCCGGATTGATGGCAATTCCCGGTATCATGTCTGCATTAATAATCTTCTGCAATGTCGTAGAGGGATGATACTCTGCCTCCGGATGAATATAGACCGTATCTCCCTTTCTCAATACATCCAGAAACATCTGAACATTATTGTTGGGATGTTCGATCATCAAATGTACATCCAAAGGTCTCTTTGCCGTAGAAGCAATGTACTCCAAATCATTTAGAGACATCGCATAATTAGGGACAAATCTTCCATCCATAATATCGATATGAAAGGAATCAATCCCACCTGCTTCCAATGATTTCACTTCATTTTCCAGATTCCCATAATTGGCACACATCATTGATGCCATCAATTCAAATTGCATAAGCGTTTCCTCTTAGGTTTCTAACTTGTTCAATTGTATCTGTTATCTGCTTCCTCTACTGATTCTCATTAGCTGTATCCATAATAATAAAGAACGCTTCCTATCTATCTGAGTCTCTTCTGCATCAGTTTTATCCTTACATTCTTTTTATAAAATGCTACTCCGTAGCACAGCATCTGGGTATAGCCCTCCTCACCCCATCCTGAGGTATAATCTTTCTCTTCTATCTGCTGTAATGCTCTGTCACAGGCATCCTCCAGATCCGTATATTTCCTGACAACCTTAAGCTCCAGTAGAACCGGTGCAAGCCTGACATCATCCTGATATACGCAGATGTCATATCTGCCATCTCCTGATTCTCTGTTGGACTTAATGGAATATTCCCGCAGGTTCGCCATTAAGCCGAGTAAAAAGCCATGATAGAAGCTCTCTGCATGATCCATATAGCTGATGGATTTTCGAAGCTGCATCGCCGTTTCTTCTTCAAATACTTCCGTCTCACCACCAAACATTGCTTCATAAAGCACGGTAAAATCCTGCACCTTTATTTCTTCCCGGAACCATTTCTCAATCGTATTCTCATAGATATATAAAAGCTCATTATTAGGAATTGCCATTGTCACATAGCGGTTGACACCTTCCATCCGCATGGAAATCTGTTTTAAATACCCGGTAAAAAACAGAAAGTTCCACAGATTCTCCTCCGACTCATGAATATCGTCATAGGTGATATCTTCATGCACCTTCTTCTCAATGCATCCACCACTCATCAACCGTTCGATTTCATCCTTCACCTCTTTACCGGCATGATAAATCAAGTCCCTGACGATGCTGTTAGAGCTGGTATTGCTCCACGCAGCGGTGGGAAAGGCATCTTCCTTGGAGTATATTTTCTCAGTAAAATTAATAACGCTCCAAGGATTATATACCTCGGTCTCACCGAATCGATAACCGTCATACCATTGCTTCATGGTATCCATTCTACTCTCACGTCCATAAAATGAAAGCATTTGGCTAACTTCCTCTTCTACAAAGCCAAAATGCTCCCCATATTCCTCATTTAGAATAGAGATAATCTTCAGGTTATTCAATCCGGTAAAGATACTCTCCTTACTGATGCGAAGACAGCCGGTAATCACGGCAAACTCTAAATAAGCGTTGGTCTTTAGTGCCGATTCAAACAAAGAACGGATAAATCGAATCATTTCGTCGTAAAATCCGGTGTAATAGGCATTCTCCAGTGGGACATCATACTCATCAATCAGAATGATTGCCTTCTGCTGATGATAGTCATATAGACATTTTGATAAGAAAGCAAGAGAAGTTAAATATTCCGCCTCTGAAGCGGTACGAGACATAATCTGATAAAACTTCTCCTGATCTGCTTTCAATTCAATATGCTCCAGCACATACCTATGCCGTTTGAATTCATCTGAGATTACTTCCTTCATACGTCCGAATGCATCTGAATAGCTTCCCTGCTTCGCAGATTTCAGAGTTAACGTAATCACCGGGTATTGCTCCTGTTTACCGGTATATTTCTCGCCGCATTCCATAATCTTCAGTCCGGCAAAAAGATACTTGTTACTCTTTTCTTCTATTGGTTTTTCAAAGAAGTATTTCAGCATACTCAGATTCAGTGTCTTTCCAAAACGTCTGGGTCTGGTAAAGAGATTCACCTCACCCTTCTTATCTATCAGTTCCTTAATCAGCAGGGTTTTATCAACATAGTAATATTCGTTTGTTCTCAATTTTTCAAAATCATCTACGCCAATTGGCAATGGTGTATAGGACATAGTTGGCCTCCTTTACCGAAACAGGTTGAAATAAATGTCTGCTCGCTTCACAGACTGTTATATTGATCTATATAAATCGGCTATACCATCTTTACCAGTATAGCCGATTTATAGATAAAACACAATTTGGAATTACCGAGACAGGACAAATCAGTTAATACTGATTCAGAAACGAAACCACTGATTCGAAGACAGCCGATAATCTCGGCAAGCTCTAAAATATTTTATTAAGTAAAAATCGTTTTCTTCGTATGCACAATTCGATATTTATTTTGATTTCTCATGACAAATTGCAATATCAAATTGAACTAGTTCTGAATTATAACTTTTAACAAACATATCCTAAGCTGCATATATGATATCCAATTGTAGTTCAAAGAGTTCTTCTGGTGTTTTGTAGTTG
>JAKQFQ010000418.1 GCA_029558315.1 Bacillota bacterium
ATACCATCAAGCATATAATCATTCGTGCAGAAGTAAACTTCTCCTACTTCATTTATACTGACTTTTCCTTGACAGTTGATTCCCTTGATCTTTCCATTAAAGGAATCCCCATGCTTCAGTTTATTTTCGAGTGCCATCCGTTCTCTGATATACTTGTAGCAAACAATGTCCTCTGTCGCCACTTTTCTTTCACTAATTCTGTCCAAACACATCTCTATAATTTTTATGTTTATTCTTTTATTGAAAAGAAAAAGGACAGCTGGAACATTATTTCCATTTACTCCACCTCAGCTCAATGCTTTGGGTACTGTCCTTCTCGATTCACCAATTAACCGACAATTTTAAAATCTTTTATATCTTCAGCATCACTTGAGGTGATTATTACCCAAGAATAGTTGTACCCAAGCTTATTGACAGCATCCCGTCCATTTAGACTGTTCTGGCATAGGAATATTTCCCCATCCTCAAAGTGGATCTTTCCTTCGACTTTCTCTTCATTCCACATGCAAACAAAGGATTTTCCTTCATCCGTCTCTTGTATGTTGAAAAAATCGAACAAGCCTGTTCCTTCGATGATCTTAACATATTCAATCTTGTTACTGACATAGGATTTTGCTCTTGAAAATTCTCCTGTCCAGAATCTAGAGCCCTTTGGAATTCTACATTCTATGACAAAAAATTCCTCATATCTGCTGCTTACATTACTTGACATTTCGTAAAAAGCCTTGCCAAGCTCTGCAAACGAGTGAAACCCATACTCAATCTTTCCATAATATCTTGGTTCTGTCTGGAACTTAGGTGCTGTCATCACCTGGTTCATTTTTATAGGGCTACGCATATAGAGACTTACCATCTCTTCATCCTTCTCTCTACGTGTCACCTTGTAACACACAATGTCTTCGGTTGCCGTTACAGGCTTTTCTTCGTTCGTATACAAGCACATGATATTGTGGTTTTAAGTGATTGATTCAAATTCTTTAACAGATATGGTTTTGTCCCAATCAATGCCACCGTGCTTAGCAAAGATTTCTTCAAGAACATTAACAGGTATACGTCCTACGGTTCCTTTAATGTTATCAGGCTCCTCGGCATATTCCCTGAGCATAAGTTCGTCTTCAGATGGAAATCCAAACTCCACTTCCTGCATAGTATGACCAAACTGCCTGTAACCCTTTTCGGAGCTACAATAACTCCCACTATGTATCTGCAATGACACACTGAATCCATCCATTGCATATACCCTTGGGCAGAAGAAATAGATTTCTTTGTATTTATCGTCACCTCTAAATGTTTTCATCATTTGGGTAACCCTTTTCTGAAAAATGCTCATAAGAATGAGCCTGAAAAATAATGTCAAGTTCATTTTTGTTAATTTAATTGGTGAACGCTATATTATACAGCCGCACGGTTTTTACGCTCCTAATCACCCACTAATAATAAAAGTTTCCCTTTATGCACAATACCAACCCTGCGAAGAGTCAGTCTCATACATAAAGGGAAACATATATCTGTCAGCATTCTTCCTGCAATTGCTCAATGAGAGCCTTGCGAGAGGTTTCAGCGAGAAAATATCCGAATGAAATAAGGTATGCCAACACCTTCTTCACGGAAATACCACCAGACAACGCTAATATAGCATTATCCTTAATTACTCTTTCCCTCTTTCTTAGTGTTTTCATGATATTATTGATTTACAGGTTAATCAGACATATCTAC
>JAKQFQ010000421.1 GCA_029558315.1 Bacillota bacterium
TAACCCTGTGTGTTATAATAGATGTCAGTGAAGTAAAAAAGAATTTGTGGTATAATAGAAACACATACAATCACTGAAAGGGGTATCATATGTACTATAGTCAGGAACTTAAGGATTCAATATTAAGAAAAATATTACCACCGAATAATAAATCAATTACAAAAGTGGCAAAGGAAGAAGGCATTTCAGAGCAGACTATCCGAAACTGGCAGAAACAGGCCAGAGCAGAAGGTGTGGCAGCACCCGGAAATGATTTGTCCTCAGAAAAATGGAGTACGCAGGACAAATTCCTGATAGTAGTTGAAACCGCAGGGATGAATGAAACGGATCTTGCAGAATATGCACGCAAGAAAGGACTCTATGTAGATCAGATAAAAGCGTGGCGTGATGCATGCATGAACGCAAACGGCGGTATAGCTAAAGAAGCATCAAGGCTCAACAAGGAGTTAAAAGCTGCCGAGAAAGAACGCAAAAAGCTTGAAAAGGAACTTCAGCGAAAGGACAAGGCACTGGCAGAAGCGGCAGCTCTACTCGTATTGTCAAAAAAAGCAAATGCGATCTGGGGGGATCGAGAGGAAGAACAATAAGCGCCTCAGATCGCAGTAATGCAGTAATGCTTATTGATGAAGCAGTCAGCAATGGAGCAAGGCTATGCCCGGCTTGTAATGTAATGAACATTACAGAAAGGACGTACTACAGATGGCTCAGCCTTAATAAAAAATATGGAACACTGGAAGACAGAAGGATCTTTGCAGATCATTCCAATCCTGTAAATAAGCTCAGCTCTGAAGAAAGGAAGAAAATACTCGATACTGTTAACGAAAAGAGGTTTGCGAACATGCCACCATGTGAAATTGTACCTGCTCTTGCAGATGAAGGTGTATACATTGCATCTGAATCAACATTTTATCGTGTTCTCCGTGAAGAAAAAATGCTGAATCACAGGGGTCGGGGATCAGAACCTGGAAAACACGGAAAACCGACATCATACACAGCCACAGAACCTAATCAGGTCTGGACATGGGATATTACATATTTACATGGCCCGGTAAAAGGCATGTTTTTCTATCTCTACCTGATAATAGACTTATTCAGCAGAGATGTTGTTGGCTGGGAAGTATGGCCTGAGGAGTCAGCGAACCATGCCAGTGAACTGATTCAGCGCACCTGCATTGCACAAAAGAGACTTACTACAAAACCATTGGTACTTCATTCAGACAATGGTTCGCCTATGAAAGGAGCAACAATGCTTGAAACACTGTATGCTCTTGGTATTACACCTTCAAACAGCCGCCCGCGCGTAAGCAATGATAATCCATATTCAGAGTCATTATTCAAAACATTAAAATACAGACCGAATTATCAGCCTAAAGGATTTGAGACGCTGGAAGATGCCCGTAACTGGTGCAAAGAGTTTGTTAACTGGTACAGAAGTGATCATCATCACAGTGGAATAAAATTCTTAACTCCAGCAGAAAGACATGAAGGTAAAAGTGAAGAAATTCTGAA
Organism: Bacillota bacterium; assembly: GCA_029558315.1. Taxonomy (GTDB): domain Bacteria; phylum Bacillota; class Clostridia; order Lachnospirales; family Lachnospiraceae; genus NK4A136. The sequence continues at coordinate 1,510 of JAKQFQ010000421.1, forward strand.
TAATAGGCACAAAGTGTATGAGACAGCCAAATCAGCACATCCTGAACGCTGGAACGGACGAAGGCCTCGTGACTGGAGCAATATTACTGAAGCTCATCTTAATCCTGATAAAGATTATACTGAGACCAAGCCTATTGTCAGTACAAGCTCAGAAAAAGCATCATGAACTTATTCTTAGATTTCGAGCCTCGGTTTATTTAAGCCACGCGAAGCGCATGCCTCTGGCATGTCCTTTACAGGAGCTTAAAGAAATGCTACGATAAGAAATCCGAAGCGAAAATAAAAGAACTATTCTTGAGTTTCTCGCCTTCGGTAGAATGGTATCAGCATTTCTTTTAGGTTCTGTCAAGGATGGCGTCCAGCTCTAATTTTATAACTTATATTCCACAAAAAAATTTAAAAATTACTGACAACTACCTTGACAATCAGCGAGTTAATCACACAAAAAGTTTACAATGAAGCAAAACAAGTTATAGATTATTTCAGAAAAAGCAGAAAAGTATGCAGGAGTTAATGACTTTTTTACAGATCAAAATGAGTATTATGGATACGAGTTTGGCATTAGTGTAACTTTTCTGCAAAGTTAATATTTGCAGGAAGTTCAGATATCTAT
>JAKQFQ010000429.1 GCA_029558315.1 Bacillota bacterium
AAGGGTGGCGACGCACACCTCTATCTATTACAGGATTATTGTGATATAGGAATAAAAGAAAAGCAATAGATAGATTAAGACTGCTTGATAATTCCTATGTGTATAGCATACCAGGGTGGAATAGGATGATTACAAAACCCATCAATTTTGAAGACATGGAATTATTGGAACGGATTCGGATTAAGCAGGGGCACCGGCTTTCCTCTCATGCGTTCATATCTCTTTATTTATGGCGGGAACAAATGGGGCTTTCACTCTATTTAAAAGAGGATGTTTATTCTGTAAAATGTGAATGGAAAGGCAAGAATTCCTGGTTCTTTCCATGTGGAGATTTCCAGGGCAAATATGAATTCGTTGAACGCCTGATGCAGCAGCAGGAAAGCTTATTAATCTATTTAAGACCGGAAGATAAGGAATGGCTTGAACGTAATTTTCCGGGCAGATGGAAGTTTCGAAGAGATTGTGATGCAGATGAATATCTTTATGACATTGAACAGCAGATAGAACTCAGCGGCAAAAAATACGCTAATGAGAGAACACAGGTACATAAAGTCGAACGTGAGCTTAAGATCACGACAAGAGAACTGACGGATGAGAATGAAGCAGATGCGATACAGGTACTAAAGGAATGGAGCAGGGGGGAACATCGTTTTGAAGGCTGTTCTCTGCGGGATGAACTTGTTGATCTGAATGCGATTACTTACAGAAAACAATTAAAGATACAGGGGATTCTCCTTTATCTGGATGGGTGCCTGATTGCCCTGGTTGCCGGCTTTGCATTATCTGAGGAGACCTTTGATATTGTTGTGGCGAAAGCTACGGTGGGACTACAGGGCGTATCCTATTACTCAAAGAGAGAAATGATGAAAAGAATGAAAGAGCAGTTTAAATATATTAATCTGGAAGAGGATCTTGGGCTGGAGGGACTTCGGACGATGAAACAACTAATGTCACCGGTTTCTAAGAATCTAATCTGGGAGGCAACACTCGTATGAAAAAAGGCAAGAGAGGACAAGACCGTTTTACCTGGGAAATGTTTCAGAGACTCTTTTTCCCATCTTTATTTTCATCCGTAGGTCTGGCATTATCGGATATGGCAGATGCTGTTGTTGTGGGACAAAGACTGGGAACGGTTGGACTTGCTGCAATCAGTATCTCGTTGCCGCTTTACATGATTATTAATGTTTTCATGCATGGACTGGGGCTTGGCGGTAGTGTGAAGTATTCCTCATTATTGGGAGAGGGGAAATCAGAGGAAGCTGTTGCATGCTTTAACAGAACAATTCGTGCGGCTCTGTTCATCAGTATCATTCTTGCCTGTATTGTTAATTTTTTCCCGGAGCAGAGTCTGTGGATTCTTGGTGTTCGTAAGTCAGACGGAGAGCTTTATCAGGCAACACTGGATTATGTAAGTCTGATTGCACTGGGAGCTCCTTTGTTCTTTTTGAATTATATTCTTAATTATTTTTTGAGAAATGATGAGAACCAGAAGCTGGCAGGAATTGGATTTATGATTGGAAACGCAGTTGATATTGCATTAAATATCGTATTTGTATTGTTGCTGGATGGTGGAATCAGAGGGGCAGCATGGGCGACACTAATCGGATTGCTCGTGTCAATTATCTGTTATATTCCTGGAATATTGGGTAAGAAACATACGCTTGCAATAAAATGGGTGACATTTGCACCAGTGGAAGTGGCAAGATATTTTAAGACAGGTCTTGCAACCTCTTCACAGTATCTGTTTCAAATGTTTTTCCTGCTCATTGGAAATCACATTCTGATGGCGACTTTTGGAGAAGTTGGAGTTGCTGTTTTTGATATGATTCAAAATGCCTCTTACCTTACGGTTTATCTCTATGACGGAACAGCAAAGGCAATGCAGCCGCTGGTCAGTACCTATGCAGGAGAAAAGAACAGAGTTGCGGCAAAAAGAACACTGTTCTTTGCCATGGTGTGTGGACTGATGGTAGGTGCAATTGCAATTGCATTTTTATGTGGAGCTCCAGAGGCTGTCTGTCTGTTCTTTGGCATCAAAGAGGCTGAAGCGATTAAGATGGGGACGATGGCGATTAGAATTTATTGCATGGGTGCAAGTCTTGCAGGCACCGGAATTATATTGGAAAGCTATTATCAGGCGATGTCAGATGAATCAGGCGCATTTTTTATTACACTGCTTCGTACCCTTGTGGTTCTGATTCCGGCAACAGTAGTTTTTGCGGTCTTCTGTCCCAATCTGTTCTGGTGGATTTATCCGGTGACTGAGGCGGTTTCACTGGTTCTGTTTCTTGGCTGGTATTTGCTGTTTCATAAGAAACGCGAGCAGCTGGACAGCAACAGAATCTTTTCAAGAACCATTCAGAGCAGGACAGAAGACATTCCGGTACTGACGGAACAGATCGAAGCATTTTGTGAAGCATTTCAGGCTTCGACACATCAGAAATATTTTGTTACAATGTCTGCAGAAGAAATCTGCCTTGCAATAATTAACCAGGGATTTGCTACCGTACAAGACGGAGTGATTGAACTGACGCTGATTGCACTGGAAGAGGGGGAATTTGAACTACATATAAGGGATAATGCGACTTCCTTTAATCCATTTTCCTTACAGACCAAAAAAGCAGGAGAAGAGGAAGATTTTGATATGGATGCAATGGGGATTCTTGTGATTAAGAAGAGAGCAAAACATTTCTTTTATCGACAATACCAGGGATTTAATTCACTGGTTGTCAAAATATAAGTTGGAGGCAGACTATGAAAAATTCACTGAAGAAGAGAGTTATTATTGGAATCCTGCTTGCCGCTGCAGTCCTTGCTACGGCAGCAGTCTTTGTCAGTTACAAAGCTTATGCGACAACAATGGATGAACACTATCAGACGTTGACAATGAATATTTCCAAATCGGCGACATCCATGGTAGACTAGGACAAGGCAGCGCAACTGACGGATGCTGTTATGGAGATCTACCGAGAACAGTGTATGGATACCGGTGAAGCACCGGATTTTGATTCATTTAGCGAAACAGACTGGGAGAATTATTATGCAGCGTATGAGGCTGTTACGCAGATGCCGGAATTTGCCGATGTGTTTGATGTGCTTGCAAAACTAAAAAAAGATAATGAAGTTCTGTGGATGTATATCTGTTATATGGATGAAGAGACAGGCAAAGCGGTGTACATCATTGATGCAGATGATCCTGAAAATGCCTGTTATCCGGGAACCTGTGATGATATTGAAGACAATAATCTGGAATTGATGCAAAACGGAATACATGACTTTCCTGCCTATATTACCAACTATGACGAATACGGATGGTTATGTTCTGCATCTACAGCGATTACAGATCAGAATGGTAAAGTGATTGCCAATGCGTATGTTGACATCTCGATGGATGAGGTTATGAGGGACAGGCAGTCGTTTTTAATGCGATTGATGCTCATTCTGGTTTTGGCGACAATTGCATTGATTATTGCATATTCTTTTGCTATTACCAAGATGATTGTTGAACCGGTCAATCTTCTGGCAAGGGCAACAGAAGCATTTGTTTCAGATAAGAAGAAGGCAGATCCTAACCGCTTATCGGCAATCAGCAAGTTGGATATTCGAAGTAAAGATGAGATTCAGGAACTGTCGGAATCAATTAAAAAGATGGAATCAGAGATTAATACCTATATTGGGGATTTAACCAAGATTACTGCGGAAAAGGAAAGAATTGGTGCCGAACTTAATGTTGCCACGAAGATTCAGGCAGATATGCTTCCCTGTATTTTTCCGGCGTTTCCGGGAAGAACGGAATTTGATATTTATGCAACCATGACACCTGCCAAAGAGGTCGGAGGTGATTTCTATGATTTCTTCCTGGTGGATGACGACCATCTTGTTATGGTCATGGCAGATGTATCAGGAAAAGGTGTACCGGCTGCCCTGTTCATGGTGATCGCGAAGACCTTGCTAAAGAATTCTGCGTTAAACGGACTTTCACCAAAGGAAATCCTGGAAAAGGTGAATAATCAGCTTTGTGAAAACAATGAAGCTGAAATGTTTGTTACGGTATGGCTTGGTATTCTGGAAATATCAACTGGTAAGGTTGTGTGTGCCAATGCAGGTCATGAGTACCCGGTAATCAAACATCAGTTAGGCCCATACGAACTGATTAAGGATAAACATGGATTTGTACTTGCGGGGATGGAGAATTCAAAATATAAGGAGTATGAGTTTGAGTTAAAGAGCAATGATAAATTCTTTATTTACACAGACGGAGTACCGGAAGCAACCAATGCAGAGAATAAATT
>JAKQFQ010000077.1 GCA_029558315.1 Bacillota bacterium
TCTGTTTCATTACTTAAAAAAAAATAATTATCAGATATACATACTTTACCTTCAAAAATCTCTCTCCCAACTTCAATTATATCTTCACCTACAAACTTTGGTACTCCAATACTTATCCAAGAACGATTTTCTCTCCAACTGACTTCCATATCAGTTTTTGGGGAATAATAATCATAATGAATAATTATCTGGTTGTTTTTACTCTGCGCTGAGAGATCTAGCATAACAAGAATTAATATTAGTATAGTAATTGGCATTTTCTTCATTTTCCGTTCCAAAATAATGGTGGATAATATTTAATAGTTTTAGGCATTATTATAGTGATACCACCATTTAGTAATAATGGAGATGCTGTATAATTTTTTGTAATATAACCTTGTCCAATTAAGTATGCATTGTATTCGTGAAAATAATGTCTTGTCAGCACGCGAGCTGACTGATAAAATATATGAAGCGATGAATTCCTTTGTCGGTGGAGCGGAGCAGCATGATGATGCCACGCTTCTTCTAATGAAGGTCGTATAAAACACACAGCCGCTTCGAACCGACTGCAAGGAGGACTGCCTTATGGATATTACGATCCGTGAAAGCAATGATGTGGTCATCATGGACATCAACGGCGAGATCGATCTGTACAATGCTCCGGATATCAAGGAGACGATCAAGGCCCAGATGGAGAGTGGCAAGACCAACATCATCATCAATCTTGACAAGGTCAGCTACATCGATTCCTCCGGTATCGGCGTGCTCATCTCATCACTCTCAAACCTCAAGAAGGCTGGTGGGAGTCTCAAGATCATCAATGTGTACGCGTCTGTACGCAAGGTCTTCGAGCTGACAAAGCTGACAAGCTTTTTCGACATTTACGACAGTGAACAGGAAGCATTGGCCAGCTACGCTGGTTGATATCCGGTCGGGATCTTGCAAGAGAGGTCCGTTCAGGCCGATTTATAGAAAGGTTTCATGCACGTATGCGAATTGAAGGAAGACGTTTTTTCTTTACATCAGAGTCTGTTTCCGAGGGGCATCCGGACAAGGTCTGCGACCAGATCTCTGATGCGATACTTGATGAGTATCTCAGACAGGACAAGAA
>JAKQFQ010000466.1 GCA_029558315.1 Bacillota bacterium
TCTCGATGTCTGGAAAGGCTCTAATTATACCTTGGAATTCACAATCCAGAGGCCATCTATCTGGATACTCAATGAAATGTACCATAAGGCTAAATGGGATATTCAAACAGATGCCACGTTCATACGGTGTATTCAGACTAATGGATAATGAATCTCTAATGGAAAAGGTGCCCGTGCCAGAGATATGCCCCTGTGTGGTGGTGTTAAGTTCTGCATACTGGTTTTGAGCTATAGTCATGGGTATAATAGGGATCATATCTTGAATAGCTGAATTGATAGCACCCTCACATAGCTCTAAGACTATATCATATCCGTAAGACCTGTAACCAGTCATATTACATTCCCTCAACTGCATCTTTAACTGTTTTCTTAGATGTCTCTACCACTATGCTCGATATTTTGGCACTGGGCATCTTTATTGAGCGATTTTTAGTATTCAAATATCGGAGCTTCTTCAGCAAGATCTTCTCATTCTTTAATCCCATTCTGGCCAAGGCATTTATTGGATTGGCGATGAATATGGCTGCATTCACCTTATCATTTTCAATCCACTTGAGCATGGAATCATTCAAGGCATAAAGCTGGTCAATATCCTTTCCCGATATAGCTAGTGATTTCCTTATGGATTTGCTGCCAATTGGACCACCGTAATCCAGCTTATCGACTAATTTTTTCGTTATCCTTGCATCAGTAGATTTCTCAGTTGCATGGATATGCAGTTTAAATCGCATGCTTATCTTTGGAATGATGATGCATCTACGGGGAGCATTCTCTGTTATCCTTTTCCTGCGGATATTTTGCTTGGGCAGAAATCCTACAAGCCGTATCTCATGTTTTTGGGTTTTTTTTACCATTTATTGCTTCACCTCTCTCTATCAGAGGTTTAATTATTAATCGTTTAAATCTTTTTTGTATTGGATCTTGAAGATGCCCTTATGGAATGCTCTTGAGAAGCCAGAGCTGACAAAGACAAAGTACTGGAATAACAGAAATAAGCTGGAGTTTCCATCATGATCTTGTCATAGCTAACCAATAGCCTATTGCCTCGTGCAATACCTACTTCGCTCCTCCCTCCGCCAGCCCAATCTCCACCTCCGTGAGGCCATACAGCTCATAGACCAGCCTATCGAT
>JAKQFQ010000477.1 GCA_029558315.1 Bacillota bacterium
TGAAATATTTAAGTCATTTAAAATGCAAAGTGTTTCTGAATTCTTTAAAAAGAATGCAGCAATGTTAGGATATACTGGTAAATTACGTTCATTAACAACACTTGTTCACGAAGGAGTTACAAATTCGCTTGACGCTTGTGAGGAGGCCAGACTTTTTCCAGATATTTCAGTATTTATTACTGAAATCGGCCCGGAACATTACAGAGTTATAATGGAGGATAATGCTTCAGGAATCCCCCTTGATTACATACCACATGTATTTGGAAAGATGCTTGCCGGAAGTAAGGCCCACAGAAATATTCAATCAAGAGGCCAACAGGGAATTGGTGTTTCAGGGGCAGTCATGTATTCTCAAGTTTCTACAGGAAAACCTACTGAAGTGGTAACATCTACAGGGGACAAGATAATCAATAAAGTTAATATCAAAATTGATGTAGAAAAGAATGCTGGAGAGATCTTATCTCGTGAAACTTTAAAGAATCCTGAGAAGTGGAGAGGTACGAGAATTAACCTTGAGGCAAAAAATCTTCAATACAATAGATCAAAATATGGCCCTTACAGCTATCTTAAGATGACTGCAATTGCAAATCCACATACAAGAATACTTTTTGTCGAGCCAGATGGTACCAAAATTCTATTTGACAGAAATGTGAGAGAAATCCCTAAACATCCAAAAGAAATGAAGCCGCATCCCCATGGGAGTTCTGCTGATGATATACTTTCCATGATTAAGAATTCAAGCGCCACTAGAGTGAGGACTTTTTTAGTTTCTGATTTCACAAGGGTATCTTCTAAAAAAGTTGAGGAGATAGAACAGCTTTCTGGCCTTGATCTTGATATAAATCCTAAGAAGGTGGATTGGGAATACGCTGAAAAGCTAGTAAATGCTATTAAACAGATAACTTTCATGGCCCCTCCAACTGAGGGCCTAATTCCAATTGGTGCCGATTCCGTTAGACTTGGTCTTGAAGGTATTCTAGCGCCTGAATTTGTTCATACCGTGACTAGAAGCCCACAAACCTATCAGGGGGGTATAGCCTTTATTGTAGAAGCCGGCATAGCCTATGGCGGGGGTGCAGGCAACAATGGGCTTGATATTATCCGTTATGCTAATAGAACACCCCTCATATTCGACCAAGGTGGATGTTGCATTACAGAAGCGGCTAAATCAATCGAATGGAAGAGATACGGCGTAAAAGACGATAATGCCCCACTCACAATATTTGTCAATCTCGTTTCAACTCATATACCTTATACTTCTGCAGGCAAACAGGCTATTGCGACTGAAGAGGAAATATATAACGAGATTAGATTCGCATTGATGGATGCA
>JAKQFQ010000484.1 GCA_029558315.1 Bacillota bacterium
ATGATGATTCTCCTGTAAAAATAGAGAATACCCATGCACCAATCAAATCGGTAGGAAACAGTACAACAACACCGAGAGATCTTTTGACAGATGAAGATGTAAAAATAGTCCTCTATATGTTATCAGAAAGTGTTGCATCCAGGCTCCGTAAAAATGGATTTCGTTGTAGAGTCGTGGAAATCAGTGTTCGTGACAATGAGCTGTATACTTTTACCAGACAGCATAAAATCATGAATGCCACAAATATTACAGGCGAAATTGCAGAAGAGGCCTATCGTATTTTTAAGGAAAATTATACTTGGTATAAGCCAATTCGAAGCATTGGAGTTAGAGGTGCAGACCTTGTAACTGATGATTACTGGGAGCAGATAGATCTGTTTTGCAGTATGGAGAAACGGGAAAAGCTGATGAAAATGGATGGAGCAATGGATGAACTGAGAAGAAGGTTTGGATACTTCTGTGTTCAAAGAGGTATCATGTATCAAGATAAAATATTGTCTACGCTGGATGCGGAATCAACCCACACCGTTCATCCACATGGATATTTTGGGTAATATTTTAGGAGGTTATTGTGGAATCGAGCAAAGTATATGTTGATGTAAATGCAACATTTTCAAAGGATGGAAGACTGATTCCAAAGAGTTTTATTTGGACGGATGGTCATCAGTATGAGATTCAAATGGTAAAGGATGTATGTAGAGCAGCAAGCCGGAAAGCAGGTGGAGTAGGAATCAGGTACACTTGTATTATCGATGGACGAGAGAGCCATCTATACTATGAAGATAACAATATGTGGTTTGTAGAGGGTAAGTGATTATTGGATTGAGAAGAAATGTATTGGGGATCAGCATAGAAGGAATATGGCAGATGGCGCGGACTTCGGCGTATCGGAACTCATCTGCCACAATAAAATCATCAATGGTTTTGATTTCCCTTTATCCATTGATAATAAGAGTAAACTTATTACCAGGAGGATTATTTGATGATTGAAAGAATAGTTAAGAGAGAAATTCATTGTCCAGTTTGCGGAAAAGTAGTATGCAAAGCAAAGAACGGATCAGAAGTGGATATACATTGTGACAGATGCAACAGTGATATTATTGCCACTGTAACCGATGGGATGATTTCTACGATGGAAGACAGAAGAAACAAGATTTCCAAAAGACAAGGAGCAGTCAGCGTTAGTGTTATGAAGGAAAATAAGAAAACCAGTAAGAAGATGGGAGAAGGCAGATGCTTGAATACAATGGTTATGTGATAGAACAATCAAATCAAGCACCATTTTATGATGTGATGGTTTATAAGGATGGAAGATTTGTTATGCAGGCAAGTGTGTCTGGAGTATTGGAAGAGGAAGAATTGAAGACAGCAGTTGATCAGATGATTGAATTAAGTAGAAACTTTCAGAAAAAGCAATTATCGAAATAGAATTAAAATTGTATCGCAATAAAAACTGAATACATTGAGACATCGAGGGTAGCGGTAGATTGGACAGGTATTCATAGAAATCCTGAATCCTCAGTACCGACAGTTGATGATCAAGAGTTTGTTACGAGTTGGAAAAAGCAGAGAACTTTTAGGAGCCGACAAAACGGAAATAACACCATGTGGTATGTATTACCATAGGTTTATTTGTAATCGTTTTGATCGGGTCCTTTTTTCTGTCTCAAAATCTGTGCTTATTTCCGTTTCGTGTTCCGGAAACGGAGAGAAAAATGAAGAAAATTGATAATAGCACAATGGGTGGAAGAATTAAAGATCAGAGATTAAAGATGGGAATGACACAGGAAGAATTAGCAGAGAAGATGTTTACTACAAAGATGACTATTTCACATTATGAGAATAATTTGACGGATATTAAGGGAAGTGTGATTGTGGAATTGGCAGATCTTCTGGGCACTACTACGGGATATCTTTTGAATAATGAAGTTGATGCAAAAACATCGAGTGGGGGGATGTGGGAAATGATGAAATTATTCCAAAGTCTTACATCTATTCAAATGAAGAATACAGCATTGGAACAGTTAAAAGTGTTAGTGAAATTTCAAGGAAATTGTAAGTTATTGCAAGGATGATGCC
>JAKQFQ010000490.1 GCA_029558315.1 Bacillota bacterium
AGCTGGATAAGTAGTTTTCAACCAGCCTAGGGGTTTTTCCCTAATGCTATTTGTTGCGTATGCAATTTTTGTCCATTACGTCATGTTTTGACGTTCTGCCTGATTATTTTTGCCCATAGCTGGTATATTATATTATACCCAGCTAGAAAAACATTAAAACACCGGTTATGTTGGCAGTAATATTGATCATTGGCCTTTTGCTGGATGGGGTATGGATGTTATTCGAGAAGAATAAATAAAGTATGCCTAAACCATGCGTTTTTATTCAAGAAAGATTTGAATTTTCTTGAATAAGTGCTATTTTACATGTGTCTGTTCCAGAAAGGGTTAGATTGTTTTAATGTCCGCACAGTACGTCAGTATTTCTGACAGTCATGCATTTTTTGTTTATTTATATAATGTACCTAAAACTTATGTGTTTCTATCACTAGTGTCCCGTTAAGATTCGCTGAAACTGAATAAGTTAGGAAAATCATCCACGGGAGTTGAAATTTGATATTTGTTAAACAATTGATTTACCGGGATTTTCTCAAACAGCACAAAGCCTATAGTCTGAGAAAAAGTATATAAAGACTGCTCAATACACATCTGTTTCCTGGCCAGAGCCAACAACAGGAAGTCGCAGACAGCAATCCAAATTTGAGTATAAACGGCATTCTCGGAAGTGCCATAGAAAGATTTGATATGAAGATGTTGCTTCACCCATTTGAAAAACAGTTCCACGTTCCAGCGCTCTCTGTAGAGCTCTGCAATGGTGAGCCCTTCGTATCCGAGATGGTTGGTGAGGAAGCGATAAACATTGCCTGTGGCAAAGTCTTCATAAGTGACCATTCTGAGAGTCTCGGGATAACACCGGGCAGTCTTAAGACCTGTCAGACGTATGATTTGATCGGCAATCACACCTGTTCTCTGGTCAACCTTCAAGGAATCAACGATTTCATACTTAATATTGTCTTTGGCTCTTGTGACAAAGAACGCCCCTTGCTTATGAATAAGATTGAAGAGTCTGAAGAAATCGACATATCCCTTATCCATCAGGTATATGGCTCCGAGTTCGACACAAAGATGGTCAAGCACATTGACATCGTGTACGGAGGCATCTGTGAGGTGAATGAATACCGGGAGGTTACCTCTGAGATCCAGCAGGGTATGCATCTTGATTCCAGCTTTGGTCTTCCTGAACTTTGCCCAGGGACAGAGCTTAAGGCACAAACTGATTGTACTGCTGTCGAATGCGTAGACCATATTATCCAGGTCCAAACGAAATGGATCCTCAGCGTACAATGGCCTGACTTTCTTTACAAGCTCCATCCCGAGATCCCGGTAGATACGCCAATCCCTGCTCTCATTGGCTTTTGCCAGTGTATTGCGTGGAACAGCGTAGCTGATGCCGCTATGATACAGTTTGTGCGAGACAGCCTGCAGACTGGTTTCTATATCACGGAGACTGTTCTTATTGGCAAATTGTGCCAGACTCATAACCATGAATTGATCGTAACAGGAGAAATTCCTGACTCGATAGTCACCGTTATATCTGGCAACACATTCATCGAATTTGCGTCTTGGTATGAGAGACATAATCTGAGCAAAAACTGTTTTTCCGGTATTCATTACGCATCACCTGTTGGTTCTGCGTATAAAAATATTCAATTCAAATCGTGTACAAGGTTAAATCCTTGTAATAAATTATATATTAACTAATTATTAACGTTTGTTCCGTTCTTAACGGGACAGTAGTGGAAAAATATAATAATTAATTTATTGTTTAATGAACAAAATCTGTCATTTTACTTCAGTACATCCAATTGATGATATCCGTATTTTTCACAAGGAATGTGTTAGCTTAGCTGCAAATGGTTATGATGTTACT
>JAKQFQ010000491.1 GCA_029558315.1 Bacillota bacterium
GCTGGAACGAGTCAGACTTATTCATAGGGAGCATCTGCTCATATGTTTCAAGTATCTTTGACTCTACTGCTGCATTAATGGCATTATTAATATCAGCAATCTCAAATCTTGTTGACGCAACAGCATCAATCCAAAATCTGACTCGTTCGTGTATCTGTACTATATTCATCTTCAGTCAAATTCTCCGGGGCTAGGATCAGTATTCTGAGCTTCCTCAGAGGCAGTCCCCTTACCCTTTCCTTTCTTACTTTTCTTTTCTTCATCAAGAAGATCGCGGCTTACTATCGCCAGAACATTGTCTTTGTCGTTTATTTCATTCCCGATTGACGAAAGGATGTTCTGATCAAGACTTATGGTTCGAACAGCGTCTTCAACGCTAAGTCCTATCTGAATATTACGGAAAAGATATCCGCGATTTATGTCATTAACAATAATCCCGAGAGCCAGTGCAGTCTGGAAATACTCTCCATAACTGCGGGATTTGTTCTCCCACTTCTGATTAAAGAACTCAGGATTATTTCTTGCTATGCGAAGCAGTGAACCCTTGACGAGCTTGTAGTTTGCATTATCCATAAATTCTTCTCCGAGGTACCTGGCAAACAGAACCATTTCTTTCGGCTTTTCAACGATCATGTCTACACGATCAAACGCAAGTTTTATCGCATCAATTTCCTCGCTTTCTTTTTCGGCGATTGCAACAGGATCATAGATCTTGTAATATGGATTTGAAACTTGCCATGGAGATCCTTGTATATCAGGATGGAATCTGATCACCGCCCATATTTTTGCTTCAGGTGTACGATCAAGATTTAAAGACAGACTATCCTGTATTTGAATTTTCTGCCATTTTACATTACCGAATTCGTCCTGGTCAATTGCAATTCCATAATAAACTCCGGTAATTGGGTCTTTCTGATATGTTGCAAGTCTGTTAGGACTTTTATGCATATCTTCAGATATTGGCTGAATCTCGACATAAGGACTGAGCTTATTTGCCTTTCTTTGCTGCTGCATACGCTCAACAACCTTGTCAAGATCAATCACTGGAATAAGAACAGCTTTGCCCATCATTTTGACGGCATTCTTCTGTATCCAGATTCTTTCTTCTAATGTGACTAATTCTTTTTTCATGATAAATAATTAATAACTATTACTACTATACTATAAAAAGAAATAGAGAGGGGTACGAATACCCCTCTCTTAAAATTATGCAGTTGCCGGAGGAGTAAGAATACCACAGCTCTTGGTATTGAACACTGCGAGTAGCGTTTCCTTGAGCATGTGGAATTCCTTGGCATCTACCGGATCTTCCGGACGGCCCTCTCCCGTCATACCGTTCTTCCACAGGTAAACGATATTCCTGTTCACTCCAGCACGGCCGCGAGCCCTGATCTCAACGTTTCCGCGGCCATTGCTCGGATTAGTCTCGAGATCCATGAAATAGAATGTCTTGGACATCCTCAGGGTACCATCAGAAAGCCTGGCCGGGAATTTCTCTTCGTCATCCATCATCGGATTCTCAACGAATACCAGCTGTTCTCCGGCAATATTGAGAGTTTTGAAGTTATATCCGACATAAGGTTCAGCACCACCGGCCATTTTTGACTGATCAACAATCTGTACAAGAGGATTGGCAGCGCTATAACGTGAAGCGGCAATAGTATTAGCTACGGCCATTCCGTCAGAACCAGTAACAACAACCCAGGTATTACCCGAAATCGTGTT
>JAKQFQ010000493.1 GCA_029558315.1 Bacillota bacterium
TTGGACATTAAATCATTCCTGTGGAAGACATTACCGCAATCACGGCAGTATTCGTAGTTCTTATCAAAACATGATTCACAGAGGTACTGACCATCGGCATAGTGATAATCTCTGAGATCAATATCCGTTTTACAGATAAAACATATTGCACTCATGCTGCTATCCCCCAGTTCTTTAAGATATTTACTGTCCAGTCAACATTTTCAGACAGAAGACCGTCAAGCAAATCCAGTCCCGGAACACAATCATCGGGTATGGTCTTTAAGGTAGTGCCAAGACTCAAAAGAAAGGTTTTATCGTCAAGATTAGTTTTTATCTCTCCGAAATTAAGGTTGTCGTGGTGTCCGATGAATGTAAGTTTGGCTAGAGTAAGAGTTACAAGAGATACCGTCGGTGATATCAGCCAACTCCCCGGTGTTCGGTACTCAAATCCATGAGGTTGTTTACGGAATGCACCCGGTCTGCCATAACCGCTTTTGATCCGCTCAGCTTTCTGATCAGGGTCGTCAATTTCATTACTGAGTGCCTCTAGAACGGTATCTAACGAGCTGATTAGAGGTGAAGAGGGTTCAGCATTAAAATGTATATGTCCTCCAAGACATCTGGAGTCGACATAGTGTCCGGCAAACAGTTCAAGTTCCGGATATTTATCATGTCCAAGTTCCAGAATAACTCTTATCTTAGCACACAGGTCAACAGGTGATGAACAATACCCCGGTCTTAACTCTGCTGTTGTCTCAAGACCGTCAGTACCGAAAGATGAGTTGTGTTTGAAATACTTGTAAGCCGGTACAAATTCATCATCCAACCGGCATATTAGTTCAGGATCACAGCCAATATTTAGCATGTTATATTCTCCTTTGATATGGTTATTGATTGATTATACCCGGTGCCGGCTTAACGGATATGGTTAGTTATTGAAAGGTTTATATGATTTGATTCTCAGTCTTAAGCAGGTATTGAACTGCTTTCTGTGACTGTTGGGAAGCCCTTATTATGTATGTGGTATCAAGTTTTGCAGAGTTAATCCATCCATTAATGTATGAGACACTGTTATCAAAGCAGTTCTTTATTCCGCATAAAGCAGCAAGATATGTGCTTCCAAGCTCTGCTACCAGTTCTTCAAATGCATATTCTGAGGATTTCATATCATTATTGGTTAATCTGTTCAGCCTGGAAGAATGACCTGTCCAGTGTATGAGTTCATGAAACAGAGAGGAAAAGTACTCCTCTTCTGAAGTAAACATCTCGACTGTAGGACTACTGATAATATCTGATACTGGATTATATGAACAGCTTCCTTTGATATTATGAACATACGATATCAGGTGATTACTGTTAATTCCTGTTATCAGTTCATTCGGTTTTTCCAGTTTGGGCTGAGGCACTTCATATTCTGCCATATCAGAGAGATTAAATACGTAGGAATACCTGATAAAAGGTACTTGTTTCCCTGATTCAGCCACGTCTTCTTCATTATGAATCCGGTTTACTTTCCAGAATACGATCATTCTCCCTTTAGAACCTGTCTTTATCTTAAGGTTTTTCTCCCTTGCCTGCAGGAATGTAAGAAAATACGGAGTCGGGACATTCTCAGCTGCCAAGGCAATGAAGTTGATTCCCTGGTAGTGCCTGCCGGATACATAATTAGCCGGTGGTCCTGAGAAGAAGTTTCTTCTCCAGGGTAGTACACCGTTTCT
>JAKQFQ010000497.1 GCA_029558315.1 Bacillota bacterium
TCTGCTTTCAGTCTTGAATATTCCTGTGTGATGCATTGTCTGCGAAAACTGTTCTTTTCGCTTCTGCCCTGTTTGTAAAGGTTTTCAAGTTCCGCTTTTCTTCTCTGAAGCACCTCAATTTCATTTCCTTCATTTATCTCGTTCTGGTCTTTTTCAAATCTTGTCATAATGCATGCCCTCCTGGCTATTTTCCCTTTTGTTAGTACATACATTAACTCTAGTGGGCATATATAGCCAGTCATATCCGCATTACAAAATAAACAAATATGACTGGCTGTTATTGTACATATTAGGCTTTTATAAAGACGTCTTCACAATCGCAACTGATTAACTGACCGCCACAAGCCGGGCAACGTTCTGCGTCACATCCCCAATGATGATAAAACCCTTTTTTTGCTCCACAGTCATGACACCTTTCATTCTCTGCCATATCAGAGTCAAAGTCTTCCTCATTACCACATTTTATTCTATCAAAAACTTTTCCACCTATATGGATTTTGGAAGTGCCACATCCATCTTCTTCTGACATCTCCTTGCCACATACCTCGCACTTTGCCATTCCAGCCTCCTTATCTTCATTCGGGCATACTTCTTAAGAAGCCTCATTCCTCATAATCTGCAATTCCTTCTTCTTCAAATGCCTTAATCAGCTGTTCCATTTCATCCGGTGTCAAGGATTCCAGTTTACTCCAAAGAGCATGTTCCTCATTGGTATGTATAATGGGATGCGGAACTTTATCAATCCCCAAAAGATAGTCTGTGGAAACATTAAATGCTCTGCTGATGGATACCACATCAATTAGTTTTGCTTTCAGTCTCCCGTTTTCCAACTTTCTCATTTTGTCTTCCTCAATACTGCACTGCTTCGAAAAATCCGTAATACTCAGCTGTGTATACTCCCTGAATTCCATAATTCTTTGACTTATAGCATCCATATCAATCATCCTTTCCTCTTTACTCATTCTTCATCACTGCATTGTAGCAGTCCTTGCTTCAGTTCTGTGTAAATTTTGGTATATCGATTCCTCTCACTTCCGTCGCTCATTGTCATAGCCTTAAAATAGAATGCTTCTGCTTTTGCACGGGAATCCCATACCTTCGTTTGTCCATAACACGTTACCGTTACTTTCTCCTCTGATAAATTTTCGGTTCGTCCGAATCTCATGTAGATAGCTGCTTTCATATCACTCCTCACATTTCCTGCATACGTCCTCGCCGTATGCGATTCCCAAATGATGTCCGCTGTCCCAATGTACATGAACCGTGCCGATATCATCCACTCCTGTTACTGTTCCTTTTGTTCCTTCAGGGATTTTCACATAGGGATCACTCATGCTGACAAGTTCCACTCTGCACCCAACTGGGTATGACTGCTTTACTGTATCCACCACCTCCCTCTTTGGAAAGGCATTTTTACCGATAATCCCTGAATTCATCCAGAAACTGCCTCCCTTCATCTTTTCCAATGCTTTCTATTACCGCATTTTCCAGTACATCCCAGTCAAAATGAAACCTCCAGTATCCTTCCATGCAGATGTCATAGTAGTGAGGTGTCGGACATCCAAGCTCCCTATCCTTATGCATGACATACACGATTGCCTCGACCTCTTTTTCCATTCCGTCATCTAACAGCGGGTGTACCTTGATTTTCATTCTCTCTTTCGTATAAAAGGAAGGATACCCTTCATAGCGGTCCAATCTCCTTTCATCCTGTGGACTGATTTCCCAGACAAGAACCGGAACCTTACTGCCTTCTTTTTGTTCGATGGTCAAGTAGCTGCCCGTTTTGCTTCCTCTGAAAAGAAGCTGATAGTTCTCAATTTCTCCTGTTCCCACATAAATTGCGTCACGGCATCTCTCAGCCATTTGTGCCACTGACAGGTTGCTGCCATAGGCCAAATAATACGTTTTCATATTTCTCTCCATCCTTTCTGAAGGGAATACCCTTCTACCACCTTAAGACCGCCGTGCGGTCAAAGGTAGCAGAAGGCTG
>JAKQFQ010000504.1 GCA_029558315.1 Bacillota bacterium
CCAGAATCCAGATGTAATAAGAGGAGCGCCTGCCAAAGATAAACTGGCCAGCAACATAAAGATATATGTCTTTTTCATATTCTTCCGCAATCCACCCATATCATTCATGAATCTTGAATGTACAGTATGTAGTATCGCACCTGCGGCCATGAAAAGAGATGCCTTGAATAAAGCATGACTAATTAAATGGAAAAAGCCTGCTGTATAACCGTCTACAAAATTCGTGCTTAAACCAGCTATACCTAAAGCCAGCATCATGTACCCTATTTGAGAGCCAGTTGAATATGCAAGAACTTTTTTTATTTCAGGATTGACCAAGGCTTGTGTAGCTAGTAACATTGCAGTAATCGCTCCAACCCACGCAACTATTTCAAAGAACTGCTGCATATTAAACACAGATAGTGCAAAGAACAAAGGTCCTATACGGGCTACCAAGAAGACACCAGCCTTTACCATTGTTGCCGCATGAATCAATGCTGAAACAGAGGTAGGGCCGGTCATGGCTTCTAATAACCATTCATTTAACGGAAATTGAGCAGACTTGCCTATAGCCCCACCAAATATTAGAACCGCGGCAGGTACCAACAAATTCTGTTGCATCATTTCATGAGCCCAAGTCTGATCTGCCAGTAGTTCTCTAAATCCAAACGTTCCTGCATACATAAATATCATAAACATGCCTGAAAGCATCATTATGTCGCCGGCTCGGTTGAGCAAAAAGGCCTTTATGCCAGCATGGGTAGGTGAAGTCCACTGAGGTATCCCCCAGGCAGTGTGACCCTCTTTACCTACATAATCCTTCTTTCTATCCTGATACCAAAACCCAATTAGGGCATAAGATGCTAAACCTACTCCTTCCCATCCAAAGAACACCATCAAAAGATTATCGGACAGGACGATAAGCTGCATTGACCCGATAAAGAATAACATAAAGAACCAGTATCGAATCAATGACTTTTCTTTATGCATATAAGAAACAGAATATACAAAAATAGCAGCAGAGATCCAAGCTACAAGGTTACTCATTATAATGGCTAAA
>JAKQFQ010000505.1 GCA_029558315.1 Bacillota bacterium
ATACGATTCTACGCAGTAATTACTTAGTGCACCTTCGCCAGCATACAAAGTATCAAGAGCAGTTCCGCCTTGCCCATCATTACGAAGAATCAAAGTATCCGTACCATGAAATCCTGTAAGCGTATAAGTATACGCAGCAGATGGATTTATTCTGTTTCTGATTATAACTTTACTTCCAAGAGTAAATCCAGCTAAGGATTGTACTTTTGCAGGAGCAGGTTGACCTTGTGCTGGAATTATAAAATCAGCAGTAAGAGAATTACATCCGGTAACACTTCCTGTAACTGAAATTACCGCAGGGGAACCAATATTAAAAATAGTCCCACAAGGAACTGGTCGTCCAATTATGGTAGGGTCAGAAATATCTTTGTTGACCAATTCATAGTAACCAAGTTCAGGGTCAAGAACCGTATCAACATACAGGGTTCCATATTTATCATTTGTTATTGCCTGACCAACAGCGAGTTTCACATCAATTATTGCAACAGTTGAAGTGAAGTTCACATCAGGAAAATTGAAGTCTGAACCGATCTCTACATAAAGAGGGATAACAAATTTGCAGCAACCTTTAGATGCTGAAGGAACCGGAACTGTTTGAGTACAATGATCTTGTTTATACACTACTGAACTCTGTGGAGCACAAGGGTCACAAGGTGAGCACCCAGGAGAAATGGTAGGGATAACTTCAACCATTTTGCTATGTCCACCACAAGACCCACATGAGTTGTTTGGCTTATGGCTACCGCATGAATTGCATTTATGGCTCATCTCTTAATTCTCCTGAAATTATCCCTATTCCTATAGCATAATATATGCCTACTCTAACAGGTATTATTCTTCCCTTTGAGAAGGATTCTGTACCTTTTTACACTCTGTCCGCCCGTTAGGAGTCAGTCCCCCTCCCCCAACTGTATACCTGATATAGACCGGCCCTGAGCCAAACTGTGACCCGCGCTTGTTGCGAGTACAGAAAGTGGGCCTATTCGGATTAGTATTCCCCTTAAAGTATGCGGTATCCAGAACATTAAAATTAGAATCCAGAATTTCAGCATTATTGCTCACTCTACCCACTACACTTGACGGTAAAAGAAACGCTGCCCTTCCTGCGCACGATGCTTTTGGATCAGCATCGGGTTTCCATAAACTCCCATCGCCTGCGCCCTTGAAAGGAATAGCTTGAGAATCACAAGCAGCTTCCTGATTTGCGCCGTCTATACACATATTAAGTGCTTTCTCAAGGTTCTCCGCCCTGTCCCATTGCTGGAACGCATAAAGTCCATTGTGGTACGCAAAATCTTTCCAGTATTGAATACCAAAAATATGAATCTCAGGAGCGTCGTACCAGAATACATCTCTTGCAGGGAC
Source organism: Bacillota bacterium (assembly GCA_029558315.1). Lineage (GTDB taxonomy): Bacteria > Bacillota > Clostridia > Lachnospirales > Lachnospiraceae > NK4A136. The sequence goes on from JAKQFQ010000505.1 coordinate 1,366, forward strand.
AGTAATAAGATCATCAGGATGGTACTGGCTTGGGTCTTGAGCAAAGACAGTGATAGGGAGCAACAATATAAACAGTAGCTTTTTCATGATAAATCTCCTGTCATTAAGGATAGGTTATGCTTTATTCTATCATTAAAAGGGTCATATTCCAAAGCCTTATTAGCATATTCGTAAAACTTCTCTTTATTACCAATATTCCAGTAAGCAATACTCAAGTAATCATAGGGGATTTCTCGGTAATTTCTGGTATCCTCATACCACTCTGTTCTTGAACCTTTAATCGCAAATATGTCTTGCTCAAGATCAAGCATGGCATACCATCGGTGACGGTTATAATAGAACTTTAAAAGTTTTATATACGGTTCACGCACCCTGTCTGTAAACGACAATGAAATTTTATACGAGATTTCTGCTCTCTTAAATTCTTCGAGAACCTCATAACACTCTCCAAGAAACCCATACGCAGCAGCTTGGTTTGCTGGATAGCTGCCAGGAAGTCGTACAGTCTTTTCCAGTTGCTCAATCGCTTCACGATACTTCTTATAGTAATACAATTCTCGTCCAAGATAATAATTTTGCATGTAACTTTCAGGATGTTCCTGAACACCTAAACGCATTAACTCAATGTACTGACCTCGGGACTTTGATTTATCAGGATAATGTCTTACTTCAAATTTCTCTTCAGGAATATGAATTGCCTTAACTTTATCCCGACCTCTGTAAGTAAGAGCTTCATGTACCGGCATAGCCCAGTACCAATTAGGATCATTGTTATGGAGTTTTTCATACGCAATCTGAACAGCAGGTCGATCATGCTCATCCACATTCCAGGTGTAAAGGTATATTGCTTTTTCCGTACCCTCTTCCCAATGTTCTCTAAGAACTTCAGTCCAGTTTTCCTGCATTATAACTTCATCAATATCAATACAAAGTCTGATTTCTGCATCATCTGGAACCAGTTCAAGAGATTTATTTCTTGCCTCATCAAACCTAAAAACATCAGGAATATAAATATCTAAAATAATATCAGGACGTAATGATCTGAATTTTTCGACAGTATCGTCAGTTGAGCCCATATCAAGAACGCAAACATAATCTGAGTCCTTAACAGAGTTAAGCCATCTTTCAACAAATTTCGATTCATTTTTCGCTATAGCATAAACGGCGATTTTCTTTTTCATCTAAATTTTCCTATAAGGAGCTCTATTTCCTCTTTTGTAAATCCCAAAGTAACAAATTTTGCATTAATTGAATTTAAGACATCTAAAATTGATACTTTTTCTTGTTCTACCTCCTGACTCAAACGAACTTTAGCTTTCTCCATATCATCTAAATATTTATGGTACTCTTCTTCTGATATTTCAGTGTAAGTCATTCCTGGCATTTCTTCTTTACCTAAAATGCCTACAAAGCTTGTCCCTTCGTATCTTATATATTTTTCTTTATTATTCATGTTTTATATAGTATTATAGTACCAACTAATATGCCGTTGCTCAACTCTTATCGTATCTAACACCGTATATGTACCAGACTTACTCACTAATGATATTCTTACAACAAAAGACAATGTTCCTCCTGCTGCAATAGTAAAATGTCTTAAACAACATAAAGGTTTTCTATCATATGCTTGAAAAACAATCGGCACCGTTCTAGTCCATTGAATCTCTGAAAATCTTGCTGTATTATAAATTGTCCCTCCTGAAACAGATTCAAAAGTCATTGTCCAACGCAAGGATTGAGGGATTCCCAAAATTAACGAATTTAACTCTGTATAAATAACGGATTCTACATTAATAAATCCGTATACAGACCTACAGGAACTAGAATTCACTATATCAATAGTGTCTGAATCGATATTAGTAGGAGCAGAAACACTCCATAAATTACTGGAATTTCCTGGATTTAGAGCTCCTCTGTTTGTAATATGCTCCGATCCACTCCGTAATGTAAAAACACCAGAGAGCAGAGAGGCTTCTTTTAAGAAAAAATCTGCCCCAACTCCCTGACAAGAAACTCCGGTTGTTAAAATTGAATCCACGCCTGTCGGGCCAGTAGGACCCACTCCTCCATCTAAGCCTCCAGGACCTGTCGGACCAACTGCACCATCTGCTCCCGTAGGACCTACACTCCCAACACTACCCGTAGGACCTGTAGGGCCAACATTACCTTGAATCCCCTGGGGACCAGTCGGACCAGTCGGACCAAGAAGTCCTGCTGGTCCGGGAATACCTTCAGGTCCGGTAGGACCAGTTGGGCCTGTTGGACCATCTGATCCAAAAGGTCCAGTAGGGCCTGTCGGACCTTCAAACCCCGGAAATCCTTGTGGGCCAGTAGGACCTACTGGACCTTCTCCTCCTATGGGGCCAGTAGGGCCTACTGAACCATCTGTTCCAGGAGGTCCTTCGGACCCAACTGGTCCCGTTGGACCAGTTAATCCAGTCGGACCAGTCGGGCCAAGAAGTCCTGCTGGTCC
>JAKQFQ010000001.1 GCA_029558315.1 Bacillota bacterium
GAAGCCGCTGCCAGTAATCGGCATGTCTGCAAAAGCAGCGTTGACTTACCAATTCCCGGATCTCCTCCTACCAGAATCAAAGACCCCGGCACGATTCCACCTCCAAGCACACGATCCATTTCCTTCATTCCCGTACTAATACGATCTTCCTCTGACAATGAGATTGCTGATAAGGCACTTGGTACAGCTTCCTGTTCTCTGCTTCTCTTCGTTGTGTTCTTAGAAGAAGTGACAATTTCTTCTTCCACCATTGTATTCCATGCGTGGCATCCCGGACATTGCCCCATCCACTTTGGCGATTCCTGTCCACATTCCTTACAGAAAAAAACTGTTTTTGTCTTTCCTTTAACCATTCTTAATTCCTCAATTCCAATAAACGTCCAATAATCAACTTCAGTCTCTTAATAGAAAAAACACCTCCCTGTGCCAGGTTCTTCCTGTTGCAGGGAGGTATAAATTACATTTACATTACTTTTTTATTTCAACCTTCACTTCACCTTCACCGGCAAGTTCCACACTCAGGCTTAATTTACCGCCGAGATTGGTCTTCATATTACCGGCATCTGCTCCGTTTACAACCACTTCATATTCAGAATCTTCAGCAAGTCCAACTGTAATCTGCGCGTCTTCCTTTCCTTCTACCATAAATGTAATGCCATCCGCTGTCTCACGAAAAGCGTTTACGGAAGTTCCCGGTACAGATTCATATAAGAATAATCCGTTCTTCTCCAATCTGGTTATCTCTTGAAATGTTTTTACTTTTAAGAGATCTCCGTCATGTTCAAAATCTTCCAGTTTTGACTTTTCAGTTAAAGTATAATCTCCAAAGCTGATACTTCCATCACTCTCTGCACGAAGCAGTTCTTTCACTACAGCCATTGCTTTTCCTCCATTTGTATTTCAATTTAGCCTATATCTTATTATAACTGATTTCAAAATGTTATTCCATAGACTTCTTACTTTTTTGTCGCTTTCTTCACAAAACAGATTTTCTCGTTTTTAACAGTTGCAGTGATATGATCTCCCGGTACCACTTTGCCCGATAGAAGTTCTTCTGCAAGATTATCTTCGATCTGTGTCTGAATCGCTCTTTTTAAAGGACGTGCTCCCATTTTAAGATCGGTGAATTTGCTGACAATATACTCTTTTGTCGTTTCCGATATCGTCAGAGACAGATTCATTTGCTTCTTACATCGTTCACACAGATTCTTCGACAGAATAGCAATAATCTGCTTCATATTCGCCTTATTCAGGGCATGGAATACAATAATCTCATCAATTCGATTAACAAATTCCGGTTTGAATAGACGTTTCACTTCCTCCATAACACCACTCTTCATTTTCTTGTAATCCTGTTTCTCATCAGCCTTTGCAACAAATCCAAGATTCTTCGGTTCAATAATTCGTTGTGCTCCGGCATTCGAAGTCATAATCAGTATTGTATTCTTAAAGCTCACTTTACGTCCCTTGGAGTCCGTAATGTGACCATCATCCAATACCTGCAGCAGAATGTTAAATACATCAGGATGGGCTTTCTCAATCTCATCAAACAGAATCACCGAATAGGGATTCTGTCTAACCTTTTCCGAAAGCTGCCCACCTTCATCAAATCCAACATACCCCGGCGGTGAACCAATCATCTTTGAAACAGAATGTTGCTCCATATACTCTGACATATCGACGCGAATCAAGGCATTTTCAGAACCAAATACTACCTCAGCAAGTGCTTTTGATAATTCAGTCTTTCCAACACCAGTCGGACCAAGAAAAAGAAATGAGCCTAACGGACGGTTCGGGTCCTGTAATCCTACACGACCTCTCCTAATTGCGCGTGATACAGCACTCACCGCCTCTTCCTGTCCAATTACTCGCTTATGCAGTATTTCTTCCAGTTTAAGCAACCGCTCGCTTTCTTTCTCTGCAAGCTTCTTTACCGGTATTTTCGTCCAGATGCTAACCACTTCAGCAATTGCATTTTCATCAACAACATAATCCTTTTTTGTTAATCGTTTCTCATATGCCTTCTCTAAGCGCGCCATTTTCTTCTTCAGTTCATCCTGTTCGCGCTTTAATTCACCGGCTTGTGAAAATGCTTCAATTCGAATAGAACGCTCAATCTGATCTTCCTTTTTCTTTATTTGTTCCTGTAAAGTTTTCAGGTTGGGAGGAAGAATCATCCCTTTAAGCTTTGCGGCTGCGGCTGCCTCATCTATCAAATCAATGGCCTTATCCGGCAAACGTCGATCATTGATATATCGCTCTGATAATCTGGCAGCTGACTCTAATGCTTGCGGTAAGATAGCGATTCCATGATGTTCCTCATATTTATGGCTAATTCCTTTAAGAATTTCGATGGTTTCTTCTACCGTAGGTTCTTCAACAGTAATTGGTTGAAATCTACGTTCCAGAGCTGCATCCTTTTCAAAATATTTTCGATATTCGGAAATCGTTGTTGCACCGATTAACTGAATCTCGCCTCTTGCCAATGATGGTTTTAGAATATTTGAGGCATCGATTGCCCCTTCCGCACCACCGGCACCAATAATCGTATGAATCTCATCCAGGAATAAAATAATATTTCCATCCTGAATTACTTCTTTCATTACCTTTTTAATACGTTCTTCGAATTCTCCACGATATTTGCTTCCTGCTACCATTCCGGAAAGATCAAGTGTAACCACACGCTTATTCTTTAAGGTATCCGGTACCTCTCCCGCTGCAATACAATTAGCCAAGCCTTCCACTATAGCAGTCTTTCCCACTCCCGGTTCTCCAATCAGACATGGGTTGTTCTTGGTTCTTCTGCTAATGATTTGGATTACTCTCTGAATCTCTTTCTTTCTTCCAATCACTGGATCTAACTTTCCATTGAGAGCCAATGCGGTCAAATCTCTGCTATAGTGATCCAGTGTCGCCGTCTGCTCCTTCTTCTTTTTCTTTCCACGATACTCTATCTCTTCCTGCTTAATCTCGTGATCTGCCCCCATTGCATTCAGAATATCCATATATACTTTCTGCGGGTTGATTCCCATAGCTGCCAGTAAGCGTACAGCTACACTTTCTGTTTCTCGAAGAATTGCAATCAGAATATGCTCTGTACCTGTCTTAGCCGCTTTCATCTTTCTTGCCTGAATATGACTTTCTGCAAGTATCTTTTGCGCCTTAATCGAATACCCCTGTCTCTCCTTAAGCAGCAAACCATTCTGCGGTACAATTGCCTCATTAATCAGTTCAACCAGACGCGATTCCTCTGCATGATTTTCTTTGAGTACCATTGCTGCCACCCCGGTGCGTTCTCTGATTAGTCCTAAAAGAATATGCTCCGATCCTATATATCCTGCCTGCAACTGTCTGGCAGCCTTCTCGCCTTGTGTTAACGCAGTTTTTGCTTTCTCCGTAAATTCCGGACGCATATATTATTCCTCCATCTTTTCATCATAGATTTCATCAATCAGGGCATGTAAATCCTCCCGATTAATCTTTTTACATTGACTCTTCGCAATCACTAAACGCAACTCAGATTTAAGCTCCATAAGAACTTTCATCCGATCATAATCAATATCGATCATTGCTCCGCGTCGTCTGTCAATCTTAACATACCCTTCCTGTTTCAGAACAGAATAGGCTTTATTTACTGTATGCATATTGATTCCTGCATCTTCCGCAAGCTGACGCACTGATGGCAGCGTCTCACCAGGTGCAAGATAACCATATGCAATATTCAGTATTACCTGATTACGAATCTGCATATAAAAGGCTTCATCACTGTTAAAGTCAATTTCAATCAGCATAGTTCCCTCCATTTCTGTTATATCAATCATATAACAGAGATGCAGCTCTGTCAATCGTTCTCAAGCTATAAAAAGAGGACAAGCTCATTAACGCCGTCCTCTTTCGTATTGATTTCTATTCAACTTTAATCTTCATCATAATCCGTAGGCTGCGGTCTTCTTACCGGTCTTGGCTGCCCCTGTCCCTGCGGTCTTGTGGCTGGTCTTGGCTGACCCTGTCCCTGTGGCCTTGTTGCCGGTCTTGGCTGACCCTGTCCCTGCGGTCTTGTGGCCGGTCTTGGCTGACCCTGTC
>JAKQFQ010000005.1 GCA_029558315.1 Bacillota bacterium
CCAGAAGTCCACCATTCTGGTTTCCAGAAGTCCACCATTCTGGTTTCCAGAAGTCCACCATTCTGCTTTCCAGAAGTCCACCATTCTGGTTTCCAGAAGTCCACCATTCTGGTTTCCAGAAGTCCACCATTCTGGTTTCCAGAATATCATCCAGAACACCATATCAAGCCTATCTAACTCTCCTGTAAAAAACCGTAAAAAACTACTAAAAACCGCAAAAATCATTTGCATTTTTTGCGTTTTCATGTTATAATTCCTGTGAGTAAATACTATTTCTTAATACAGTTTAATTATGCAAGCAAACACACATTATATATAGTGCCTGTTTTTCGTTAGTTTGCAAGCAAACACACATTATATATAGTGCCTGTTTTTCGTTACAGTGTACAAACAAACAAAAAGGAGACTCAAAGATGGAACAACAAGTAATCAAGATTAGACAAAGCAAAGCGGTAAAAAGATACCGTCAGGAGAGTGCGGCAATCAGATGTTATGCACGTGGAGATGTAGAGGCAAGACAGTTTTTGGTAGGCAGGCTCATTAAAAGTGAAGAGCCTATAAATGAAAAAATTCCGGCAAGTGTACTAAAAGAGATGGGATGCTAATATGAAAAGTTATGTGATACATTACAGAGACAAGATATTAACCGATGAGGAACGTAGACGAGACCAGGTGTTTGATGCACTTGGTTTAGTGTACGACGCAGAACGGGTTATCGGGGCGGCGTTGCTGTTCCCAGAGAACCCAGACGTAGATAAGATTATCAATGATACTTTGGACGACCTGTTCAAGGTATACAAGCCGGTAGTGGATGCTTGCCGGAGGGTCTATCTTGCAGATGCCGAGGATGAGGACGATGTAGGTGGAATAGAGGCTGTAGTGTTTATGACACTGTACAAAGCATTAGGTGATAGACGTCATGAATACAATTGGAAACAGTTTGAAGATTACAACAACAAAATGTTGGGAGAGTTTGATTATGAGTAAGATATTACCAATGACAGAAGAGGGGAGAGAAGAAGCAAGATGTTTCCTGAAGTACAAAGGCATTGAGCATACGATACAAGGCTTGAATAATTGGGTGAGGCAATGGCAAAGAGCCTTTGACCCAATGATGTATGCCGAGTCCAACATCATTGAAATGTGGTGTAGGATAGACGGTGCTTTCCGGTATTTGCTGGAAACGGTTCATACGGGGAAGAGACATTGGAAGGTAATATATGAGGAGTTCACAGAAGACTTCTCATACTGGATGGAAGAGATAGAGGCAAAGAAAGAAATGCTGGAAGAGGAACAGAAGGAACGTGAGTTTCTGAAAGGAGAACTGTACCAATGAAAACTCGAACTGAATCTTATTGGGATGCTGTAGAAGAAGCCGGGGACAAAGGTCTCTGGGTTTCAAATCAGATGAGGGAATGCAATGAGGCTTGTCGGCAACGAATTATTGATATAGAAGAGGAAAAGATACGGTTACTTGAGTGTGTGAAGGATTTTAGAATTAGAACAGGTAAAAGGAAATAAGACCTATGAACAAAGGAGTAGAAATATGGGATTGATGCAGTTCCTTGATAGAGTATATGCTGAGGAGCAATACTCAAAATGGAAACGAATAGAAGGATTAAGAGAAACAATAGAAGGAGACATCAAGAGTTTGGAATCTGAAGCAGATGCTATACTAAAACGCGGTGGATTATTTTCCAGAACCAGATTTCGTGAATACAGGAAGATAATCCGAAAAAAGCAGGAACGGTTAACTGTACTGAAGAAAAAAGAGTTGATAGCAAAAGATAAATTCAAACAGGTAGAAGGGAGTTTATAATGAGTATCCGAATTTTGAAGTATAAATATGAACCAATGTGCGGATACTTCATATTAGACGATGCTTGTTTGTTTTGCAATCCGATATTTTCGTTATTTGGAGATGGTTTAACAGAAACAGAGAAAGAACAAGCAAGAAACAATCCAGGAACCTGGATAGAGAAAGGAACAGAACAATGATGGAAGAATTCAAGAAGGCGTTGTTTACAGAAAGTGTGCAATCTTTGATAGACAATGTGAAACAGGTGGCTGAAAAGTATAATTTTACTGTGCAGAATAACAGGATTGTTGCACCGAATGGTAAACAGTATGTTTTCAAAATGAAGAACGGGCAGTTGAGGTTGAAAAGATGCGAGTAAAAGAAAGCAAGATAATAAACAGAGCTAAATTAGACTTTTGGTCTGGTTTAGAAGAGAAACTTGCATATGAAGAATTAGAGTGGGAGTTGATGAAAGCAACAGAAAAGGAGGAAGAGTTTGTATTGTATGCTGAAGTAAGGCTGAATCTTGTGAAGAATTTACGAGAACAGGCGAAAGAGAGTAAGTGTAAGGCAGAAGGGTTACTGTTAAAAACAAGGCTGTTAGAGGCTACTGAAATAGATGTTATTGAAGAAATTACAGATAAGTTGAACAAGATACGAAATAAAGTAAAAGGAGAATGACTTATGCCGAACTATTGCACGAACATGTTGATACTGAGAGACCATAAAACGGCCCTGGATCTCTGGTTAGCGCAAACGACTGTGGACGATGAATTGCTTCATTTTGAAAAAGCCCTGCCGATTCCAGACAGCGTAGAGGATGAAACAGAATGGTGTGTGAATAACTGGGGATGTAAATGGGCTCCAGAAGATGCAGTTCTCGAATATGAAGAGGTAAACGGGTTGATGGAATACAGGATAGAGTTCCTGACGCCCTGGACCCCGCCGATAGAAGCCATTGAGCAATTGATGGACAGGCAGCCTCTGATATATGCAGAGCTCAATTGGATAGAGGTCGGAATGGATACGGCAGGGTGGTACGTCTGGGAAAAAGGTAAAGTTACAAGACAGTTTGAAGGTGATTCTACTGTAGAAGGTTACGAAGCCTGGGCATTGGAAAAATTCGGAATGGACGTAGAAGGAGATATGAATCATGAAGATTGATCAATTAATAGAGAAATTGAGTAGAATGCGTAAGATGTATGGTAATAAGGAGATTTATTTAGCAGAACCGAATTACGGTTTAGTGATTGGGATACGAGATGTACAGAGAAAAGATATACGATACTGCGGAGAGGTTGATTCTGGGGTAGCAATTACTGATGAAGACACCGAAATACTTGGACACATTCTTGTGATAACCGGTGATGATAATGTGTCTTATGACAGGTCTGATGATATAGATTGCATAGGAGAATTAGCATGAAGAGTAAGAAATACATTACAACAAAAGAAGTGATTGAGAAGTACCTGGACGCGATATCCAGATACCCTGTAGAAGATTTGGTATCCCTTTTTCCAGATGATCTCTGGGAACTGGAATCTGTAGAACACTCATTGGAAGGTGTTTGGGCAGATCTTGAATATAGTTTAGATAATGTGTTTAGTGAAATATTGAGTAAATTTGAAGAAGAGGAGAGTCCAGATGAAAACTAATACACAGGTGGTTGTAGACGGTGTAGTATTTTACCAGTGGCAAAATCCAGACGAGACTTTGGGTGGTTTAATTGGAAAAAACGCCCGGGTGTCCAATGATGCCTGGGTGTCCAATGATGCCCGGGTGTATGGTAATGCCTGGGTGTCCGGTAATGCCCAGGTGTATGGTAATGCCCAGGTGTACGGTAATGCCCGGGTGTCCGGTGATGCCCGGGTGTACGATGATGCCCAGGTGTATGGTAATACCCGGGTGTCCGGTGATGCCCGGGTGTCCGGTAATGCCCGGGTGTCCGGTGATGCCTGGGTGTACGGTGATGCCTGGGTGTCCAGTAATGCCCGGGTGTCCGGTAATGCCTGGGTGTACGGTAATGCCCGGGTGTCCGGTAATGCCTGGGTGTACGGTGATGCCCAGGTGTCCAGTAATGCCTGGGTGTACGGTGATGCCCGGGTGTACGGTAATGCCCGGGTGTATGGTAATGCCCG
>JAKQFQ010000094.1 GCA_029558315.1 Bacillota bacterium
TCTTTGAGTTTATCAGCCAGCTGATCAAGATGTGTCTCCCTTCTTTGAATGAGCCGTTCTTTTGCCTCCATGACCAGCGATTCAGTAATTGGGTGAGAGAGATCCTTACCCATTTCGATTTTAAAACAAACCTCGTATGCAAGGGCATTGACCAGCCATGGCTGCCCCTCTGATAAATTCCATATCAAAGCTATTGCATCTTCCTCAAATTTCTGCCCGGTCTCTCTTGTGTGTTCAAGGAGGAGCATTCTTGTTTCTTCTTCTGAGAAATTCCCCAGTCGTAACGATTCTGCCTTGATATTAAATGCACTCCCTCCGGTGATGATACCATTTTCTTTCTTTGAATGTATCCGGTAATCACGGATGTCCCGAACCCCACACAATATGACTGTTGAGGGAAAATGAAGGGGCCGGGTGTCATACCCTGCCCGAATCTGTCTGAGGACCGATATCAGGGTATCACCAACAAGAGAATCAATTTCGTCGATTAATAAGATCAGGTGTTTATCTGATGATGATGCAAGTTTGCTTAAAAGTATATTCAAAACTGAAAATGCATTCGGGTTCCCTTTTACAGCATCAGCCAGGATTGATGGATTCGGTATTACATTCCCTTGTTCTACCCTTTTCATGATCTCAGCAATGATTGCATACATACCGTTCTCAACATCTTCTCGTGCAGCCTGTGCAGCCTCGACATTTATATACAGTGAACGATACTCGTCCGTATTGTTGAGATAATCACGTAAAGCAAGCAAACATGATGTTTTTCCACTTTGCCGGGGAGCGTGAAGAATAAAGTACTTCTTCTGGCTGATGAGTGTAAGAATATCTGAGAGATCGAATCGGGTAAGAGGAGGAAGGCAGTAATGATCCTGGCAGTTCACCGGTCCGGCTGTATTGAAGAACCTCATCGTACAGTGTTATGTTACCTGATGAGTGATAGAACCTTTTCCGGTTTCTTAAAAACATACCTAATCTTTATGCAAACCTGTTGTATTGTTTATGTGCTGTTTCGATGGGAAAACATCTGTCACTCTGACAAGATTTTGTTCCGGATCAATCATAAAGAATACAGTATCGGTTCGACCAATATGCAGACAGTACACATAATGACCAATTTTTTCAATTTCTGATACTAGAAATGGTTCTTCCAGCCTG
>JAKQFQ010000038.1 GCA_029558315.1 Bacillota bacterium
TGCAGTATTCCTTCCTGCGCCATCACCGACAATTATTGAGGAAGCCGGAGCAGGAAAGATTGTCATTCAGTCCGGAGAGATGTCACCGAACCATGTTTGCTGTGTGTTAGTTGCCAGTGGAGATATGATCAGGAATCACCCCGAGATTGTATCAAGCGTGCTACGAATTCATCAGGAAGCAACCGACTATAACAAACAGAACTGGGAAGAAGCATCTGAGTATATGGAGGAAATGACCGGGATGAATAAATCCACCATTCTCAAATCACTTGATGAATGGGATGGTGAATGGGTATCTGATCCAAATATTATCCTGGATTCTGTAACTAATTATGCAAAGGAACAATCAAATCTTGGATATATTAATGCCACTCTGTCTGCTGAAGATCTTATTGATACGAGTTTCTGGGACAAGCTCCAAAGCTAAGCCCCATACTTTTTCATTTTTTCAGTAGCTATTATTGTGAAGATATGTGTCAAGGATGAATGACACAAATAAGTGAGAACTGAACAATGACTAGAAATTTTTTAGGATCCCGATCCCCTGGATTTATCTTTCTCTCATTATCATTACTTTTGATATTTTGGCAGTTAATTGCTGATTTTGTTGTTCAGAATCCGTTTATTCTCCCATCATTTACTGATGCGTTTTTTGCATTTTGTGATCTTGTTATATCTGGAACACTTTTGGATGATTTTCTAGTGAGTATGGTTCACTTTTTTATCGGTTTGGGGCTTTCTCTGCTCATTGGTATCCCAGCCGGTATTCTAATTGGGTGGTTTCCACTGGCAAACCGCATGCTTGATCCCATAATTGAGATTATCCGCCCCATCCCTCCTCTTGCTTGGATTCCTTTTGCCATTGTCTGGTTCGGATTGACCGACCTTGCAGCAGGATTTGTAATATTCATTGGCGCAGTCTTTCCGGTCCTCATTAACACATACGAAGGTTTTCGAAACATCCCAAGAATTTTTGTTGAAGCAGGAAAGATGCTTGGATGCACTTCAAATGCTGCGCTCATTAGATACATTGCACTCCCTGCAGCTTTTCCTCACCTCGCGGCCGGGTTTCGGGTTGCGAGTGGTGTTGCCTGGATGTGTTTAGTAGCGGCAGAGATGTTTGGGGTCTCAAAGTATGGTCTTGGGCAAAAGATCTGGTGGTACTACAATCTGCACCAGATGGACAATGTTATGGTCTACATGTTAGTTCTTGGATTTGTAGGGCTCATGATCGACTATTTGTTTAGATACGGGATGAACAGGACCGTTCTTAAATGGCGCGAAGGGGAGGTGAACTGACATGGGCAGTGTGGAAATCTCTCACATCTGTCG
>JAKQFQ010000051.1 GCA_029558315.1 Bacillota bacterium
TGTCACCATTCCGGTTGTTGTTTCATAACGAACATCTGTAACCGTTGCAGTGACCATAACCGTCTGCGGTTTTTCTCCAAACAAAAGGATAAAACCATAGCCCAGAATAAAGAGGCCAATGAGTATTAGTAATATGCCGTATACTTTTTGTTTTTTCCTGCTCATTGCCATGTCTCCTTTTTATTATTTAAAACAGAATAACATAATTTAAATCTCTTATATTTTAACACTTTCTTTGGAAGAACCCCAGTAAATTTCTTATTCCATGGTTGTCTTAATCTCCCAGAAATCACTTGCAGCATTAAGGATTTCCTGCGCTGGCAGAATGGTTGCTTTCTCGATACTGATTCCGGTTTTCTTAAGGTAATACTTTACCAGATGATATCCACACGCATATCCTGCACAATAAGGCATCCCCGCCGGAATATAGTCCCGCATTTTTGCAATGTCATCACCGTACATATAAGCAGTAATATTATCAAACCCCTGTACACCCAGATATTCTTTCATCAATGGTTTAATATAGTCATTGAGTGTATCCATATCTGTCTTTTTGACCCACGGTCCTACCAAATCCTCGCCATATCGTTGTGCCGCAAAATTCTCTGCCAGTCCCTCGCACACAATGTATTCTCCCAGTGTGATGTCATTGCTCCATTGAATAAACTGAAATCTAACATTATGATTGGTCTCATGTGCCAATGCCACCGGCATTCTGTCCATCGTATGTTCAGACGGTACCATGGAACCAAACAGGTATCCGGGAATTCCTCCGTCGCCATAGTAATTATCACTCAGTTTGGCATATGGGCTTTCCGGATCTGCCAGTGTAATGGTAAGCAGATAATCCTGCAGCTTCAATTCGATTCCGGCATCAACAAAGCACTGTAGAGATTCCTCGATAGCAATCCTGCATGCCTTCCAGAAAGCATCATCCTCCAGACAGTGAACCATCTCCTCACAACTTGCATCAATTCTCTGTGGTGGCAGATATCCAAGCATTTCACTCGCCATAACAACATCATAGCCACCCGGTTGCTTCGCCTTAATTGGACAATGATAGCAATCCCACTTGCCTTCAAATATTTTCATGAAATCATATCGATAGATATCATCTCTCTTCTCCTGTGGCGCCTGCATAATTTTTCTGTAAATCTTATCAGAACGTATTTCCTTTACCTGAAACTTATCCATATTGTACTCCCTTCCTTTTGTGTTTCTTATAACAAGTATAGAGTACACTATAACGTAACGTCAGAGTCAAGAGTAGCATTAATAAAATCAACATTTTTTCCTGCAAGTGCGGATGCATAACAAAAGCCCCATGAATGCAAGCATTCTGGGGCTTTGATATACATTTTGATTCGCAGATAACTGCTTATCTCTTTGAAAACTGTGGTGCACGACGAGCTGCTTTGAGACCGTATTTCTTTCTTTCTTTCATACGAGGATCTCTTGTTAAGTATCCAGCTTTCTTTAATACAGGACGGAATTCTCCATCTACCTGTAATAAAGCTCTAGCGATACCATGACGAACTGCTCCAGCCTGTCCTGTGTATCCACCGCCCTTAACAGTTACAATTGCATCATACTTCTCAACTGCATCAATTGCAGCTAATGGCTGACGTACAATTACTTTTAAGGTCTCTAATCCAAAATATTCATCAATACTTCTTTTATTAATTGTAATATTTCCTTTTCCAGGTACTAAATATACTCTGGCGATAGAACTTTTTCTTCTACCTGTTCCATAAAACTTCTGAGCTGCTGCTTTCTTAGCCATTTTCTTTTCTCCTTTCAACCTCTAGTTAAAACTTCAGTTCTTCAGGTTTCTGAGCTGCATGTTTGTGCTCCGGTCCTGCGTAAACGAAAAGCTTTGTGTACATTTCTCTTCCTAAAGGTCCCTTGGGAAGCATGCCCTTAACAGCAAGTTCAATAACTTCTTCAGGCTTATTGTTAAGTTTCTCTCTTAAAGTGGTCTCTTTCATTCCACCTACATAATCAGAATGACTATAGTAAATCTTCTGATCCAACTTCTTACCAGTTACCTTGATCTTCTCTGCGTTAACAACGATTACATAATCGCCTGCATCTGCATGCGGAGTATAGATAGGTTTATTCTTACCTCTTAAAACTTTGGCAATTTCAGATGCCAAACGTCCTAATGTATATCCTGTCGCATCAACTACATACCATTTTCTTTCGATAGTTGAAGGACTTGCCATAAAAGTCTTCATTGATATTCCCTCCATCGTTTTATGTTTCTGTTCCTGGATGGCAAATGTCTTTTCCTCTATATGATGTCCGGGCACATAGATTACTTCGTCGTTCGCCGTTCATTTGTGGAACCAGTATTCTCCATATAGGTATAAACCTGGCTGTCACAGATATTTATTATATTATACGCACCCGCGTGTGTCAACTAATTCTTACAACTTTTTTGCACATTTTCTGTGGTTACACACTCAAATCTCGATCCATAAATTCATAACCAATCAGTGTCAGTCCCTTGGCCGGTGCCGTAGGACCTGCTGCTTCACGATTTCTTGCATTCAGCATTGTTTCAACCTCCAGCGCAGTAAGCTTACCACGGCCTGCCTCCATTAATGTTCCTGCAATAATCCTTACCATGTTATATAGAAATCCATTGCCTGTCACTGATATCACGATTTCATGTGTCCCCTCTCTACGAACCGAAAGTTCATATATCGTTCGTATCGTTGACTGAGCCTGCGTATTAACACTGCAAAAACTCACAAAATCATGCTCGCCAAGTAACGGTCTTGCTGCCTCCTGCATCTTTTTAATATCTAATGGAACATAAGTCCAGTGTGCATATAGCCGATTTGTCGGTACCAGAAATGGCGTATTCAGAATACGATATTCATAAGTCTTTCGACTGTCACATTTGCGGGGGTGAAATGCCAAATCAACTTCGCATGCTGATTGAATCCGAATATCTTCCGGTAAATGCGCATTGATGGCATAAGGCATCTTCTCAGCAGGTATTCTGGCTTGTGTATCAAATACTGCGACATTTCCCAGTGCATGCACACCTGCATCTGTTCTGCTTGCACCTATCACCTTTATTTCTTCCGAAAATAGTGCTGACAAGGTATGATTTAACACTTTTTCAATGGTGATACTCTCCGGTTGTAGTTGCCATCCATGATAGTTGGTTCCATCATAGGCGACTACCAGTTTTATCCTTTTCATCTTATCTCTCCTACCAAAACTTCGGGACATAGTATCCCAGGCAAATAACTGCAGCCAGATAAATTATCAGAATAAGAAAGGTCAAATAGTCCCGGCCTTCATAATGTAACGGCTTCATCTTGGTCCTTCCATCTCCCCCACGATAACATCTAGCCTCCATCGCCATGGCAAGATCATTGGCCCTGCGAAAGGCCGAGATAAATAACGGTACAAGAATGGGAACAAGACTCTTTGCCTTTTTAATCAGATTCCCATTTTCAAAATCTGCTCCACGTGCGAGCTGCGCTTTCATAATTTTATCAGTCTCTTCCATCAAAATCGGAATAAATCTTAACGCAATTGACATCATCATTGCAATCTCATGAACCGGAACACGAATTGCTTTCAATGGCCGCATGATACTCTCCAATCCATCTGTCAGATTACTTGGCGTTGTTGTAAGCGTCATAATATTGGAACCAAGAATCAGAAAGCTCAAACGAAACACCATAAATAGTGCGATTCGCAGTCCCTCCCAGGTAATACTGATTTTCCAAATTTGAAAAATCACTTCTCCTCTGGTCCAAAACATGTTTAGTATTACCGTAACCAGAAGCAACACCATAATTGCCTTCATTCCCTTTACAATGTGCTTAAATGGTACTCTGCAGGCAATTATTGCCACCGATAAAAAGAACGCCGCAATAAGATATACATATATATTTGTTCTGATAAACAGGGAGATAATATAGGCAAATGTTGCAATCAGTTTTGTTCGTGCATCCATTCGATGTACAACCGAATTTGTCTGATAATATTGTCCCAGTGTAATTTCTCGTAACAATGTTCTACCTCATGCCAAAGCATTTCAAAATGGTATCTTTGGCTTCATTTATTGTAGTAGCTGTCTGATCTAGCACTAAACCCTTTTCGTTAAGATCACTTAGAATATAAGTTACCTGAGGTGCCGAAAGCCCCATCTGTTCCAGTTCCTGATAATGTGAGAAGACTTCTCTTGGAGTATCATCATATTGGACTTTTCCATGATCCATCACAATAATTCGATCTACATACTCCGCAACATCCTCCATACTGTGTGATACCAGAAGCACTGTTATTCCAGCTTCTTTTTGTAGTGTTTTAATTCGGTCTAATAACTCAGTCCTTCCTTTCGGGTCCAGGCCTGCTGTAGGTTCATCCAGAATCAAAATCTCCGGTTTCATTGCTAGAACACTCGCAATTGCTACTCTTCGCTTCTGTCCGCCGGAAAGGTCAAATGGTGACTGATAAAAATACTCATCCTCCATTCCTACCTGTTTCAGGGCTTCATATGCTCTAAGTTCAACGGTTCTTCGATCCAGCCCAAGATTATGTGGTCCAAAGCATACTTCCTTAAAAACATTTTCCTCAAACAACTGATGTTCAGGATATTGAAAGACCAGCCCGACTTTTCCTCGCAGACTTTTTTTGTCATATCCCTT
Source organism: Bacillota bacterium (assembly GCA_029558315.1). Taxonomy (GTDB): domain Bacteria; phylum Bacillota; class Clostridia; order Lachnospirales; family Lachnospiraceae; genus NK4A136. Next base: position 4,677 of record JAKQFQ010000051.1, read on the forward strand.
TTCAAATATATCTTCTCCATCAAAATACACAGTTCCGCTATCTGGAGTAAGTAGCGCATTTAAATGTTGTACCAGCGTCGACTTCCCAGAACCGGTATGCCCGATTAAGCCGATGAACTCGCCGGCTTTCAAGACAAGATTCACATCATCCAACGCGGCTACACTAAGCTGCGTTCCCTTATTATATTCATATCGTAAATGATCTACTATCAGTTTCATTTCTGACCTTTCAATCTCACTAATTCATTAACCAGTTCTTTTCTTGTTAAAATTCCATCCAGCAAGGGTAATCCTGCTTTCTTCAGTTCATATGCCAGTAATGTCGCCTGTGGGACATCCAAACGCATACTCTTTAGTTCCTCTACTCTGGAAAAAACTTCCTTCGGGGTACCGCTCATTACTATTTTACCTTTGTCCATGACATAGACTCGATCTGCATATACGACTTCTTCCATATAGTGTGTTATGAGAATCATCGTAATCTTTTCAACATCGTTAAGCGCACGGACTGCCCGAATTACTTCTTTTCTTCCCATCGGATCCAGCATCGCTGTCGGTTCATCCAGAATAATACACTTCGGATGCATAGCAATTACAGACGCAATGGACACACGCTGCTTCTGTCCTCCTGATAGCTTATTGGGTGAATACTTACGATAATCATACATTCCAACTGCCTTCAAGCTCTCTTCTACGCGTTCCCATATCTCCTTCGTCGGCACACCCATATTTTCCGGTCCAAACCCAACGTCCTCTTCAACAACCTGTCCAATAATCTGATTATCCGGATTCTGAAACACCATTCCGGCACTTTGTCTTATATTCCATATTTCATTCTCATCCATGGTGTCTTTCCCATCGACAAGTACTGTACCTTCTGTTGGATGCAGAATTGCATTTAAATGTTTGGCCAATGTTGATTTACCTGAACCATTATGTCCCAGAATTGCTATGAATTCTCCACCTTTACAATGAAGATTCACCTCATCAACTGCGCGTGTTATTCCCTCAACATTTCCGTCTTCATCTCGCCTGATATATTCGAAAACTAATTTTGATACATCAATCATTCCCATACCGACAACCTTTCTGCATCTGCGCCCTTTATTTTACAGGATATAGATATAGAATGCAAGGATGATGTCAAGGTTTCACTGATGTGTTAAAATACTCTTATGCAACAACGCAATGACATAACATATGATATATACAAAGATTATTCTTTTATGAAATGAGGTTACGATGTACAATTCTTCCACGACTTATCCCGGTTTTTCTATTGCGCCTCTAGACACAGGTTTACAACAGAGAATTTACGGGCTTTCTTATCACGATAATCCTTACATAAGCTATCAGGATTTGCGATATTTGCAAATACTATATTGTGACTTTCATGGCAATACAGCTGATGGAGAACTCATTTGCAATAGAATAATAGCATCTACGCTAATTGAGATATTCTATTCATTATATAATGCAGACTATCCAATTGAGAAAATGCATTTGATAGATGATTATCAGGCAGATGATGATCTTTCTTGTCTGGATAATAATTCCTCCTGCTTTAATTATCGTACAATTGATCAAACAGATCGTCTATCCATGCACGCTTATGGACTGGCAATCGACATCAACCCATTCTACAATCCGTATGTCACCTTTGTCGATCAGAAGGAACATGTTTCGCTTCCCGGCGCAGAATATTATGCTGATCGAAGCAAACCTCTGCCTTATCAGATTAATCATCAGGATTTATGCTATCAGCTCTTTACTTCACACCAATTTCAATGGGGTGGTGATTGGACGCACTGCAAGGATTATCATCATTTTGAATTTCACCCCTAAACCAGAACCGCCAGCGGGGATTCATTACGCTTCTGCTTCGTAATTTTCCTTGACGTACACCAGATACGAACAGTTCCTGCTATATCAAAAAAGCGCATCCTCAACGGTTGCGCTTTTCTCTCATATTATACTAATTCGATGAGAACCATCATTGCTGCGTCTCCCTTACGAAGACCAACTTTGACAATTCTTGTATATCCACCATTACGTGTTGCATACTTAGGTGCGATTTCATCAAACATCTTAGCACAAAGATCAACTTTCTTAGCATCTTTCTTCTTAGAAGCTGCTGTCTTCTCATCGTCTTTCTTTGCATATTCTGTTACATCATAGAAAGTTCTGAGCATCTGGCGTCTTGCATGAAGTCTTGAAGGATTATCTTTCTTAATCTGCTTTTCAACTTCATCAAAGTCTGTTACTTTCTTGCCGTCTTTTTCGATTTTTACTCTCTTACCATCTTTATCCTTTTTAGGAACCTTGGTCTTAACAGTAACCATCTCATAGTTGTCTTTTTCTTTCACTGCAAGTGCAATCATTCCTTCAACGATCTTCTGAATTTCTTTTGCTCTTGCTTCTGTTGTCTGAATCTTACCATTACTGATTAACATTGTTACCTGGTTTCTAAGTAATGCTTTTCTCTGGCTGGAAGTCTTTCCAAGCTTTCTATACATTGCCATGTTCTTTCTCCCTTCATGGTCCACTCGGCTACGCTCTTTGGACTTACTTACCGAATGATGTGTACTTCACAATAGTTGACCACGTATATGCACTCATCGGATTTACCATATACGCCCTTATTTATTTATTCATCACTGGGATTGAGCTGTAAGCCAAGTTCTTTCAATTTTGCAAGAACCTCATCCAGTGATTTGCGTCCAAGATTACGAACTTTCATCATATCCTCAGATGTCTTATTTGTTAATTCCTCAACAGTGTTGATACCTGCACGCTTCAAACAATTATAAGAACGTACAGACAACTCTAACTCATCAATGCTCATTTCAAGCACTTTTTCTTTCTCGTCATCTTCCTTCTCAATCATTACCTCTGCATTCTTAGCATTTTCTGAAAGGTTAATGAAAAGTTTTAAGTGCTCACTCAGAACCTTAGCAGCAAGGCTGACAGCCTCATCCGGTGCTAATGTTCCGTTTGTATAAACATCCAATGTAAGCTTATCGTAGTCAGTAATCTGACCAACACGAGTGTTCTCAACAGTAAGATTTACTCTTTCTACCGGAGTATAAATAGAATCTATTGCAATACTACCGATTGGACAGTCTTCCTTTTTGTTCTTATCAGCGCTGATATATCCACGACCTCTTGTCACTACTATATCCATCTCGAATCTGCAATCCTTACCACCGCTTAATGTGGCAATTGTCTGATCCAGATTGATAATCGTAACATCCGGATCCTCCATGCGAATATCAGATGCTTTGATGACTCCTGAGCCTTCAAAATCAATATGACCTTTCTTAGGCTCATCAATATCGCTGTTATCTTTAATAGCCAAACTCTTGATATTCATGATGATTTCAGTAACATCTTCCTTAACCCCTGGGATAGATGAGAACTCATGTAAAACACCATCGATTTTAATCTGACTAACAGCTGCACCCGGAAGTGAAGCAAGCATGATTCGTCGTAACGAATTACCCAGGGTAATTCCATAACCTCTTTCCAAAGGTTCCACAACAAATCTACCATACTTCTTATCTTCGGAGATCTCAGCTACTTCGATATTTGGACTGTCAAAATCAAATGCTAACATTAAATACCCTCCTTTTTCCTATCTGGAAATCATTGAAACGATAATCCTCTTTTGTTGCATATCACTTTGGTTTATTATTTTGAATACAACTCGACGATAAGCATTTCATTTACAGGAACATCAATTGCTTCTCTGTTCGGAATCTCTTTGACTGTTCCCTTCTTTGCTTCGTAATCAACTTCCATCCAGTCAGGTACGATTCTAGCTTCTGTTACTTCGATAATATCTTTAAATCTCTGTAATACTTTTGCTTTTTCTGATAATGAAATTACATCACCAGCTTTAACTTCGTAGGAAGGAATATTAACACATTTGCCATTTACAAGGATGTGCTTATGTCCTACAACCTGTCTAGCTTCTTTTCTGGTTCTAGCTAATCCCATTCTGTAAACAATACTATCAAGTCTGCATTCAAGAAGAATCATCAGGTTTTCACCGGTCATTCCCTTCATTCTATCAGCTTTCTTATAATAATTACGGAAAGGTTTCTCTAATACACCATAGATGAACTTAGCTTTCTGTTTCTCTTTTAACTGTGATCCATACTCGCTAACTTTCTTATTAGCATTTCTCTGAGCTCTGATAGACTCGTTTACATGTCTATCCAGTCTTTTATTAATATTCTTTTTCTGTCCGTCAACTTCTCTCTTCCAGTCGCTTGTGTGGGTATATTTCTCTACACCAAGATAAGAAGGATCGATTCCAAGTGCTCTACATTTCTTGAGAACAGGTACTCTGTTTACTGCCATTCTTTTCTACCTCCAATTGTAATTATACACGACGTCTCTTAGGAGGACGGCATCCGTTATGAGGTACGGGTGTTACGTCCCTAATACTTGTTACTTCCAAACCGCAAGTCTGTAATGCACGGATTGCTGCTTCACGACCAGATCCAGGTCCTTTAACCATAACGTCTACTGTCTTAAGCCCATGGATTAAAGCTGCCTTTGTTGCTGTTTCAGCTGCCATCTGTGCTGCATAAGGAGTAGATTTCTTTGAACCTCTAAAACCAAGACCGCCAGCAGATGCCCAAGAGAGTGCATTGCCTTCATTATCAGTCAATGTAACAATGGTATTGTTAAAAGAAGACTGAATATGTGCCTGTCCATGTTCAACGTTTTTCTTGACACGCTTTTTTGAAACTTTCTTTGTTGATCCTTTTTTTGCTGCTGCCATTTTAACTAACCTACTTTCTACATATGAATATTTTTAGTTACAAATTACATTCTACGCTGCGCTTCGGAACTTATTTCTTCTTACCTGCAACTGTTTTCTTAGGGCCTTTTCTTGTTCTGGCATTGGTCTTTGTTTTCTGTCCACGAACAGGGAGTCCTTTTCTATGGCGGATACCACGGTAGCATCCGATTTCCTGTAATCTCTTAATGTTAAGAGCGATCTCTCTACGAAGATCACCTTCTACTGTCATATGTTTCTCAATTACTAAACCAATTTCCTTAACTTCGTCATCTGTTAAATCTCTACAACGAGTATTAGGATCGACTTTAGCTTCTGCTAAAATCTTTGTCGCACTTACTCTACCAATACCGTAGATGTAAGTAAGGCCGATTTCGACACGTTTGTCTCTCGGTAAATCTACGCCTGCAATACGAGCCATGTTTACATTTCCTCCATAAATTGTGGTGCGTCAGTTCTCATTCATACTCAACTGACTTATTAACAGTTACTAATTGATTGGGGTGCAATCGCTACCCAACCGGAATCATCCGGTCTTGCCCGCCCAAAAGAATTTCTTTCGGACAGTATCAATCGTAAATGCACGGTATCACCAATAATACCTCACATTTATCGATTTCCCAGCAGATACTTTGACGGAAGTTCCGCTGCAGCCGCTCTGATTAATTACAAACGAAACAGCGAATTAACCCTGTCTCTGTTTGTGCTTGGGATTCTCACAGATAATCATGACTTTCCCTTTTCTCTTAATTACTTTGCATTTTTCGCAAATAGGTTTTACTGATGATCTAACTTTCACGGTTAAACCCTCCTTTCAAAAAAGACCGTTTTACATTATATCATGTACTATATATAAATGCAAGTGTAATATCCTGCATTTATTTCAATTATTTTCCTTACTTGTCTCTCCAGATAATTCTACCTTTGGAAAGGTCGTAAGGTGAAAGCTCCAATGTCACTTTATCGCCCGGAAGAATCTTAATAAAATTCTGTCTAAGCTTACCGCTGATGTGTGCCAGTACCTCATGTCCATTTTCAAGCTGTACCTTAAACATCGTATTGGGCAACTTTTCTGTAACTGTTCCTTCAATTTCTATTACGTCTGCTTTTGACATTCTATAGCCTCCTGTCTTCCTTATAAAGTGTAATTACGCGCTTTATTTCTTCATCCCTGACAGTTTCAAGCTTTCTTAATTTCTCTGTCAGTTCCTGATTTATCTCTTTCTTGATTATTTGAATATGTTTTCTATTCTTTCTCTTAGGTGTTGCAATGGTTTTATTCCTACCATCTGCTACATATATATATTCCTGTTCTTCCTTTACAATGACATAAACTTCGCCAAGATCATGTCCTGCTTTGGAAGTACAAAGCATCCCGACCATGTACCGGCCTCCTTAATCAAGTGTCAGTATTTCTGGTTCTCCATCAGTAACCAAGATGGTATTCTCATAATGTGCAGAAGGTAATCCATCTTCTGATACAACAGTCCAGTCATCATCAAGCCATTCCACATCCCCTCTTCCGAGGTTAATCATTGGCTCAATCGCCAGTGTCATTCCGGCCTGTAAACGTGGTCCACGCCTAAGTTGTTTGAAATTAGGTATTTGCGGTTCCTCATGAAGACTTGTTCCAATCCCATGTCCCACCAGATCACGAACTATTCCATATCCAAATTGTGAAATGTAATCATCAATTGCTCCGGATATCTCATACAAATGATTACCGGCTTTCGCTTTCTTGATTCCCTCAAAAAAAGAATTCTTTGTCTCATCAATCAGCTGCTGCAATTCTTTGGAAATCTTGCCAACACCATATGTTCTTGCGGCATCAGAATGATATCCTTTATAAATCAGTCCAGCGTCCAAACTAACAATATCTCCTTCTTTCAGGATTCTCTCTTTATGCGGTATTCCATGGACAACCTCTTCATTAACAGATACACAGATTGATGCCGGGTATCCATTATAGTTCAGAAAATTCGGTACACATCCATATCCCCGAATCAATTTCTCACCAAACTCATCAATGTCTTTAGTGGAAATACCGGGGCGGACAAATTGTCCCAGCTCATTATGAACCTTCGCAAGAATTTTACATGATTCCCGCATCAGTCCAATTTCACGTTCTGATTTAATTGTAATTGCCATGTAAGATTATATCTCCATTCTCTATGCTTACTGTATCTGATTAGCCAAGGATATCAGTAATTGCTTTAAATACATCCATCATATCAACCGTTCCGTCAACAGACTTCAAAACACCTTTTGCGGTATAGAAGTCAATCAAAGGCTGTGTTTGATCATGATATACTTTCAGACGGTTCTTTACTGTTTCCTCTTTATCATCATCACGAAGAATCAGTTCATTACCGCATTTATCACAAATTCCTTCTTTTTTAGGAGGAACGTGTACTAAGTGGTAAGTAGCACCGCAATTGACGCATGCACGTCTTCCTGACATTCTGCGTACAATATTCTCATCGGGTACATCCACATTAATTGCATAATCAATCTTCTCATTCATTTCGGATAACTTGGCATCTAATACTTCTGCCTGCGGAATCGTTCTTGGGAAACCATCCAATACATAGCCATTGGTACAATCAGCCTTTACTACTCTGTCAAGAAGGATTCTAACAGTAAGTTCATCCGGCACTAATGCGCCCTGATCCATATATGTCTTTGCTTCTTTTCCAAGTTCTGTTCCATTCTTGATATTGGCTCTGAAAATATCTCCTGTGGAAATGTGAGGAATCTCATATTTATCGGCAATCATCTTAGCCTGAGTTCCTTTTCCTGCTCCTGGTGCTCCCAGCATTACAATTTTCATAATACCCAAGTCCTTTCTTTATTCATAATACGCTCTAACTCAAAGGACACTACACCATCACTGGTGTAGTGTTCCATGATTCTACTTTGTCCTGTCATCAGGCATCCAAAAATCCTTTGTAATTACGTTCCACCATCATTGTCTCAATCTGTCTCATCGTTTCCAATACAACGCTGACAATAATAATCAGACTTGTTCCACCAAAGGAAACTTCTGCTTTAAATACTCCATTAAAGAAGAACGGAATAACTGCGACAATAATCAAACCAACTGCACCCATAAAAATAATATAATTTAATACATTACTTAAATATTCTGTTGTTGGCTTTCCTGGACGAATACCCGGGATAAATCCTCCACTCTTTTTCATATTATCTGAAACAAGCATCGGATTGAATGTTATTGATGTGTAAAAATAAGCAAAGAATACACATAAAATAATATACAATAATAATCCTAATGAATATAATGGTGTTTCCTTGTTAAACCAGTAACTGCTCTGAAGGGCCTTTATGATATGGAACCATATTCCGGTTCCCTCATTTACACCAAACAAAGAACATATAACTACTGGGAACTGCATCAATGAAGATGCAAAGATAATTGGCATAACGCCCGCTGTGTTAATTCTAAGCGGAATATTGCTATTATTGCCGCCTACCATTCTATTACCTTGAACTTTCTTCGCATACTGTACAGGAATCTTTCTGACACCACCGTTCAGTAAAACAACCAACACAATGGTGAAAAGAATAACCGCCAGTATAATCACTGCGGCAACAACTGCTTTACCAACATTTGCTGCACTTGAAACAAACTGGCTATACAGAGTTTTAATATCTGCCGGTAATCTGGAAATAATATTGATAATAAGTACAATAGAAATACCATTTCCAACGCCATTTTCTGTAATTCTTTCACCGATCCACATCAAGAATGCACTACCTGCTGTCATTGCAACAATAATTGTAATAATATTAATCGCAGTAAAATTAGCACTATCAAGGAGACCTTGTTTTCCAAATCCGATTGCCATTGCCGTGGATTCAATAAGCGCCAAAGCAACCGTAACATATCTTGTAATGGAAGCAATCGTCTTCCTGCCATCTTCTTCTTTATTCATCTCTTCCAGTTTTGGAATTGCAATTGTCAGCAACTGCATGATGATTGATAAAGTAATGTACGGTGTGATGTTCAAAGCAAATATTGACATTCTTGTAAATGAACCACCGGTAAATGCATCAAAAAAACTAAATGCATCCCCACTTTGTGCTGCAAACCACTGTGAGAAATAATCGCGGTTTACACCCGGTACTGGAAGTTGTGATCCAATTCGGATCACAACTAACATCAAGAAGGTAAATAATAATTTCTTCCGTATATCCTTGATTTTTAATGCATTTATGAAAGTTTTAAACATTAAACCACCTCTGCTGTTCCACCAGAAGCTTCAATTTTTTCTTTTGCTGCTGCACTGAATGCATTGGCCTGGACTGTAAGCTTCTTAGTAAGTTCTCCGTTGCCGAGAATCTTAACACCATCTTTCGGATTACGGATGATTCCCTGTTCCTTAAGAGCATCAACTGTAACAGTTGCTCCGTTTTCAAATACTTCAAGCTTGCTTACATTAATACCAACGATTTCCAGTGTATTAATATTCTTAAAACCTCTTTTTGGAATTCGTCTGTATAAAGGCATCTGACCACCTTCAAAACCAATTCTAGGTGCACCAGAACGAGCTTTCTGTCCTTTATGGCCCTTACCAGCGGTCTTACCATTTCCTGAACCGTGTCCACGGCCTCTTCTAAAATTATCACTATGCTTCGCACCATCTGCTGGTCTTAAATTTGATAATTCCATGCTTCTTACACCTCCTTATCGAATATTATGCTTCTTCAACTTTTAACATATAACCTATTTGCTGAATCTGTCCTCTTGTAGATGCATTATCTGGTAATGTTACAGTCTTATGCATCTTAGTGAGTCCCATAGCCTCAACAGTTCTTCTGTGCTTAGGTACTGCGCCGATCGGAGATTTCACCAAAGTTACTTTTAACATTTTTTCTGCCATGATAAGTGTCCTCCTCCTTAAGCTCTGATATCGCTAACAGATTTACCACGCTTTGAAGCGACCTCTTCTGGTGACTTCAACTGGCTTAATCCAGCGATTGTAGCAAGAACAACGTTCTGCTTGTTATTTGATCCTAAAGATTTTGTACGGATATTCTTGATACCAGCCATATCACATACTATTCGAGCAGGACCACCAGCAATAACACCAGTACCTTCCGGAGCTCTCTTCAGTAATACTGAAGCGGATCCAAACTTACCAATTAAATCATGTGTAATACTTGTGCTCTCATCAAGTGCAACACTAACTAAATTCTTAGCTGCATCTTCTTTTCCTTTACGAATTGCTTCAGGGATCTCAGTAGCTTTACCAAGTCCTGCGCCGACGTGTCCGTTGCCATCACCAACAACAACCAGTGCTGCGAAACGGAAGTTACGACCACCCTTAACAACCTTGGTTACACGCTTGATAGAAACAACTTTATCATTCAGTTCTAACTGACTTGCGTCAATAATCTCATGTTTCATGTGTTCTTGTCCTTCCTTCCTTTAAAATTCTAAGCCAGCTTCTCTGGCTGCGTCAGCTAATGCTGCAACTTTACCCTGATATATAAAGCCGCCTCTGTCAAAAACAACTGAACTGATTCCTTTTTCGATTGCTCTTTTTGCAATAACTGTTCCTAAGTATGCTGCTGCTTCAACGTCATTGGTTTTCTTCAACTCTGCTTTTACATCCTTCTCAAGTGTGGATGCTGCAACTAAAGTCTTTCCAACGGTATCGTCAATAATTTGAGCATACATATGATTATTACTTCTGAAAACTGCTAAACGCGGTCTTTCAGCCGTACCGCTAAAACGGTTACGTATTTTCATGTGCTTCTTAACACGAACTTCCTGTCTGGATTCTTTGCTAACCATTATTTACGCCCTCCTTATTTATTTCTTACCAGTCTTACCAACTTTACGTCTGATAGTTTCGTCAACATACTTGATACCCTTGCCCTTATAAGGTTCAGGTCTTCTCTTGTCTCTGATTTCAGCAGCGAATTGGCCAACTTTTTCTTTGTCAATGCCCTTAACGATAATAATACTCTGGTTCTGAGCTCCAGCCTGAACTTCTGTTTCAATTCCGGCAGGATCATCCATCAATACCGGATGAGAATATCCAAGAGAAAGGTTTAACTGCTTTCCCTGCTTTGCTGCTCTGTAACCAACACCATTTACCTCAAGTTTCTTCTCGAAACCTGCAGTAACACCAACAACCATGTTGTTAATTAATGTTCTTGTCAAACCATGAAGAGATTTCATTTTCTTTAAGTCATTTGGTCTTGATACAACAATTGTATCGCCTTCGACTTTAATTTCCATCTCTGAAGGCAACACTCTTTCAAGTGTTCCCTTAGGACCTTTTACAGTCACTTTATTATTTTCTGCAACATCTACAGTAACACCTGCAGGAATTGCGATTGGCATTCTTCCTATACGTGACATGCCCGTACCTCCTATTAGTTTAAATTGATAATATTGACTACCATACGAATGCTAATACTTCGCCGCCAACATTAAGTTTTCTTGCTTCCTTATCAGTGATTACGCCCTGGTTTGTTGAAATGATTGCAACACCAAGTCCGCCAAGTACTCTGGGAAGTTCATCTCTGCCTGCATAGACACGAAGTCCCGGCTTAGAGATTCTCTTGATACCTGTGATGATTTTCTCAGACTTATCAGCACCATACTTTAATGTGACGCGAATTGTCTTAAAGTTACCATCTTCCACAACATCATATTTCTTAATATATCCCTCATCCAATAAAATCTGTGCGATAGACAGTTTCATCTTTGAAGCAGGGATATCAACTGTATCATGTTTTGCAGTATTTGCATTACGGATTCTTGTAAGCATATCTGCAATAGGATCGCTCATTGTCATCTTGCTCTTATCCTCCTTATTTTCTTTTCGAGTAAAACACTCTGAATCACTTACCAACTAGCTTTCTTAACACCAGGTATCTGTCCTTTATATGCAAGTTCACGGAAACAAATTCTGCAGATTCCGTATTTCTTTAATGTTGCATGAGGACGTCCGCAAATTCTGCAACGAGTATAAGCTCTAGAAGAGAATTTCGGTGTACGCTGCTGTTTAATCTTCATTGCTGTTTTAGCCATGAATTTACCTCCTTATATTCAGACCGACTGTACCAATTATTTAGCAAATGGCATATTAAATAATGTCAATAACTCACGTGCTTCTTCATCTGTATTGGCTGTGGTTACGATGATAACATCCATACCTCTTACTTTGTCAACCTTATCATATTCGATCTCAGGGAAAATAATCTGCTCTTTAATTCCAAGTGCATAATTTCCTCTACCATCAAATGCGTTCGGATTAACACCTCTGAAGTCACGTACACGAGGTAATGCAAGATTAACAAGTCTGTCAAGGAACTCATACATCTTTTCACCACGGAGTGTTGTCTTACATCCAATTGCAAGACCTTCTCTGATTTTGAAGTTAGCAACTGAATTCTTAGCCTTAGTTACTACTGCTTTCTGTCCTGTAATGGTTTCCATATCTGCTACAGCTGCTTCAAGGAGTTTTGCATTGTCCTTTGCTTCGCCGACACCCATATTGATAACGATTTTGTCAATCTTGGGAATCTCCATTACATTCTTATATCCGAACTTTTTTGTCATTGCGTCCATGATCTCGTTCTTATAAACGTCTTTAAGTCTACTCAATGTTTCGACCTCCTTCCCTAAAATTAATCAATCACATCACCGTTTGATTTTTTTGCAATACGTACTTTCTTACCATCTACAACCTTGAATCCAACTCTTGTCGGAGTTCCTTTGTGTACATACATTACGTTTGAAATATCAATCGGAGCTTCCTTCTGGATAATACCACCTGTCTGGTTTGCTGCTGACGGTTTCGCATGCTTGCTTACCATGTTGATACCTTCCACAAGAACTTTGTTATTCTTTACGTCTACGGAAAGGACTTTACCTTCTTTTCCTTTTCCTTTTTCTGTGCTGCCAGTAATCACTCTTACTGTATCACCCTTTTTAATCTTCATCATAGTCAAGGCACCTCCTTATAATACTTCGGGAGCCAAAGAAACAATTTTCATAAATTGTTTTTCTCTAAGCTCACGCGCTACCGGCCCAAAAAAACGGGTTCCTTTTGGAGTCTTATCATCCTTGATGATAACAGCAGCATTTTCGTCAAATTTAATATAGGAACCATCTTTACGATGAGTGCCCTTTACAGTACGGACAACAACTGCCTTAACGACATCACCTTTTTTTACAACGCCACCGGGTGTTGCATCTTTAACGGTAGCAACGATAACGTCGCCGATGTTGGCATATCTTCTTGTGGAACCACCAACAACGCGGATACAAAGAATTTCCTTAGCGCCTGTATTGTCAGCAACTTTCAGTCTGCTTTCTTGTTGTATCATGCTAATTCTCCTTCCAATAAAATCATCAATATTCTAATTTCGTTATTTTGCTTTTTCAACGATTTCAACAAGTCTCCATCTCTTATCTTTGGAAAGAGGTCTTGTTTCAACTACCTTTACAGTATCACCAAGCTTAGCTTCATTGTTCTCATCATGAGCTTTCAGCTTGTATGTCTTCTTTACAATCTTGTTGTAAAGTGGATATCTAACATGATCTTCTACTGCAACAGTAATCGTTTTCTGCATCTTATCACTGATAACTTTACCTGTACGTGTTTTTCTCAAATTTCTTTCTTCCACGATATTACTCCTTTCTCAATCCTAAGATTCTATACCTTATGCTTCTGCTTTCAGTTTTGAATTGATCACTGTCTGGATTCTTGCAATGTTCTTACGAACATCTTTGATTCTAGAAGTGTTATCTAACTGATTGGTGGCATTCTGAAATCTCAAATTGAAAAGTTCTTTCTTGGCAGCAACCAGTTCCTGATTTAATTCAGCTTCTGTTTTCTTATTCAGCTCTTCAACATACTTATTAGTTTTCATTCGCTACACCGCCTTCCAAGTCTGCTTTAGAAACGACTTTACATCTGCAAGGGAGTTTGTGTGTTGCAAGACGTAATGCTTCTTTTGCTAATTCTTCCGGTACACCGGCGATTTCGAACATTACACGTCCTGGCTTAACTACTGCTACCCAATACTCTAAAGTACCTTTTCCGGAACCCATACGAGTTTCAGCAGGTTTTGTTGTTACTGGCTTATCCGGGTAAATCTTAATCCATACTCGGCCACCACGCTTGATGTAACGTGTCATTGCAACACGGGCTGCTTCTATCTGGTTTGATTTAATCCAGCAAGGCTCCAAAGCTACGATACCATATTCACCATAAGTGATCTGATTACCTCTCTGTGCTTTTCCTGCCATGCTACCACGAAACTGTTTACGATGTTTCACTCTCTTAGGCATTAACATTATTTATCGCTCCCTTCCTTCGAAGACGCCTTGTCTTCACTGTGTCCCTTAGTCGGAAGTACCTCGCCTTTGTAGATCCAAACCTTAACACCAACTTTACCGTAGGTTGTATCTGCTTCAGCGAATCCGTAATCAATATCTGCTCTTAAGGTCTGCAGAGGAATGGTTCCCTCATTGTAGAACTCTGTACGAGCCATATCAGCACCGCCGATACGTCCTGAAACACATGCTTTAATACCAAGTGCTCCTGTGATACTGTTACCTCTGTTATCTTTCTTCATTGTTCTTGTCATGCAGGACTTGATTGCACGTCTGTATGAAACACGGTTTTCAAGCTGCTGTGCAATATTCTCTGCAACGAGCTGAGCATCAGCATCCGGTTTCTTAACTTCCTGAACATCCAGGCTGATTTCTTTCTTGCCAAGGAATTTCTGAAGATCTTTCTTTGTTGTCTCGATTCCGGCACCGCCTTTACCGATTACAATACCAGGTTTCTGGGTGAAAACAACAACTTCAACTTTCTCTGCTTTTCTCAGAATTTCAATTTTAGAAATACCTGCTGCATAAAGTTTCTTCTTCAGGAACTTTCTGATATTGTAGTCTTCTACAAGAAAGTCTGCAAACTTATCTTCTGAATACCATTTGGAATCCCAATCTTTAATAACGCCGACTCTTAAGCCGTGTGGATTAACTTTCTGTCCCATACTTACTTAGCTCCTTTCTCATCAAGAACGATGGTAATGTGGCTTACTCTCTTTTCGATTCTGTAAGCTCTACCCTGTGCTCTTGGATGAACTCTCTTCATTGTCGGTCCCTTATTTGCAAAACACTCTGCAATGTAAAGGTTTTCCGGATTCATTGCGTTATTGTTCTCTGCATTTGCAATAGCAGATTCAAGTAACTTCTTGATAATACTGGAAGCATATCTTGGATTGTATTCCAGAATTGCTTTCGCAGTGGTAACATCCTTGCCTCTGATAGCGTCTAATACAAAACATGCTTTCTGTACAGAAACCCTAGCATAAGATAACTTTGCGGAGGGTCTTGTATCTTTGATATTATTTCTCTCTCTCTTGACTTGAGATCTATGTCCTTTAGCCATAGTTACATCCTCCTATCTTATTTAACCTTAGATTTCTTATCGTCTTTGCCATGTCCTCTGAATGTTCTTGTTGCTACGAACTCTCCGAGTTTATGTCCGACCATATCTTCTGTTACATATACAGGCACATGCTTACGTCCGTCATGTACTGCGATTGTATTTCCCACAAATGAAGGGAAAATCGTAGAACGACGAGACCATGTCTTGATTGCCTGTTTCTTGCCTGATGCATTCATATTGTCAACCGCTTTTAATAAGCTGGCATCTGCAAAAGGTCCTTTTTTTAATGATCTTGCCATGATATATCCTCCTTACTTAATCCCGGTTTATTTGATTGCTTTACCGTCACGTCTTCTTACAATCAGCTTGTTAGAGTGTTTCTTCTTTGCTCGTGTCTTAAGACCAAGAGCAGGCTTGCCCCAAGGTGTACAAGGACCGGGACGACCGATGCTTGCCTTACCTTCTCCACCACCATGTGGATGGTCATTCGGGTTCATAACGGAACCACGAACTGTAGGTCTGATACCCATGTGACGTGTACGTCCAGCTTTACCGTAATTAATAAGGCTGTGCTCACCGTTACCGATTACGCCGATGCTTGCGCGGCAATCGATAGGAACCATTCTCATTTCACCGGAAGGTAATCTAAGTGTTGCATATTTTCCTTCCTTAGCCATCAGCTGTGCACTGTTACCAGCGGAACGAACCATCTGTCCGCCTTTGCCAGGATGCATTTCGATGTTGTGAACAAGTGTACCAACTGGAATCTCTGAAAGTGGCAAACAGTTACCCGGCTTAATTTCAGCGTTCTTACCGTTCATTACTTTCATTCCATCTGTTAATCCTTCAGGAGCGAGGATATATGCTTTCTCACCATCTGCATAGCAGATCAAAGCGATATTTGCTGTTCTGTTAGGATCGTATTCGATACCTACTACTGTTGCAGGAACATCATCCTTACGTCTCTTAAAATCGATTATTCTGTACTTCTGTCTGTTTCCGCCGCCGTGATGTCTAACCGTAATCTTACCCTGGTTATTACGACCTGCTGTCTTTTTCTTGGAAACACAAAGTGACTTTTCCGGTTCTGTCTTTGTGATCTCTGAGAAATCGGAGCCTGTCATATTTCTTCTAGACGGTGTATATGGGTTATATGTTTTGATTCCCATGACTTATTTCTCCTTTTCTTTCACTATTTATTATCACACTTTGGTTGTGTCTAGCCGCACACCCGTTGATGTGCCGTGGTTAATTCTACAGCCCTGAGAAAATCTCGATATCTTTGCTGTCTGCTGTAAGGGAAACGATTGCTTTCTTAGTTTTAGCAGTCTTTCCGCTTGTAGCTCCACGTCTCTTGGTCTTTCCGTCCTGGCACATTGTGTTCACGCCAGCAACTTTTACTCCGTCAAACATTCTTTCTACAGCTTCTTTAATCTGTGTCTTGTTTGCTTCCGGATGTACCAAGAAAGTATATTTCTTCTCGCCCATACCAGCCATGCTCTTTTCTGTTACTAACGGCTGAAGGACAACATCATAATACTGAAGACTTGCCATTATGCGTACACCTCCTCGATGGTAGCAACAGCTGCCTTTGTAAGGACAACAGTGCCTGCATTCATTACATCATATACGTTGATGGTGTTAGTTAATGCTGTCTTAGCGTCTGGAATATTTCTAGCGGAAAGGATTACGTTACTGTCCTTCTCATTCAAAACAACCAATGCTTTTTCAGCCTTGATGTTCTTCAAAACTTCAGCAAATGCCTTTGTCTTGATTTCATCCATCTTAATCTCATCAACAACGATTACCTTCTGATTCTGAACTTTACTTGTAAGCGCAGACTGAAGAGCTGCTTTCTTCTCTTTCTTATTTAACTTGAAAGAGTAATCTCTCGGAACGGGAGCGAATACTACACCGCCGCCTGTCCACTGAGGTGATCTTGTAGATCCCTGTCTTGCATGACCTGTTCCCTTCTGCCTCCAGGGTTTCTTTCCACCACCAGATACTTCTGAACGGGTCTTTGCTTTTTGTGTTCCCTGACGATTATTTGCAAGTTGCTGCACAACTGCCATGTGTACTAAGTGCTCATTTACTTCAACACCGAAGACTGCATCGCTTAAGTCGATTGTGCCAACTTCTTTGCCTTCCATATTTACAACAGATACTTTTGCCATTGTAAGTAGTCCTCCTTTCAACCCTCTTAAGCTTCAGCTTTCGTGGTTTCTTTTAATGTTACTAATGCTTTCTTAGGTCCCGGTACTGCACCTTTGACCAAAATGAGATTCTTCTCAGCATCTACTCTTACGACTTCAAGATTCTTAACTGTGATTGCTACGCTACCCATGTGTCCAGGCATTCTCTTTCCTTTGAATACCTTACTAGGGCTTGAACAAGCGCCGTTAGATCCTGCATGACGATGATATTTGGAACCATGAGCCATAGGTCCTCTGGACTGACCGTGTCTCTTAATAGCACCCTGGAATCCTTTTCCTTTGGAAATTGCAGAAGCATCAATCTTATCGCCAATTGCGAAGATGTCAGCTTTGATTTCCTGTGCCAGTGAATACTCATCTGCGTTCTCGAATTTGAACTCTCTTAAGTATCTCTTAGCAGATACACCTGCTTTTTTGAAGTGTCCCTGCTGTGCCTTATTAACACCATGGCGATGGATTACTTCTTTCTTGCCTGCTTTGTCTTTGTTGTTGACTTTTTCTTTCTTGTCTTCGTAACCAACCTGCACTGCGCTGTATCCGTCGTTGTCAACAGTTTTGATCTGTGTAACAACACATGGGCCAGCCTGAAGCACGGTTACCGGAATCAAGGATCCATCTTCATTGAAGATCTGAGTCATTCCAACTTTTGTTGCTAAAATTGCTTTCTTCATTCTTTTTCCTCCTTCTGTTCTACTAAAGCGGTATAGTCTCGTCGAAACGAGACATCGGTCGATTTGCTGTGACTTTCCGATGCCATCCGGCTATACATAAAGTTAGTAGAGGCTTAGTTTAATTATTTCATTTTGACATCTACATACACACCTGCTGGGATGTCCATTTTCTGCAAAGACTCAACAATCTTCTGTGAAGGATTGATGATATCGATCAGTCTCTTGTGTGTTCTCTGTTCGAACTGTTCTCTAGAGTCTTTGTACTTGTGTACAGCTCTTAAGATTGTAATAACTTCCTTTTTAGTAGGAAGAGGTACCGGTCCGCTTGTTTCTCCACCGTTCTTCTTAACTGTTTCGATGATTTTCTTTGCTGATGCATCAACTAATTGATGATCATAGGCTTTTAATGTGACTCTCATTCTTTGACTTGCCATAAAAAAAGTCGCCTCCTTTTCGCACTTTGTTTTTCAAGCACGACAAGCTGGTGACTGTACACTTTCCCGTGTGTGTCATGTTTTTTCTTAGAAAAAAGCATGTTTCCACGCGTCGTTTCTGCATCTTCTGCAGACGGTTCAAGCTTTGTACAGTGACTTGTCGTCATATTATCACGGATAATCTCCGTCATTGACATTCGCTCCACGGAAAACCTGCTATCACTTTCGTAACAACAGCAACCTCACGCTTCATAGCTATCATGCCACAGCAATAATCAGTATATATGAGATATTTTCATATTGCAAGCATTTTTTTGAAAATTTTGAATTAAATCTTATATATATTTTTGTGCAACTTCACAAATAGTGTTTAATGATGCAACACCCACAACATCTAGTATTTGATGAGCAAGTAATCGCGTCTCCTCCCTTGCCAATCGCACCAAGTTATTATAATATATACATATTGCCCCGTCAACGAGAGCATTTCATTTATTATAGAAGAAACAAATTTAATTATAGAAGAAACGAATTTATCATAATCGAATCTATAGAGTGCACAACGCGCCATATTATTATAGAAAGAATAGGAGAGATACCATGTGGAAAGCAGATCGCTGGACAGATTACGAGGTGTTGGATACCTCGAACGGAGAGAAATTAGAGCGCTGGGGTAATTACAGGTTGGTTCGACCAGACCCGCAGGTTATTTGGAACACGCCGCATAACCATGAAGGCTGGAAGCACAAAAACGGTCATTATCACAGAAGCAGCAAAGGCGGCGGCGAGTGGGAGTTTTTCCAATTACCGGAGGAATGGGATATTCATTATCTTCTCCCAAATAATACCAAAGAATTAACGTTCCATTTAAAGCCGTTTTCCTTCAAGCACACAGGTCTATTTCCGGAGCAGGCTACCAATTGGGACTGGTTTTCTTCATTAATCAATCGTGCCAATCGACCTGTGAAGGTGTTGAATTTATTTGCTTATACCGGAGGTGCAACCATTGCAGCTGCTGCAAGCGGTGCTCTGGTCACTCATGTTGATGCTTCCAAAGGAATGGTCAACTGGGCCAAAGAAAATGCCAGTTCGTCACAAATCCCCGAAACTTCTGTTCGTTGGCTCGTCGACGACTGCGTCAAATTTGTAGAACGGGAAATCAGACGAGGCAATCATTATGATGCCATCATTATGGACCCACCGTCCTATGGCCGTGGTCCCAAAGGCGAAATATGGAAGATCGAAGAATCCATTTTTCCTTTGATTGAATTAACTGCACAACTGCTTTCTGACAACCCTTTATTCTTTTTGATTAACTCATATACGACAGGCCTGCAGCCTGCGGTACTAACTTATATGCTCGAAACAGTTATTACCAGTCGATTTGGAGGGCATGTTG
>JAKQFQ010000061.1 GCA_029558315.1 Bacillota bacterium
ATCCATAGACCTCTGTCTCTGCATCATAGGCAAGTATCTCTAATGTTGCATCGTCAAGTTCGGGATAATCTGTTCCCATCCTTGCAAGGATAAGTGTTGGTGAAGTTAGATACAGGTCAACCATTTATATTTCCTCTACAATGTCACCTTTTTTCTTTGGTCTCTTTACAGCCTTAACGGTAGGTATCTTCTTGTTTTCAAGGTATTTCTGCACTTCGTTTCTCTTTCTGTCAATTCCTAAATTCTTGTAGTGGAGATAGTCTTCTTTGGGTATGGACATCAGAGTTCCTGTTTTCAGAAATTCTGCTATCCTTGCCTTGTTCTCTTCATCATCAAGTTCAATCATGAAGTTCTTTTTTATGTTGCCTTCAAGCCCGACAAATCCAGTGGGATTTTCACCCAGGTAAATGTAATAAGACATAAAATTCCCCTTTTTATTGAAGATTTAAATATCTATTACAACTACTCCTGGGTAGTCTCCTGCTGTTGCAGGTGTTGCAACTTTACCAACTGCACCGACTGCAAGTAGTGAAGTAGTCCATACTCTCCTTGTGTTTCCCTTTTCTCCCTCGGTCTCTGTGTTGATTCCCTGGAAGCCCTGTAATTCAGCCCACTGGACACCTGCATAGGTATCGAATAGGTATGCATATCCATCGTCACAGTTGTCGTCAAGGATTACCTTTAATGGGAAGGGTATATCTGTTTCAAGGATTAAGTTACCTCTCTTCTCGTCAAGTTTCTGAAGTGCTGAAGTCTTTGCCTGGTATAGTTTTGTAAGGTCTGTTAGTTCTGCATCAGAGATTAAATCGTAAGCTTCATCAGAGTTGATTAAGCATACAAATGGATTCTTGTTTGTTGCATAGTATCCTGCCTTGTTAAGAAGGATTCCACCTTTTCTAATATCTTTAAAGGTAAGAGTTCCTGACGAGGCAACGTTTAAGTCATGTCCGAGTGGTGTTCCACTGCCTTCAATGGTATTCATTAGGTCGGTAAGCATACTGTTCTCATAGGTCTTAACTGCATCTACCTGCTTTACCATGCTTCTCTTTAAAGCATCTGTTGCAAGTGTTGCAAGTCTCCTCTTTGACCATGAGGATTTTACACCTATCCAACTTAACTCGAAGATGTTAGGTATGTATGTTTGCTTCTCTTCATAGAACTGGTCTTCATCCTGGTCGAGTGCATACTTTGTTGCTGTGATACCTTCCTCGTAAGGAAAGTTTATGTTAATCCCTGCTCTCTGTGGTAAGATGTTTGGACTTGAAAGGTATTGCCTTGGTATTGAAATCTTTTGCCCGATTGTCTTAAAGACGTAGTTTCTATCTGTTGGTGTTATTTCGTATCCTGGGTGCTTAAATGTTGCACCTTCAATATCTAAATTTGGGAAATCTGCCATTTAAATCACTCCTATGAGGACTGTTGCCTGTGCATTAGTTCCACCTGCTGTCAAAGCACAACCGATTTTAAGTATATCGTCAGTGTTGACACATACTTCAAACTGCCCTGCTACTGCATCGGATGGTTTTATTGTTTGTCCTATTTCGACTGCTGCATCTAATTTCACATTGCACATACCCATTAGGCATATCTCTACACCTGCTTGTGTTTCTCCTGCACCAGTAGTTACATCTGAACAGATTACACCTACCTTTCTTGTTCCATCGGTATTTGTTGGGCATACAATCCAGTTTCCAGAGGCATCTGTTACTACACCCATACCTGCTGTAAGGGTTTGTGATGCTGCAACTGTTCCTGTTACGATGATAGCAGTATCCCTGTTTATTACTCCATAGTTTGTTGCACTATATGCTGCCATATTATCACCTTATACCTTGAAGAACGGGTCGTTCTCTATTAAGAAGACCAGTGCATCTTCAGGGTCTATTTCTCCTTTCTCTATCTTCTTTGCTAAAGATAGTTCTTTCTTGCCTTCATCCTTTGATTTGGTTGAAGGTATGTCTTTTGTTTCTGTTTTTGCAGAAGCCATTTCTAAAAGAACACCTACATCACTTTTCCAGAGTTCTCTTGTTCTGTCAAAGATGTTAGATTTAAGTTGTCCTGCTTCAATCTCTGATTTGATGATTCCATCAATCATAGATTCCTTCTGTTTGTTGATGTGTTCGAGTTCTTTCTTTAATGCTGCTGCCTGTTGTGGATTTATGTTCATTTTATCTTCTCCTATTTTTTGAGCATTTTCTAATATTACTGCATTTGGGTCTTGTGGTGCATAACAAGCCCTGCCTGGTATGCATTTGGGTATCAGTGCTATATGTCTCCCCATAGGTGTTTTCCCATGAGAAAGTTTTATTGAAGACCCTGCTATCATTGCAAGGTCTAAATCTTCAGTCAATGCACCCTTGTAAATTACAGCATCGTAATCTCCGTCATACCATGAATCCTCTATATACCCTACATTCCTGCCTTCATGTGTAGATTCAGGTCTTGCAAGGTCATGGTCAACAAGCACCAAAGGCTTGTTTCTAAATAATCCTGCTATGTTCTGCAACTGTTCAGATGATAACTCGACAAGAGTTCCATCCTTTGCTTTATACATACCAGGTGTTACAGCTATTGCTTTGAATCGTTTGCCACATTTCATGGGTTCTGCAAGTTCAAAGTCCACTTCAAAGTATTGTGCATTTTCAATATAGCTGTCTTCAAACTGTCCGACTGTTATAAGTATCTTCCCTTCTGGTGACATACCTATATCAATCACGTTAAATCCTGCTTCCATGATTGCTTCTTTGAGTTGTTCCTGCACCTGCTCGTCTATCTCTTGTGACTGTCCTTGTGATTGGTCAACTGATGCACCCATTGGAGTTTCCTGCCCTTGTGGGATTGCAACTTCAGCCATGTTCATAGTCCTCTGCTTGAATTTAAGTTCATCAAGATTGGTGTATTTGTTGATTCCACGTTCATCATAGAAGGGTTTGTTGGACTGGACAATCTCTGGTGTCATATTTCCTCTGTTCCCTATCCTTGAATAGGGTGAGGAAGTTTGACCTGCATTGCCTTTATCATCTGGATTAAAGTAAAATGATTCTGGATTGAAGGCATTTTGATACATACCCCCACCGTATTTATAATACCACTCCATGTTTCCCATATCATCGGGCTTT
>JAKQFQ010000068.1 GCA_029558315.1 Bacillota bacterium
ACTGCTGAGCAGATTGCTTATGCAGAAAGTGTGGTGGGTATTATACAGAAAGATGATGAGATAATTCATGCTCCTGACCTGCTTAAGACTCGTAGATTAGATGATCGGGTGCATATTCTTGAAGGGAATTTATACGGGACATTTAACATAGTGCAGGAGAACGTCATTAAAGGCGGATATACCGCTTACAAGAAGGATACGAGGGTAGGCAGGAAGCAGACAGGGGTAAAGAACATTGATCGTGATCTGCGCCTGAATCGGGCTATGTGGATGCTTGCTGAAAGAATGAGAGAAATTAAAGTTCTGGAGGTAAGGGAATCATGAGTAATAAGATAATGGAAATATACTGTAATCAACCTGATTATACTACTAAAGAAAAGATTGACTCAGTTATTTATCAGCTTGATTGTGAGATTGCTACATTAGAAAGCACTCTGGATTATGCGATTAAGTTAAAAGCCAGATTGCTTTTAAGGAAAGAAGAATTAAAGGAGTCGAAATGAGTACAGAAGACCTGGCTAGAGCATTAGATAACCCTGATAATATTGATAAGTTGAAAGAGTGCATTGATCTTATAGATCGTCAGCTTGAATTGGGAGGTAAGAAAGATAAGTTATTGCATGAGTTACGGAAAGCTCTTTCTGCTCAGATTACTAAGGTGCATCAAGAAAAACGACAAGAGAAAAAAGAACGATCAAAGGAATGGTCAGATAATCTGCTGAAAATGAAATATCTTGATGATAAAAAATTACTGGTGCAAGAACAGATTAAGAAACTTGAGGAAAAAATCGGACTATTGCGTGAACAACATAAGACTTATTGCAATCAGATTGATGAGATAATGGAGAAAATGTGAGCACTGATTATTACGTTGCATGGATACTATGTGTAATCATAGGATTGTGTTGCTTATACACTGAAGAACAAAAGGAGGAATGATGACGGCTGAATATGCAATGGAACAATGTAATTTTTATATTTAATAATAAGAATAAATAAGGACTAAAGAACATGAAAGAAGAACTCGAACAACGTTTGCTTAATTACATGGACAAAACTGCTGATGCAGTAGAAAATCTTGCAGAACTGGGAATGGAACATCTTCCCAAGTTTGTGCAGGAGTACGTTACCTGGGGCATTGTTGACGGATTAATCGGAATTGCTGTAGGAATATTCTGGTTTGCAACAGTTTATGTGATTTACAGAATCATACTAAAAATAATTGCAGCAACAAAACAACCAGACTTTGATAAATATAATGATTGCACACCGGTATATAATTCATTATTAGGAATCCTCGCTGCTGGATGCTTGATTGCTGCAATGAGTATTACAGTAAACAATATTTCCCAAGTCAGTAAGGCATATTTCACTCCATCAGTATACATTATCGACAACCTGCGAGGAGAATAATTTATGAACACCGATCAGGAATTATATAACAGCAAATACAAACTTTATTGTGAGGGAACTTTAGTCGCAGGATTTAGAACAAGAGAGGAAGTTCTTGCTTTAAGGAAACAGATGCGTGAACAGGATATGAAAGACGGTGTGTACACTAAGGGATACTTAATCAGGGAAAACTGGTATCCTGATAAGCACCCACTTCCACAAGTAAGAGTAACAGGTAAAGGGAAGTTGATATGACAACATTAAATTCCGTGCGTTGCCAAACTACTGAATTTGCAGGAGGTCTTTTTATATCATCTCTCTGATACTCTTCCCCTGAATCCCAATTCTATGCTCTTTCTTTATCTGCCATCCAAGAACATATTGCGTTCGTGCTTTGTACCCTTCAGGAGCAGCCGAAACAGTATACCCAAGACCCTTAAAATGACTAATTATGTCGTTTTTCTTGAACTGCCTGTGTCCTTCCTCACGTGCCCATGCGGTATAGCTCTTGTGAATATCCGTTATAGAGCTTAAATAGCCCTCTGAGGGAGTCATACAAGTCACAATGAACTCAGTGATAGGTTCCGTCTCAATAACGGCTTCCTGGGCAATTCTGGTGATTGTAGACGGTATCCTGAGCTCATCATCTGCCATTAGCTTCCTGTACCCCTCGATACACCAGTTCAGTATCCCTGAAAGTTCCTTCATAAGTTTAGTCTCTAATTCAGTATCCTCATTCTCTGTTCCTCTGAACCGGACATTAAAGGGGATGAATTTCAACCTCTGCCATATTGCATCATCAAAGCTGTCAGGATGTGGAAGCTCGTTACCTCTTATACACATCTTGAACCTTGGTCTGAAAGTAAATGCGTTCTGTCTCATGAGTTTACAGGAAATTTCATCCTCACCTGCTAAGGCTTTTACCATTGCCCGATTCCACTTGTTCTTGCGTTCGGTTTCCATGAGAACACACAGGCGTTTGTACTGTGCTTGTGCGAGTGAACTCAGTGCTCCATTGTTTCCCGTATCAGACGTTAAAATTCCAGGGGACAACTCCATAGCATAGTCACCCATGAGCTTCATCATCACGTTAAGAAATTTACTTTTTCCCGTCCCAGGTGCTCCATACACCATGAAAAATGATTGCAGAAATGTTTGACCGGAAATCAGATACCCACAAATTTTTTGAATGTATTCGACTTCCTCTTCATTCCCGTCCATGCAGCTATACAGAAATTGTTCCCATTCCTTGCACGTGGCTTCCCGATTATAAGTAACATTACACCTGTTCACTAATCTGCTTTTCAGTAACCTCTCTTGAGTTGCAGGTTCGCCACTGCTTAAATCCAGAATCATGTTTTTACAACCAAGTAGATCAGCATCTTCCGCACTTTCGAAATTTCGGGAAGCCTCGTAAATGTAAGGCATGTTTTCTAAACATCCTTTTATTCCTTTCAGTCCCTTGTCATGGTGAAAGTTGCCTATCGCACTTCTCATGGAACTTATACTGAAGATCATATTATCTTTTACAAAGCATGATCTGAATTGCTCTTCAAATGAAAGCTGCTTTGTAATGTTGAAAATTAACTGCGTAATCAGTCCTGAAACTCTACCGTCATTAATCCACACACCATCTTCTTTTACATAAAACCCACGTTCCGAATTGTATCTCACAAAATTTCCCCATTTTTGAACTATACGGTGAGCGATACTTGCTTGAGAGTTGGGAGGATTCATTTCAGGATAGGTGTAATCAAAAGAGAAGAACTCATCTATCTCACCATCTCGTGGGGTTGCACTAATTGGTCTGTTTGATTCAACCTCATCTGCATTTACTTTCTTTACCAGCTTTTCAACAACTTCTTTCTGGTCTACAAAACTTTTACCCCCGTGTACCTCTAAAAATCTTTTCTGTGCGCTCTGGACAATCGTAAAAACATTTTCATCTGGAAGGGGAGGTTCATTCTTACTGTTTGCATAATGAGTAAGCATTGTTGCTTCCTCTAGCCCAAGCCCACGCCGTATAAAAAGTTCAAATAAACAATAATTAAAAAGGGCTTCATTACGCCCCCCTGATTCACATCCTACATACTGCCCGTCTTTGACCGCTTCATTCTGAAGATACAACTCGTATGCACTTATCTGCGTTGCTGCTCCAAATTCTTTTGCCTGCTCTATAATCGCAGGAGTAACACCTGCTGCAATAAGAATTTCATTTGCACTGGTGTAGCGTCTGTCAAACCTTGCGTTATCTAAAACTTGGGGATGCTCCTGAAAATGAGAGTACCCTACAAAATGTTTTTGACCGTAAATTTTTTGGTGAAAGAAGCCTGGAAGTCTTAAAATTCTTGCAAGGTCTGATGATTCCTTGCCTGATTCATAAGCCCTGAATCGGTACTGTAATATTTTTTGAAGTAAAGAATATTTTCTGATGTGTTCTTCTAATGCATCAGCATCTTGAATATTTGTTGACCAGTACAAGTGATAGTTACCTGGGGAACTGTTTACAAGAAATGTAATTCCAAGGGTCATAAAGAAGCCAATTGCTTCTTCATCACTGATTTGACCGCTATCAAGTTCAACAAAAAAAGCTCTGATGTTATTGCATTGAATGTTTGAACGGATGTTATTTTCAAATTCATTCACTGCTACAAAAACAGCACAGCCTTCCTTATTTCTCTCAGTAAGTTCACGCCAGTGTTCGGAAAGTGTACCCGTAAAAGTTTTTGCTTTCAGTTCACAGCCTTTTCTTTCAGGGACAGTTACAAATATGTGATCTTCTCTTGCTCCGTCCAGAACCTTTAGAAACCCCTCTGCAATAGAGAAATCACTATCCCAACCTGCATCTTCGCAGGATTCTTGATTTTCGTCACTCATGTATGTTACCTTTGTTGAGATGTATAACAGCTATTTATAATACGGATGCAGATGGAAGAAAGCAAGTTCCAATTATACCCTTTTCAAGAAAAAATGGTAAGACATTATATTTCCCGTTATGAAGACGGGACTTATAAGGCATCTTACAACGCCAATCCCGTAGGCTCAGGGAAAACAGTTGTAGCAATTCATACCTTGAACGGCATCATTCCATTTCCTACAATCCAAACACATAACAAGATATTGTGTGTCACCACAGCTTCAACCGCTATTAATTGGAAACGAGAGTTTGAAAAGCATTATAAATTTAATGTCCCTATCCTGATTGTTGATGCTGCAAGTAAACTGAAATACCTGCATCAGCTTCCTAATAAAAAATCAAAATTAAATCTTGAGAGTTTACCTGAGATTGTAATTGTTGGATACAAGTTAATTGCCCGTAAGGGTAACACTCAGAAATTAATTGACTGGAATCCTGATTACGTGATTTTTGATGAGGCCCAAGCCCTTAAAAATCCTTTCATCAAAACTACAAAATATGCGTACATGATTGCTGAAACGGCAAAACATTCATGGCTCATGTCAGCAACCCCTATAAAGAATTGCTTAAATGAATGGTTTCCCTACCTTAATTATGTAGACCCTGATGAAACAGGGAGTTACTGGGACTTTTCAAACAAGTTTGCGTTTGAAGATCAGTCTTTCTTTAATCAATATGAAGTGAAATTTACTGGTGGTCAGAATTTTGATGAGTTTAAGAAACGGTTCGGTCATCATTATGTGAAGCTTGAAGCAAAAGATATAATGCATGATTTACCTCCAACAACGTATCAGAAATTAGAGTTGTATGGAGATATTGAGTTTAATAAACAACTGATTGACCTGGTTACGCCTGATTTTAAACATTATGTTGATGGCTTTGGAGATAACCAGACCAAAATAATTCCGCCTGATGTGCATAAGGTTCGTAAAGTTATGTACCAGTCTAAACATCCTGAGATCATGGATTTTGTAATAAACCTTATAGATCAGGGTATCCCGATTCTTATGGCGTACCGGTATCATGAGTCTATTAAATATGCCCTTGAGAGCCTGGAAAGATATGCGCCCTTAGTGATTACTGGAGCTACCCCTGGAAAAGCACGTCAGGGGATTGTAGACGAGTTTAATAACGGAAACAGAATGATTTTAATGGGTAACATAGAAAGTCTGGGGGTGGGCTTGAATATCCAAAAGAGATGTAGTACAGTTGTTTTTGCTGAGACGGGATACACGCCTGATACCATTACTCAGTTTGTGGGGAGAGTAAATCGTATAGGGCAGACTAAGCCCTGTATGGCGTATTTTCCGATTTTGAGTAACAGTTATGATGAACGTATCCTTGACACGTTAATTAATAAGGCAAAAATTTTAGAGGAATTATAATTATGTCAGAAGAAGTAGATCAGCCTGATGCACCATGTAGTGTGAATGAAGATCAGACCAGTTTTCCGTTTAAGGAAGGAGAAGAAAAATCTGAATGTGCAGAAGGAACTTGCTGTGAACAGTCAGCTTGTGAGGGAGAAGTAGGTCCGATATATGATGGACCAGAGGGTCCTAGAGGTCATGCAGGGTACCCAGGACCGGAAGGACCAGATGTAAATCAAGGATTAAATGGTCCCGATTCAGAACGTATTGAGAAAATTGAAACCAGATATGAATTGAGAGAAGGTGCACCAGAGATTAACGATCAGAATATTTATGACGTTATTGAGGAAGCCATTAATACGGTAGTTAATCAGCTTCACCCAATGTTCAATAAGCCTGATATGAAAAGTTCTACTGGCATTGTGATTGTTGCATGGACTGAGCAACCTGATGAAAAAGGAATGATGTCCGCAATGACACAATACGGTTCCAACATGACGACTGATAAATCAGCGCATATTTTGGAACAGACCACTTTGAAATTGAAAGAGAGTATCGGGACAGATAACAGTCCTGAGTCACTATTAGGGAATAAAATAATCAGGCCGTAATATGGAAAAGATTGTCCCGAATTTAAACGCTGAAAACCCTGTACTTGATCTTGCTGAGAGATCAAGACGCTTCCGTAAGCACATGATTAACGGAGGTTCAAGCATCTTCAGAAGAGGTCTTTGCGCAGGGTCAGCGTGGATGGAGCTTCAGGTACAGACGAATCCAGAAATAAAACTTCCTGAAGCTCCTGACGCTGATTATGGAACT
>JAKQFQ010000071.1 GCA_029558315.1 Bacillota bacterium
GGTTGCTTATATCAGCAGAAACTATAAAAGCTGTTTTCAGGTTACAATTTCTGAATTAATGGGAGAAACCTACGATATTGATTTTCAATTAGAAACAGATAAAATTAATAGTAAAGAAATTACTGATAATTCCAATCATAATAATGATGTAATTAATGCCAATCATATGGAATGTCTAAAACAGGCCAATCTTAATATGAAGTATCGATTTGAAACATTTGTCGTTGGTTCTAATAACAATATGGCTCATTCCGCCTGTCTTGCCGTTGCTGAATCACCAGGAAAGGACTTTAATCCTTTATTTATCTATGGTATGTCTGGTCTTGGTAAGACCCATCTGATGAATTCAATTGGACATTATATTGTAGAACATAATAATAATATGAAGGTTCTCTATGTTACTTCTGAAGAATTTACCAATGAAGTTATTGAATCTATTCGTCTTGGTAATTCAAGCGGTAATACATCTGCAATGACACAGCTGCGTGAAAAATATCGTAACATTGATGTCTTATTAATCGATGATATTCAATTTATAATAGGAAAGCCTTCTACTCAGGAAGAATTTTTCCATACCTTTAATGCACTTCATTCTGCAGGAAAAGCAATTATTATATCATCAGATAAACATCCTAAGGAAATGACTACTCTGGATGAAAGATTCCGTTCTCGCTTTGAATGGGGACTCATTGTTGATATTCAGCCTCCTGTTTATGAAACAAGAGTTGCTATTCTTCGTAAATATGCAGAAACCTTTGACAAAGATATTCCTAATGAAGTTATTGACTATATTGCTACAAATATCAAGTCCAATGTACGTGAGCTGGAGGGAGCATTTAATAAGGTTAATGCTTATTCCAGAATAAATAAGAATCGTGTAATCGATATGGAACTTGCCAAAGATGCTTTAAAAGATACAATTTTTCCGGATAAACCAACTATAATTACACCTAATATTATTCTCGATGTTGTTGCGGAACATTATAATATTGATCCGGAAGAAATAACCTCTAAGAAAAGAAATGCTGAAATTGTCTTACCAAGACAGATTTTTATGTATCTATGTCGTGAAATGACTGATACAACTTTAAAAGGTATTGCTGCTTTGCTGGATAAGAAGGATCATTCCACTGTTCTTCATGGTGTTAATAAGATTAGCGATGAGATTAAAGATAATACAGAATTAAAAGAGACTATAGAAATTATTAAAAACAAAATTATATCTTCCTGATTATTCATATCATTCATCAACATTTGTGGATAATCAATGTGAAGACTTAGTGATTAAATGTTTAATTCATTTATAAAATGTTTTCTACAAAATATGACAAATGAGGAACATTAATCATGATGTGAATAATTGTAACTTTTCAACCATGAAATAATTTTAATATAAACCTAGTTTTACTTTCAATTTTTGCTTAAATTTAGTATAATGTAATAGGTTATGCACATATCAACAGCCATTAAGACTATTATGAATGAATTATATTATTATATCTTAGTGAGCGGGACTACGAAGGGAGTTTGGAATAACATGAAGATTATCTGTTCAAAAGAAGATCTGGTTAATGGAGTTCAGATCGTTTCTAAGGCAGTTCCAAGTAATACAACAATGTCAATACTGGAATGCATTCTTATTCGTGCTGAAGATAATATGATTAAATTAACAGCTAATGATATGGAATTAGGTATTGAGACAGAAATACCGGGTACCATTGAACAACCAGGTATTGTTGCATTGGAATCTAAAATGTTAGTTGAGGTTGTTAGAAAACTTCCTAATGCTGATATCACAATTGAAACAGATGATAATTATCAGACAAGATTTAAGTATGATACATTGAAATTTGATTTGAATGGCAAATCAGGAGAAGATTTTTCTTATCTTCCTGATATTGAGAGAAATGAAGCTATTATGGTTTCTGCCTTTACTATGAAGGAAATTATAAGACAGACTATTTTTTCAATCGGTGTAAATGAAAGTAATAAGATTATGACAGGTGTACATATGGTCATCAAGAATGATCAGTTAAAGGTGACTACACTTGACGGTCATAGAATTTCTATCAGACGTGTTTTATTAAAAAATATATACAACGAGAAAGAAGTTATTATTCCCGGTAAAACCCTTAGTGAAATCAGTAAGATTTTACCTACTGATGCAGAAAAAGATGTTAGTATTTTCCTGACCAATTCTCATGTTTTATTTGAATTTGATAATACAATTATTGTTTCCAGATTGATTGAAGGTAATTATTTTAGTGTAGATAAGATGATGTCTTCTGATTATGAGACAAAGGTAACAATGAGTAAGAAGGATCTTTATGATTGTATAGACAGGTCTATGTTATTTTCCAAAGAAGGTAATAAAAAACCGGTTGTTATAAATCTTACGGATAATGTCATGGAGATTAAAGTGGATTCTCCTCTTGGTAAGATGGATGAAGAAATTGAAGTTACTAAGCAGGGTAAGGATATTAAGATTGGATTTAATCCCAAATTTTTATTGGATGCTTTAAAGGTAATTGATGAAGAAAATATAGATGTTTACTTTGTTAATCCTAAGGCACCCTGTTACATCAAGGATGAAAATGATAAATATACTTATCTCATCCTTCCGGTTAATTTAAGTTAATCGATGCAGTTAATAATTGCTTAAAGCTTGGAGGCTTTTATGGAAACAATTAAATTAAGAGGCGAGTATATTAAACTTGGTCAAGCTTTAAAGGCAGTTGGACTGGTAGACGAAGGTGTAGAAGCTAAATTTGTTATTGTTGATGGTAAGGTTAAAGTCAACGGTGAAGTGTGTACCCAGAGAGGTAAGAAACTCTATGGCGGAGATGAAGTAGAATACGCTGATACAAAGATAAAGATTGAGGAATGATTTTACATGATAATAAAATCATTAGAACTGGATAATTTTCGAAATTATAAGAATCTTCATATGGATTTTGACAGAGGTGTTAATATTTTATATGGCGATAATGCACAGGGTAAGACCAATATTTTGGAAGCTATCTATGTCTCGGCAACAACAAAATCACATAAGGGCAGTAAGGATAAAGATATCATCAATTTTGATTCCGAGGAAGCCCATATTAAAACATATCTTGATAAAGATGGACTAGAACGAAGAGTTGATATGCATCTTCGTAAATCCAAATCCAAAGGTATTGCCATTGATATGGTAAAGCTGAAAAAAGCAGCACAGCTGCTTGGTCTTTTGAATGTCGTATTTTTTTCTCCGGAAGATCTTAGCATCATAAAGAATGCTCCATCAGAAAGAAGAAGATTTGTTGATATGGAGCTATGTCAGCTGGATCAAATTTATCTCTACAATCTAAATAACTATAATAAAATTATCAATCAGAGAAATAAACTTCTGAAGGATATTTTTTATAATAAAGATTATAAGGATATGCTGAATATATGGGATATGCAACTAATTTCCTATGGTGTTAAGATTATTGAGAGAAGACAGTTATTTATTGAACAGCTCAATGAGATTATAGGTTCTATTCATCAAAAGCTTTCAGGTCAGAAGGAAGAACTTATTATTCAATATACACCCTATGTGAAGGCAGAAGATTTTGAAAAGCTTTTAAAGAGTAATCTTGAAAAGGATATCAAATTAAAAATGACAACAGCCGGTCCACACAGAGATGATTTTATTTTCTACTCCAACGGAATTGATGTCAGAACTTTTGGATCACAGGGACAGCAAAGAACAGCTGCTTTATCCTTGAAGCTTTCTGAAATAGAGCTGGTAAAAAAAATCACAAAGGATCTTCCGGTGTTACTACTGGATGATGTTTTATCTGAGTTAGACAGCAGCAGGCAGAATCATTTGCTTAACAGTATTGGAAATATACAGACAATCATTACCTGTACAGGTCTTGATGATTTTATTAATAACAGATTTGAGATAGATAAGATTTTTAAGGTATCTAATGGAATCGTTACCAATGAGAACTAATGAAATATCATAGATAATATGGCAAATTTGAAAGGACATGGTTACTAGGACATGAGTTTTGAAAACATTGAAGACAAAGTAACAAATGAGTATGGTGCTGATCAAATTCAGATTTTGGAAGGTTTGGAAGCAGTTAGAAAGAGACCTGGTATGTATATTGGTACTACTTCTTCAAGAGGTCTGCATCATCTTGTTTATGAGATTGTAGATAACTCGGTAGATGAAGCTTTGGCCGGATTCTGCAATACAATTCAGGTATTTATTAACAAAGGCAACTCGATCACCGTTATTGATAATGGACGAGGTGTGCCTGTTGGAATTAATCATAAAGCAGGACTTCCTGCTGTTGAAGTTGTATTTACCATTCTTCATGCCGGTGGTAAATTCGGCGGTGGTGGATATAAAGTATCCGGAGGACTTCATGGAGTAGGTGCTTCCGTTGTTAATGCTCTTTCCTCCTGGTTGGAGGTTGAAATCTACAGCGACGCTAAAATCTATAATCAGCGTTATGAGTATGGTAAAGTGTGTTATCCACTAAAAGTAATTGGTGAATGTGAAGAAAACAAAACAGGAACAAAGGTAACATTCCAGCCGGATGCTACAATTTTTGAAGATACTGTTTATGATTTTGATACTTTAAAACAAAGACTTCGTGAGATGGCTTTTCTAACCAAAGGTCTTCGTATAGAATTAACGGATCTTCGTGACGATGAGAAAGAAAATACAAAAGTATTTCACTATGAAGGCGGAATCAAAGAATTTGTTGCTTATATGAATAAGAGTAAATCACCTCTGTATGAACATATTATGTACTTTGAAGGCAAGAAGGATGATGTTTATGTTGAGGTTGCTATCCAGCATAATGACAGCTATACAGAGAGTATGTACGGATTTGTTAATAACATAAACACGCCGGAGGGTGGTACTCATATTGAAGGATTTAAGAGAGCACTGACTAAGACATTTAATGATTATGGAAGAACCAATAAAATCATTAAGGACAGCGAGCCTAATCTGTCAGGAGAAGATATCAGAGAAGGTCTGACAGCAATCATTTCCATCAAGATAGAAGATCCACAGTTTGAAGGACAGACCAAACAGAAATTAGGTAATTCTGAGGCAAGAAATGCTGTTGATAGTGTTGTATGTGAACAGTTAACCTATTTCCTTGAGCAGAATCCTCAGGTTGCCAAGACAATATGTGAGAAATCCTTACTTGCACAACGTGCGAGAGAAGCTGCAAGAAAAGCAAGGGATTTGACCAGAAGAAAGACTGCACTGGAAGGTTCTTCCCTGCCTGGTAAATTAGCAGATTGTTCCGATAAAGATCCTGTAAATTGTGAGATTTATATCGTAGAGGGAGATTCCGCCGGTGGTAGTGCTAAGTCAGCAAGAAGCCGTGCAACACAGGCTATTCTTCCGCTTCGTGGTAAAATATTAAATGTTGAGAAGGCAAGATTAGATAAAATCTATGCAAATGCGGAGATTAAAGCAATGATTACCGCATTTGGAACTGGTATTCATGAGGATTTTGATATCAGCAAGCTTCGTTATCATAAGATTATTATTATGACAGATGCAGATGTTGATGGTGCACATATTGCAACATTAATGCTGACTTTCCTTTATCGTTTCATGCCGGAACTGATTAAGCAGGGATATGTTTATCTTGCACAGCCGCCTTTATATAAGCTTGAAAAGAACAAAAAGGTATGGTACGCATATTCGGATGAAGAATTAGATAGTATTCTCACAGAAGTTGGACGTGACCAGAATAACAAGATTCAGCGTTACAAAGGTCTTGGTGAGATGGATGCAGAGCAGTTGTGGGAAACAACCATGGACCCTGAGAAGAGAATTCTTTTAAGAGTTTGTATTGGTGAGGATTCTGAATCTGAGGTGGATCTTACATTTACAACTTTGATGGGTGATAAAGTAGAACCACGTAGAGAATTCATTGAGTTAAATGCAAAGTATGTAAGAAACTTAGATATATAACAGACAGATTCATTAATACTTTTAATAATGATTAGTAATCTGGATATTTCAAGGCAACTCGGAATTCATAAATAGAAAGGCACGGTTAATTTAGAATGGATGAAACAATGTTTGATAAAGTCCATGAGGTCGATTTAAAAAAGACCATGGAGAAATCCTATATCGATTATGCAATGAGCGTTATTGCTTCCAGAGCATTACCTGATGTAAGAGACGGTTTGAAACCGGTACAAAGAAGAATCCTTTATTCAATGATTGAATTGAACAATGGTCCTGACAAGCCACACAGAAAATGTGCACGTATTGTCGGTGATACCATGGGTAAATATCATCCTCATGGTGATAGCTCTATTTATGGTGCTTTGGTTAATATGGCACAAGATTGGAATACCAGATATCCATTGGTTGATGGACATGGTAACTTCGGATCTGTTGATGGTGACGGAGCAGCCGCAATGCGATATACAGAAGCAAGACTTTCCAAGATTTCCATGGAGCTTCTTGCTGATATCAATAAAGATACCGTTAATTTTGTACCTAACTTTGATGAAACAGAACGAGAGCCTTCTGTACTTCCAAGCCGTTATCCCAACCTTTTGGTTAATGGAACGACCGGTATTGCAGTAGGTATGGCAACGAATATTCCACCACATAATCTTCGTGAGATTTCGGAAGCAGTTATTCGTATTATTGATAACAGAGTAGAAGAAAACAGAGAAACAAGTATTGATGAGCTTCTTGAAATTGTAAAAGGTCCGGATTTCCCGACTGGTGCACAGATTCTTGGAACCAGAGGAATTATCGAATCATATAGAACAGGTCGTGGCAAAATCCGTCTTCGTGGTATTACCGATATTGAGACGATGGCAAATGGTAAATCACAGATTATCATTACAGAACTTCCCTATATGGTAAATAAAGCCAATTTGATTTTGAAAATGGCTGAGTTGGTTAAACTAAAGAAAATTGATGGTATTACAGATATCCGCGATGAGTCCAATCGTGAAGGTATGCGTGTTGTTATTGAACTAAGAAGAGATGCGAATGCCAATGTAATTTTGAATCAGTTATATAAGCATACACAGTTACAGGATACTTTTGGTGTTATTATGCTGGCATTAGTTAATAATGAACCAAGAGTTATGAATCTTTTAGATATGTTATCCGAATATCTAAAGCATCAGGAAGAAGTAGTAACAAGACGTACAAAATATGATTTGAACAAAGCAGAGGAAAGAGATCATATTGTACAGGGATTATTAATTGCCCTGGATTACATTGATGAAGTAATTAAGATTATCCGTGGAAGCCAGACAACACAGGAAGCCAAGGATAAATTAATAGAAAGATTTGGATTAAGCGAAGCACAGGCAACAGCGATTGTTGAGATGAGACTTCGTTCTTTAACAGGTCTGGAGCGTGAGAAGTTAGAAGCAGAACACAAAGATCTGATGGAGCGTATTGCAGAATGGAAGGCAATTTTGGCAGACGAGAAACTCTTACTTGGTGTTATCCGTACAGAACTTAGTATTACTGTTGAGAAATATGGCGATGAAAGAAGAACCATAATCGGATTTGATGAATTCGATATTTCCATGGAGGATCTGATTCCAAGAGATAATACAGTAATTGCTATGACAAGCCTTGGATATATCAAACGTATGACAGTAGATAATTTCCGTTCGCAGAATCGTGGTGGTAAGGGAATCAAAGGAATGACTACCATTGAAGATGATTATATCGAAGATCTTCTGATGACGACGACCCATCATTATATTATGTTCTTTACCAATACCGGTCGTGTATATCGTCTGAAGGCATATGAGATACCGGAAGCAAGCAGAGTTGCCAGAGGAACAGCAATTGTCAATCTGTTGCAGCTTTCCCCGGGAGAAAAGATTTCCGCAATTATACCGGTAAAGGATTATGATGAATCAAAGAATCTTTTCATGGTTACCAGACGCGGTACAGTGAAGAAGACAAGTATTATGGAATATGCCAATATTCGTAAAAACGGTCTTGCTGCAATTAACCTAAGAGATGATGATGAACTGATTGAAGTAAAGCAGACAGATAAGAAAACAGAGATTTTTCTGATTAGTAAGTATGGTCTCTGCATCAGATTTAAAGAGACAGATGTACGTGCGACCGGAAGAACCTCTATGGGTGTTATCGGTATGAATTTATCTTTTGAGGATGAAATCGTTGGCATGCAGTTGGATCATCAGGGAGATTCCCTTTTGATTGTCAGTGAAAATGGTATGGGTAAGAGAACTTATCTGGATGAATTTAATGTACAGAACCGTGGCGGTAAGGGTGTGAAGTGTTACAAGATTACCGAAAAGACAGGTGATGTTATCGGTGTGAAGGCAGTAAATGATGATCATGAAATCATGATGATTACTACAGCCGGAATCATTATTCAGCTCCGTATGGAAGACATTTCCATTCTTGGAAGAGTGACTTCCGGTGTAAGAATGATTCATCTGGGTGATGGTGTAAAGGTTGCCAAAATCGCCAAGGTTCGTGAAAAAGTAAGTGATGGTGTGATCGAATATGACAACATGGATGATGCAATGGAGGATATCTCAGAAGAAGAGAAGAAGCTGGTTGATTCTTATGTTGAAGATGATGAAGATAAGGAGATGCTGTTTCCTAAGGACGAGGGCGAAGACGAAGATAACTAAACCTTAGAATACTAATTATTTATGAAAATATAGAATTAGTTGAGATGGAATATGCATGAAAACCTCCGTAGTTAGGCTATGGGGGTTTTTGCGACTAAAGAACTGTAAAATGAGAAGTCGGATAAAAAGAATTATAAAGGGGAAAAAGAATAATTTCTATAGATGATTTATTACAAAAGAGAATGCAAAGAAGACTACTTATCGTTGAAGATAATTCAATGTCGAGAAAGACTCTTTGTGCAATTTTAGATGAAGAGTATGAGATTCTTGAAGCGAAAAACGGACTGGAAGCAATTGATATCCTGGAGAGAGAATTCAGCACCTTATCAGCCATTATACTGGATCTTGAAATGCCACAACTAAATGGTTTTGAAGTGATGGCTATTATACAGAAAAATCCGGATATGGCTCAGATTCCTATCATTATTACGACTGCTACAGATGATAGTATGATTGAAGAAAAGGCCTTGGAATGACCTTCGAACACCTCTCAATGCAGTTATTGCATTTTCCGGTTCGGAGTTTGTAGAAGGAGCAGATGAGAAACAATTACGTCAATGCTTACAGAAAGTTAACAGTTCCGGTAATTATCTGTTGGGAATTATTAATGACGTACTCGATATGTCGAGAATAGAACAAAATCGCGTAAAATTAAATCCAGAGCCTTACAATCTGGAAGATTTTGAAAAACTAATCAGGAACCTGATTGGTAAATTATGTGCGGATAAAGAGATCGAATTCATTATGGATATCCGTAATGAAATAAAATCAGGAATTGTTGTTGATATAGTGCGATTCAATCAGATTTTTATGAATCTTTTGTCAAATGCGGTGAAATATACGCACCAAGGCGGTAAAGTTGAATTTTATGTTAAGGAATGTAATACTTCCAAAAAATTAAAGGGACTGCAGTTCATAATTAAGGATAACGGAATCGGTATGAGTGAAGAATTTATCCCGCATGCATTTGACAGATTCCAGCAGGAATATCGAAAGGATGTTAAGGAGAAAGTAGAAGGAACTGGACTTGGACTTCCTATTGTGAAGGAACTGGTGAAGTTGATGAAGGGTACCATAACACTTGAAAGTAAGTTAAACGAGGGTAGTACTTTCACAGTCGAATTACCTTTTTAGGCAATGGAGGTTTTGGAACAGGAACAGACAAAAGAACAATGTGATTACAGTATTCTAAAGGGAAAACGGATTCTGATTGTTGAGGATTTCGAGTTAAACTTTGAAATTGTTCAAAAGCTATTAGAGAAATATGGTTGTGACATTGAATAGGTTGCAAATGGACAACTTGCCTGTGAAAAATTTGAAAGCTCAGCACTAGACTATTATCAGATCATTCTGATGGATATTCGAATGCCGGTATTAGGTGGTCTGGATGCGACCAGAACAATTCGTAGTATGAACAGAGAAGATGCTAAGAGTATACCGATTATTGCAATGTCTGCTGATGCATTTAGCGAGGACGAGAAAACAGCCTACAGCGCAGGTATGAATGCACAGGTAACGAAACCAATTATTCCAAAGAAACTGTATCAGACCTGTTGTGACTTCCTTAAAGCCGGTAATTGATAGAGATGAAGCCGACCCTGTTTTCCAATTGGCTGCAATAATTCCAGATAAGTCAGAAGATGCAGAATCAGTTGAGCCTGTTTTAAATTAACAGAGAGAAGCAGGGCAATGTCTTTGGATGTAAAGGTTGGTGGAAGATGCTGCAGTTTTCCATCGCTATTCTTCATTAAGAATTTGTAGTAATCCTCTGGTTCATAGAGAGTAACTAAACCACAGATAGATTTGGGGATGCGATCCGTTTTGGTCGCTCCCTTTTTCTTATCCTTTGACCAGCCATCAAGGATCTTGTACTCTTCCATTTCAATAAAACAGATTTCAAAATGAAGATGTTCATTAGAAAGAAAAGATTTGATTTTATATAGCTCGGGTAATATGTCATAGATACGTCCCTTTTTAGGAGACTTTCTGGGAACGCTGATTTCACCCGTTGAAGGATCAATCCAGCGAACATATTTGGTAAGAGCAACCGGATAGACTATTGTTACTTCATAATCTGTCAAAAAGGCAGAAAGTTTGGCCCGCATGGTATTAAAACTGCGCGTCTGAATCTCGTAGATCTCGCCTTCCTTGCAGATGTCAGCAACATAAGAACCAATTTTGATCTCATGGTAGTTCTCATTTGGTGCATAGTAATACTTAAGAACAGCGTGTACAGTCTTTTCTGATAAGGTACCAATGCCATGAAGTCCCCGCTGTCTTCCGATAATGGTGTCACAGGCTTGTTGAAACAGTGTTTCATCCGGTTGTCGGTCGTATAAGGTTGTCGTCTGATCTTTTTTCTTCATAAGCAGATAAATTAGTGAAATCTGGAGTAAATAATCAAGGTGTCATCCAGGTTAATAGTGGTTTCGGGATTAGGTAACATGACTTTATTCTTACGAATCAGCATAAGGATAATCTCCTGTTTGTAAATGTCAAGGTCGCAGATTTTCTTACCTCTCCATTTATTTTCCTCCTTGATCTTAAGTTCCCGAAGACGGATTTCCCGTTCCTCTTCATCATTTCTGGTACCGAAAAGAAGAATATCCTTGGGATTGATAATGATATCTTCATTTGGCAGGATAACACTATTCCCGCGCATTACCATAAGAAGAGACTGCTGTGGCGGAAATACCAGGTCCCCTGTGTGTTTGCCAATCCAGATATGCTTGGAGGGGATATGGGAAGTGAAAAATTTCAGCTCTTTCTGTTCCCAGACCTTAACCATGGTATTAATCTTGGCATATTGTTCCACGAAACCTGCAGATATAATACCGGTTGGAATCGCAACCATACCAACACCGAGAAAAGAAATGAAGATAGCCATAATCTTGCCCGCCGGTGTGATTGGGTAAATGTCTCCATATCCAATGGTCAGAAGTGTTGACATGGACCACCAGATTCCTGAAAATGCATTGGAGAACTGCTCCGGCTGAGCCTCATGCTCCAGATTATACATGAACATGGAGGACGCAATCATGATAATAAAAATCATTAATACAGAAGAGAAAATCTGATTTTTCTTCTCATTTAATACATTAAAAATAACACTGAAATTATCATACTTTCCATTTATTTTAAACAGACGGAGAATGCGGACAACCCGAAGCATACGAAAAGCTACGGCTCCTGCCGGAAAGATAACCGGCAGAAAATACGGAAGGAAAGTGAATAAATCAATTAAACCAAAAGCAGAAAGCACAAATTTATTGCGTGCCTTTCCGGGACGCAGGGTTGGATAAAGAAATTCCGCAGTCCATACACGAAGCACGTACTCAACAATAAAAATGAGAATCGTAATAAACTCAATCAGATCAAGAATCTCTGTATATGGTTTGGAACTTTCAAAGGTCATGAACAGGATGCTAAAGAGATTGAGCAGAATAGATACAATAATAACGATATCACAGATCAGACTTGGCATATCCTGTTTATTACCAATCTGAATCATATCAAAAATTCGTCTTTTAAATTTATGCATAAGACACTCCTTTCCACACAACTTTAATTATATCGGAAACAAGTAGCGTGTCAAAGAAAATCCGCTATTTTTAAGGAAAATTTGCAAATGAACCGGCACAATGCTATAATTTATTTTTGCGAAAGGAAGATGATAAATATGGAAAGTTATAGCATTTTAAGAGACTTGGCAATTATTATTGCGTCTGCAAAATTCATGGGAATTGTCGCTAAGAAATGTAAGGCACCTATGGTTGTAGGTGAGATTATAGCAGGACTGATTATTGGACCATGTCTTTTGGGTTTTGTTCAACAGTCTGATTTTATCAGTAAAATGGCGGAAATAGGAGTTATTCTGATCATGTTCTCTGCAGGTCTTGAGACGAATCTGAAGGAACTGAAGAAATCAGGACTAATCTCTCTTCTAATTGCGTTTATGGGTGTTTTGGTACCTTTAATTGGTGGAACGATTCTGTATATGGCAGTCTATGGATGGGCAGCAGTTGGAACGGATGAGTTTTTTAAAGGACTGTTCATTGGATGTATTATGACAGCAACTTCGGTTGGTATTACCGTAGAATCACTTCGGGAAATGGGATATCTGAAAGGACGTGTTGGACAGACTATTCTGAGCGCCGCAATTATTGACGATGTCATCGGTATTGTTGCCCTTACCTTTGTTCTTGGCTTTAAGGATCCCACCAACAATACAGGAAAGGTATTGCTTAGCACCTTTGCCTTCTTTGCAATTGCATTGATAGGTGGTTATATCATCTATAAGATTTTCCTGAAGATAGATGCAAGATATCCTCATTCCAGAAGAATTCCGATTATCGGTTTGGCTCTTTGCTTTGTAATGGCGTACTGCACAGAGAGATATTTTGGAATTGCTGATATTACCGGTGCGTATGTAGCAGGTATTATTCTGTGTAACATTCGTGATGCAGGCTATATTGACCGTAAGGTTACCATTAATAACTATATGATTTTTGGCCCGATTTTCTTTGTTGGTATTGGACTTAAGACGGATTTTAGTCAAATCGATCCAAATATGCTGCTCTTCTCGGCGGGCTTTGTTATT
Source organism: Bacillota bacterium (assembly GCA_029558315.1). Classification (GTDB taxonomy): domain Bacteria; phylum Bacillota; class Clostridia; order Lachnospirales; family Lachnospiraceae; genus NK4A136. The sequence goes on from JAKQFQ010000071.1 coordinate 13,265, forward strand.
GTTGCAATGATGACGAAGATTATCGGTTGCGGACTGGTGTCTAAATGTTGTAAGTTCAAGAATATAGATTGTTTGAAAATAGGTGTTGGAATGATGACACGTGGAGAGGTTGCACTGATTATAACACAGAAGGGTCTGTCTATTGGAATCATTGATTCCTCCTATTTTACAGCAGTAATTTTATTAATAATTATCTCTAGTATTTCCGTTCCTATTTTATTAAAATGGTTATATACGAAGGCTCCTGATCCTGTAGAAACAACAGCAGCATAAAGGAGAAAAATAAGGCGAACCAGTTATCGGTTCGTTTTATTGTACATATAATCTGTTACTATCTTATCAGAACAAAAGTTCGAGATAATAGGAGGTAACAGATTATGAAAGGTTATTATGTTGGAGAAGGATATATGGGATTAGTAGATTGCAGATATCGTTTATTTTCCAGTGAAGAGGAATATCGCGAATATATTAGCGAAAATGATAAGTAATCGGAATTCGAAAGGGGACAAGGATGAGATTAACAAAAAAAATGAGAATTTTGATCTCGGTTTCTGCAGTGTTAATGGTAGGAATCATAGTTCTGGCGATTGCAATTGCAAATGTACCGGATGGAGGTCAGACGACAGTCAGTATGTCAGCGGTAACAGAGGAATCTGCATCCACTAATGATGTAGCAGCAATCAGTACGACTGCGACATCAGAAGAGGTTGTGGCCTCAGACGAAGGAATGGCAGAGAGCCAGGAAACGCTTGCGGGAGAGAGCACACAGGAGCTAACAGAAGCGACTGCGAGTGTAGCCCAGAATACAGCTTCACCGACTACAGTAACGAGTAGTGAGACAGGGACACCGGTTGCTAATCATGGAGAGTTGTCCGTATCCGGTACCAAGCTGGTGGATGAATCAGGGAATCCCTATCAGTTAAAAGGAGTTTCCACCCACGGTATTAACTGGTTTCCGGAATATGTTAATGCCGATTCTTTTCGTACATTGCGTGATGAGTGGGGTGCCAATTGCGTTCGACTTGCCATGTACACAGCCGATTATAATGGGTACTGCGCTGGTGGCGATCAGGCAGGATTAAAACAGTTGGTGAATGACGGCGTCAGTTATGCAACAGACCTGGGAATGTATGTCATTATCGACTGGCACATATTAAATGATAATAATCCGAACACGAATAAGGCATCTGCAATAGCATTTTTCGATGAAATGTCTAGTAAGTATGCGAATTATGACAATGTAATTTACGAGATTTGTAATGAGCCTAATGGTGGAACAACCTGGTCAGAGATTAAGAGCTACGCAATGGAAGTCATTCCGGTGATTAAGGCCAATAATCCCAATGCAATTATTATAGTGGGAACACCAACCTGGTCACAGGATACAGATATCGCTGCAGGAGATCCAATTACCGGTTATACTAACATTATGTATACAATTCATTTTTATGCTGATACGCATAAGGATAATATACGACAGAAAATGCTGACTGCAATTAATTCAGGACTTGCAATATTCTGTACGGAATTTGGAACGTGTTCAGCGAGTGGAAATGGAGCCAATAATTTTGATGAAGCCAATACCTGGATTTCATTGATGAATGACAATGGAGTAAGTTATTGTATCTGGAATCTTTCTAATAAGAATGAATCCAGTTCCTTGATTCAAAGCGGTTGCTCCTTAACCTATGGCTGGTCAGAATCGGATCTGTCAGAGGAAGGTAAATGGTATGTTGGCATTTTAAATCATGGAGTAACGCCTGGTTCTACGAGTACAGGAGGAGCAGCACCATCAACCACACCATCCGCAGGCGCGGGTACAACCACGACAACGAATACGACTGCTGTAACGGCTTCTAAGGATAATACACAGGCGACCATCGTTAATTCCGGAAGCTGGGACAGCGGTTCCGGTAAATGTTATCAATATACGATTACCATCAAAAATACCGGAAGTTCAACCATTAGTAACTGGAATCTGTCGGTAAGTTTTGGATCGTCCTTTTCATTGGATCAGTCCTGGAATGGCGTGTACGCTGTTAGTGGTAACAATATTACGATAACACCGGTAGATTTTAATACATCAATAGCGGCAGGACAAAGTGTAGAGATTGGATTTATCGTGCAATGCAGTGGCAGTGCCGGTTCTCCAACTGTAACAGTGAACTAAAGATGCGGAGGCAACAGATATGAAAAAAAGAACCAGACAGATTATGCTGGCAGGATTAATGTTACTTTTGATAAGTGGATGTGGAAAGAAAGCAGTTGTTTCAGATAATTCAGCAGTATCAGGAAGTGTTGTTGTTGGTTCAGACAACAGTACCTTTGTTCCATATTCAGAGTCTATAGACTCTGCAGCAACAGAGGACATATCAGAGAACGGGGTATCGACCGATGGAGTATCGTCGAATGAAGTATCTGTTAATGTAGTTCCCACCAGGGAAGCTTCTGCAGAGGCAGCTGTATCGGACAATATTTCTCTTGATGACCTGACAGAATTGGAAGATGGGGGAAACTATCTGTATATTGCCAATATGACCGGTAAGAACATAACGAATCTGAGCATTACCTTTAATGCAGGCAGTCTGAATAACATGGAGATTCTAAACGGAGATACATTAAAGGATGGCTCATTGTTAACCTATTCGATTGTTGATATGTCCAGTCTTCAGAGTGAGAGTCAGTTAACGCTTAGCGTCAATGCTGTTGGCAGAGATAACAAATCCATGGTTTTCCCAGAGATTAGTATTGTTGATCCGAGTCACATGCGTGTAGTGCTGATACAGACCGAGGACGGATACGCAATGTATCTGCAATAGAAATCAGGTAAAATTATTTATTCTACTGGCACTGACGGATGGAAGAGAGGAAAGGTTGTTGTCTTCTTCTCCATCTGGCAGTGCTTTTAAATATTCGGTATCCTTGCGGTGCGCTATTCCAACACCGTTGATTTCTCCGTTTTTGGCACGAGCGACGCCTTCTTCCTTGCTGATTGTCTGACCGTCAGATAACTGGTAACCGACAATCTTGCCACCTTTTTTAACAAGACCAACGATATCTTTGGCACTATCTTTCGGGGTGGGAATATCATCAAAGGTATTCATTGGCAGAGCTGCATAATCTTTGTCATCCATTTTCACGCCTCCTTAATGAGATCAGTTAATACTTATTAACATTAATTTGTGCATATTGTTGAAAATTATGCAGTGAATTTGGAAGATTTGTAAAATGTATGTGCATTTTTATAACGAAGGTTTACCTAGACCATATCGCATGGTCTTATAAATCGTAACACCCATCTCCAAAATCGTAATACATACAACAATCGCAAGAATAACATTGGAAAGTGCCTGCGTATTTTGAAGTATATGCAGATCCTTTGCTTCTTTAGGGAATTTCTCAAAAAAGGAAGGAAGCTCTGAATTCCATAAAGGAAGCGCCTTTAATATAATAAAGGAAAGAATAATCTGCAGCGTTCCGGCAATGAGATTGCTGATCATAACAACGCGGCAATATATGCCCATGACCAGTCGCACAATCTCGTCAATCAGACCAATCAGCAGGGACCCAACAAACAAAGGCATAATCAGGCTCCAATCATTAAGGTTGAAGATTGGAATGTTGATGGTCTCCTTGTCAACGGTGAGTATAATTGCAAAAAAATGTGGTGCAACGATCAGAAAGACGCAGAACAAAGTAATAAATACAATGTTGACAATGCTGTCTTTTCTCTCAATAACAGCCTTCTTATTCGGTAATGGTGATAAATCCTCCGGTGTCCAGGGCAAGCTGTCTGCAGCATTTTTCTTCTTCATATCAATCTTAATTTTCTGGTGTTCCATGATGGCAAATACAAGTGTTACGCCGCCGAAGGTGCCAAGCAGGGAGCTAAGCAGATTGGAAAATAATTCTGTTGTGATTGATACGGTATAGTTAACCACCATTCCCACGGATGCCGCTTCCAGGGAAGCAGTTCTGATCCCATCAAAAATGGTCACAATCATAATGGGAATCAGGGAACACAGCAGAATAATCTTCAAAAACCAGAGATAAGTATCAAAATATTCCGGTCCAATCAGACAGCCGCTGTCTTCACGGTATTTCTTCGAAAGAAGCGCCGGATCACCAAGCTTGGTCAATGCAGCATGGACGCTTCCGGTTTCTTCTATCATATCATCTATCAATTCCTGTAATTCCAGCTTAATATCTTCCTTTTGATCCTTCGGTAATCGTCTGATTACCTAATAGATATATCGATTTACAAGCTCCTGATCTTCTTTCCTCATGATTCTTCCTCCTTCAATAATCGATGCATACCTTCTGACAGGTGAATCCACTGTTCTCTCAGAGCCAGATAAATCTGTTCACCCTGGAGTGTAAGCTGATAGTATTTACGTGGCTTTGAACCGCTGGTTTCCCATTGACTTAACAGCAATCCCTGCTTTTCCAGACGGCGAAGCAGAGGATAAAGTGTGTTGGGGTCTGTCTCAATTCCTTGATCCGTAAGGCTCTGTACCAGAGAGTATCCGTACTTGGGCTGTTTCATCTGACTTAGTACGCCAAGGACAAGTGTTCCTCGGTTTAACTCTGATGTTAAGCTGCTGAGTATATCTTTTTCATCACCCAATCTATTAACCTCCAATCTATGTTCCTTTAAGTTGATTCATCTTTAATGTGACC
>JAKQFQ010000469.1 GCA_029558315.1 Bacillota bacterium
ACCCGCATTTTAATTCGAAATTTTGATCCTTCGAAGGATTATCCATATTCCAATAATCCCGTTCAATTTCTTCCCTATGCCGTTTAAAAACTGTATTATATATGGAATATGATATTTTAAGTATTTTTATCATAATTTGTTCTATCATCCCACGAGTATTTTAAAGTTTCACATGTTCCTTGAAGGTCTTTCAATCTCTGATTATCATCAATTTGATTCTGAATACACTTTATCAAATTCTCCAAATACTCATTATTCAATTCAATATTTCTAATTGTTTCTTGACAATTCAATCCTAACCGCTCCTGACGAATTCTTTCTTTATTAAAGAAAATACATGTTCTCATTGATTCAAGAACAATACCTAACTGCACTTTATTTAAAACAATTGGAAACATAATATCTCCCCTATGTTTAAAGGGGAGTGTATTTCAACTCCCCAAATCAATGGAAACCGTAACGCACTGTGACAGCTTGATCTTATCTGCCTTGGAGTCAATCTTTTGTTTTGACTGCTCATTCAGCTGAGGCGAATCCGAGAGCCAGACGATGATTGCATCCGGCTGTTCCATATACTGTTCGTCGCCGAAAAGAACAGCCTCAATCAACGCAGACATGATGATAGTCTTTCCAGCGCCGGTCGGTGCAGTGAAAGAAACCACCTGCGGTGCATGTGTTCTGTGATAGCTGCCCATTGCCTCCGCAGTCTTCATACGGATATCAGCAAGAGCTTTCTTCTGAAAAGGGAATAATTCTACTCTCATGGTTACCTCCCTGTGTTGATTCTGAAATTATCCAGATAGTCTCTATAAAGCTGATAGCAGTCTTTACCATCGTAAGTACGGATCATCGACCGGTATGCTGTTTCTGAATCCGTCACAATGAAAACTGTCTGGATTTCTGGATGCTGACTTAACTCAGCATCGAACTCGGAATAATATATTTCATCTACCAAAACTGCCAACTTGTTCTGTGGCAAAATCAGCATGCTCGGGAGATCATCATTGTCAATAGCCGGACACTTACCAATGGCTCCTCCTTTCATCCAGAGCACTGGAAGCAGCTCTCGGAACTGCCTGCCGAGAGCAACGGATGTTTTGTCGAGGAAGCTCAGTTTGAAGAAGACCGCGTTTGTCTTGAAGCCGTCTTTCATTGGCATAACAACTGGCACTTGAGTTGATATCGGTTCAAACATTTCTTTAATGCTATCCTTGAGGCTCTTAAAAAGCTTGTTGTTGGATGTAACAATATAAAAATCTGTTATATGATCCATTCCTTCCAAAGCTTCCAACCATTCCTCACTGGCTGTATCATCTATTAAAATTGATGCAGTATGCTTAGCCTCATCTGACACTATGTATTTCGACTCTTGAGACACGAGTGTCTGAGGTAATTTCTTATTAGACAAAACTGAAACAAGTTTTTTCTTTTCGCCTATTTTCAAAGAGGAACTTTCACTCACAAATCCTATCTGAACAATATTTCTATCTTTTTCTTCTGTGCTTGTCTTATATGTTGTGTAATTGCCTTCTAAAGGATTTCCAGTAACATCTTGACCTTTGATACTGCACTTTATCCTTGGCCATGTAACATATTTTGCAATTCCGAGTTTTTCCCATTCTGGTTCTCCCGGCTTGAACCCTTTCTCAGTTAGATCGTCACTTTCCTCTTTCCTCAATTCGTTGTTCGTCACACAAATACATCTGCGATTACCTCCATCCTCAGCATTAAGAAGGTTTATCGCATGCAGCGTTGTACCTGATCCTGCAAAGAAATCAATAACAAGCGCATTTGGCTTATTAGCAATGAAAAATCTAATCGCATCGTGAACAGCATACAATGATTTCGGGAAAGTAAACCTGCTTGAGCCGAAGAATTCCTTTAGCAGGTTTGTACCACCTTGCTCAGCATTATGTGATTTTATGCGCCATTGTGTTCCCGGTATAAACTTAGGGATATAGGCATCATCGTCCGTAATAATAGAACCGTCTTGTCTATGACCTATAATCGTAAATGCACCTTTGGATATTTTTTCTCTTTCTCCTTTTGCCAAGTATGTGATGGCAGTATTTTCACCTCTCCAATTCCCTAATTTTGCATATCCAATCTCTATAGAAGCCCTCAGGTTTTCGGTGCTTATCTGCCAGTTACCTTCTGTGCCATCTGCACGTATAGGCCAGACCGCAACGCAACCTTCCGGTGCGATTATTTCTGACTTATTTGTGCCATAATACGATTCTCCTACAGAATGAAATATCGGCCCTTCATCTGTATTACAAATAAAAACAGGATAAAATTGATTTGGGCTATCTGCTCTTGCTGTATGTGAACCCGAACGCAATAGTTCCTTCCACCTCAAACGGGAAGCTCTTTTATCTTCAGATATCTTCCACTCGTTAGATAACGGCAACGGTTCTGGACTGGATTCTCCAAATTGAACAAAAAACAAATATTCATCAGTTCTACCAAATTGCTGATGCCTTGCAGCTCCTTTAGGATTGATAACACTGCTTACCATCTGTATGTTTGCTTCAGAAAACACCTCTTCCAACAAGCAACCGAGATGCAGATATTCTTTTTCATCTATGGTTACGATCAGAACGGAGTCCTTCGGATTAAGGAGCTTCTTTGCGATCTTCAAGCGCTTCTCCATCATGGATAGCCACTTGCTATGCCGATAAGCATCAGAGCTATCCACGTAGTCGTTGTTGTACTTCCAGTCTTTTGCGCCGGTGTTATAAGGCGGATCAATGTAGATGCAATCTACTTTCTCTGCGTAGAGATATTCCAGAAGCTGCAGCGCATAGTAATTGTCTGCCTCGATTAACGTATGCCAGAGATCACTGTTCGGTGCATTTTCAACTGTGTCTATCGGCTTTAATGTCGGGTAGATTGCTTCTCCAAATTCAGCTACTGTCACCAACTCATCCAGTTTGAATGTTTTCTGCTCATGTGTCTCCCTGCGGTCGCACTGAACATCATCGCCATCAATATTTATAACAGTATAAATATCACTGACATAACCGGTCTTAAGCGCCACCTTGGAACCGACGCGAATCGGCACATCATAAAGCGGCGTGCATTCCGGCAGATGCTCTTCAAACACCAAACCGAACTTTTTCTGCTTCAATAATTTATTTGTCTCCTGCAGGATTCTCTCCTTAAGCGCCGGATCGTCAATCTGCTGGATCAGGTCTTGTAATAAAGCCATAACGCCACCTCATTCCTCCGTTATTGTTTTTTCCTTAATATGATAATCAATGCCGTGCTCCTGACAGAAGGAAATAACCTCTGCTGCGCACTCATTGTAAAAATGCTTATGCCCTTCGTAGGCGTTTGCTACCTTGCTATAGTTCGTTCTCCCGAAAATGATCCGATCTGTAAAAGATACTGCTTCCAGCAGTTCATGCAGATTCTGTTCAACCATGTTCGGTGTTGGATATGGTTCCATACTTACCCATGTCTTACAACCGGCATCATGGAGTGCCCTCAAAGCTGCCAATCGATCTGCGCAGGAAGCGGCGCCCGGTTCCATCTGTTCACAATAGGCTTCATCCAGAGTGATCAGTGTGATCCCGTACTCGTTTTCCGGAGAAAGTTCTGCCAATTCTATAGGTAGCAATCCCTTCGTCAGCGTAGTGCATTTGATTCCGGCCTCGTTTAGCTTTCGGATAGCCGCAATGCTCATCTGGGACACCTCTGGATATCCTTCCATGAACGGATCTGTGGTAAAGCAAAGCTGCACAGACTGAATCTTATCTCTGAGCCTTGGTATCTCTTTATCCAGCAATTCAAGCGTGTTTGATACAAGCACCGGCTCAAGCCAGCTCTCATAATCTTTAATTTGCCCGAATCGTTTCTTCATCAGGAATGCGTAACATGGATATTTGCACCCATGTGCGCAGCCCTGCACGTGATTCATTGTGTAGTCACCATACTCTACCCCTGTTTGATAAAGCATGGATTTTCGTTCTATCGTCTTCAAGTTGCTTTCATCCTCCGCCTACTTGTTCTTCAATATGTGGTCTGCCATCCGCAGTGCAAGTCCCTGCGCTTTCGGGCTTTCACTCGCAATGGCAAAGCAGAATAGGAACATCGGCGAGTTCCTGCTGTTCCTGAAAATCCGTGCATGCTTTGACACGCATGGAAAGATTGTTCCAAGCCGAGCGAGGATATACTCCTTTATGTGCTCTGGATTTGCGTCTTTAACCATCCGCTCGCCATCGCTCTGTCCGGGCTCCGGGAATAGGTCAAAAAGC
>JAKQFQ010000100.1 GCA_029558315.1 Bacillota bacterium
AGAAACTGTATGAAATAATTGTCAGGCATACCGGGGTTACCAGATACACAACGCATAATGCAATCACTGTCCGGATTCTGCCTAGATGAAACCATCCCTTCACAACCGCAATTAGAACCATGATGAAGAAAATCAGAACCAGGTTAAATGTCGTCGGCAGGGAACTGGTCCCATAATTACAGACAACAGCCGGAAGCAGCATAAAAAGTAATACTTTGCATAATCCCCATGTCTTCTGCCCACGATACCCATAGATTACAGCACCATAGATTGGTGCGAACAGATACATTGGCGAAACCATTTGATAGCATCTCCCATTTGTTTGTATAAATAATTTACAGGCCGCTCCAAATAAAACGGCAGTAATACAGAGTATTCTTCTCGGATATTTTCCAAGAAACGAATAATCCAGTTGATAAATGCCTATCATCAGGCCTGCCCCCAACAGCATGTAACTCAGCTGACGCACAAACTCACCTCTTGATATTCGTCCTACCAGACACAGTACCAGCAGACCGGTAATACTGCATAATGCAACCAGCAGAAACATTTTCCAATCTGTTCTCGGACGGTGAATACGATCCAAATCAACTCCGACTGTAATGGGATCTCCCATCTGTTCAACCGCCTTTTCTATCGCTTCTTGATGTGACATTCCATCTTCTTCATAACACTGTGCCTGATCCTCCAGATGATCTTCAAATTCCTTTGAGATGAAGGACCGGATCTTCTCATAACGAATCTGCTCTGTTAATGTTTTAAGATATTCCTCTTCTATACGTTCCATATGACTTCTCCTAACGAAAGGACATTGGTAACTGCAGATGCATACTCTTTCCATTCCCTGGTCTTATCCTTCAAGGCCTTCTGTCCGTCTTTGGTCAGCTGATAGTATTTCCTGATCTTTCCTCCTGCTTCCTTTTCATATGAAATCAAATAGTTCTTCTCTTCCAATAAATGCAGCAGCGGATAAAGGGTTCCTGCTTTCATTGAAAAAACCTGATTGGAACGTCTCATTAGCGTATCAATCATTTCATAACCATACATATCCTTCTCTTCAAGTAACTTAAGCAATAACATGGATGTGCTTCCGGATATCAGATTTTTATCTTTCATTTTACATACTCTCCTCTCTCATAAATAAGTGTGTAGATTGTCTATGCATAGATTATCTATACATTAGTATAGCAAGGCAGCTTGTATATAGATTATCTATACATCATTATAGATAGATAGTCTATATATGTCAATCTGTTTTTGCTTTTTTCTACAGATCAAATTCACCTGCATGCTTCTGAAAGAATTCATGATACACCCGCACATTAGATAAATCTGTCCAGCGTTTCACATCCACCGGTTCTTCATCCATGTCATAGATTTTTGCACCCTTCATTGCCAATAGAAACGGAGAATGCGTGGACATAATGAACTGACACCCGAAAAATCGAACCGATTCTTCCAAAAAGGTAACCAGTTCCAGCTGCCGCATTGGCGATAGACTGTTCTCAGGCTCATCTAAAAGATACAATGCATTTTCTTTAATCTTGTCCGAAAAGTAAAGGAATGCACTCTCCCCATTGGAATGCTCTCTGACATTATCCATCAGATTCTCTCTTACATATTTAGACTGCGTCTTGCTTCGTGCCTGATTCACTCGTTTTAGTTGTTCATAGTCATCAAGAGACTGCATCCGGAATCTGGAATACTTCGCTTCCATGTAATCCGCAAAAAGTTCTTCCCTTTTCTCATTGATACCGTCATTGATCATGCGAAGATTAATCATAAAATCAAACACATCATCACTGGTAATAACGCGACTTTCCTTCGAAATAACGCCTTCCGACTCATAATGGCACATCGCTGTATAATCTTCAAAGAAATTAGATCGGTTATATCTGGTATCTCGTGGTAGTCTTAATGTTTCTGCTATCACATTCAGTACAGTTGTCTTTCCACATCCATTGCCACCATAAAGAATCGTAATTAGTGTCTGCTGATTAAAAGAAAATCAGCCTGAATATATTGATTTTACAGCATCTCTCGCTCAAAAATGGTATAATAAAGTGCATGGTTTTATAAGATTTCAAATCTTTTTTCGTGCAGTTTGCAATAGAAAAGTAC
>JAKQFQ010000102.1 GCA_029558315.1 Bacillota bacterium
GTACTTTTCTATTGCAAACTGCACGAAAAAAGATTTGAAATCTTATAAAACCATGCACTTTATTATACCATTTTTGAGCGAGAGATGCTGTAAAATCAATATATTCAGGCTGATTTTCTTTTAATCAGCAGACACTAAATACGGAATCTACATAGTAATCTATGTTCTGGAAAATGTTCCGTCCATATACCCATTTCTGATCATATGCAGTGGATGATGTAATTTTGAAATCATACCCCTGATTACGATACCATTCGGCATATACGCGATTGAGCGTAAAGCTCATAATAGCAAAAATATTGGCATAAATGGTATCTTCTGACCAGGTTGAATAGATTTCGCTGGAGGCAACATTCTTAATATAATCTGTGTATTTCACATAATAATTTTTTGCTCTGGAATCTGCCGGTACACCATCATGTACCACAACATACTCCGGTATCACAACTCTGCTTAGTACAATCTCTCCGCTTTCTCCCACCGGCTTCACCTCTGCCTCCGGGATTTTCGGCGGATAGTCTCCAAATAATGTATGTGGCGGAATTACAATATCATTCTCTCCCTCTGTCGGTATGCTGACCGGATCAAGTTGTACTGGCTGAACCGCAGTTTCTCCCGCAAAAAGTTCTGCGCCGGCAATGTATACCGGATCATATCCCTCCGAAGTTATTTCAAAATTATAGTTTGCATATGGCTGTATCTCTTGCGGCTGTTCACTATACTCAACCGGCGGAGTCGGAAGTTCTACGCGTTCCGTCTGGCCTACACTATTGGACGTAACTCTCTCAATCTGTACCTCCGGATTAGCCGCTGAATAAATGTTTATTGTTGCGTTTTCAATTGGTACCAGTGCAAGGCTGGATGTCACATTGAAAACCAGACCGCCTCGCGATGTTGCATTCTGCTGTGCAGCATGCAATGATTGTTCTGACATAATATACCTCTGTCAAAAGTTTGCTTATTGATATATATGCCGGTTAAGACGAAAAAGTGTCCTTTCCTTTGGGCCAAAACGAGATTGCTTTGGTTGGACAGCTCTTCTGACAATCCCCGCAAGCAATACACTCCTGTCTATTCTTACCATGTTCAGGGTCTACACCCATAAGACAGGTTTTGCTGCATTTACCGCAATGAATGCATAAGGATTCATCAAGCTTTAGCCGAAAAAGGCTGATTTTATAAAATCCGCTGTAAACAGCTCCTAACGGACACAGATATTTGCAAAAAGGGCGGTAAACAAAGACGGATGTGCTCAATAGCAAAGCAAGCAGAGTTACTTTCCAGAGAAAATATCCACCGGCATTAGCCGCCAGTGCCTCATCCAAAAGAACCAGCGGAATACCGCCAAATAAGGTTCCGCTTGGGCAGATCAATTTACAAAACCACGGAACTCCTGCGCCGAATTCAGTCATAACCGTCATTGGAAGCAAAATAACAAATACTGCAAGGATAACATACTTTAACCAGATTAACACCTTATGACCGGGCAAATGTTTTCGCTTGTTCATCCGTTCTAATTTCCATCTCAAAGTATCGGGGACTCTTTTGGGTATCCAGATGGGTATTCTGTAGCAAAGATCCTGAATCCATCCAAATGGGCAGAGGAATCCGCAGACAGCTCTTCCAAGAATTCCACCAACGACAAGAAAAAAGCCAAAAATATAACAGGAGAAATGGAATTTCTTGCTGTCCAGCAGAGACTGAAGTGCCCCAATCGGACATGAAGCCAGCGCTCCGGGACAAGAATAGCAATTCAGCCCCGGCACGCAAATCTGTTTTAATTGCCCACGATAAATTTTTGCATTCAGATATCCGGCAAGATATCCATTGGAAAAAGCGAAAAAGAGTGCTTGAATCCAGCCACGCAGCCGTAATCCCGTTCTCTTTTCTTTATTCTTTATGTTTTTTTCTCTAAACTCTTTTTTCTCTTGCATTTCTTCCCTCTTATGTATCAGCCAATACCAATGCATTCAAGACAGACATATACTGCTTTCTGCCAAATCATCGCAGCCTCGCCACGGTATATGCCCAAAACCATCAAGCCTATTCCGCATACAATCAGTGTTCTTCGTATTATAGAATGTTTCATATGTGCTCCCTTTATTTTTAAGTTTCTGCGCATTTAAGACAACGAAATCATTTTTTTATCTATCGAAGTTGATTATGCAATATTGTACAACTATTGTCAATGACAACTATATCGAAGTGTAGTTTTTTAGTTATCGCAGCATATTCCTGTTACCATACAAAAAAGAAGACGTCCGGATTACGAACGTCTTCTTGGATAAGCTGCATAATGCATTCTCATCAATGTGTTGAATTACTCTCCAAAGATTGTAGCAGCTGCATTATTAAATTCTTCCTCTGTCCATGTTGCTGCATCTTCTGTCAATGTAACAGTTACAAGTTCTTCATCTCCAACGCTGTCAACATACTGGAAGAAAATGTAATAATCTTCATATGGTATTTCAGACCAGTAATATGTCTCATGAGCTGCATAAGGCTGGATTGTTCCACCACAAACCGGGGCAAGTTCCATAACATCACAGTTATAGTCAGAATAGTCCTCACCCATATCTGTTGTACCATCAACAATATAAGTATCTAATTCATATGGTGCTAAAGCAGAAACCTTATAGTAATCGTACTCATCATCAATACCGCAGAAGCAAAGGTTATATGTTGAAGAATATGGCTCATCTACTTTGTATCCATCTAACGGATAACAATCAAGAATCATTTCATCACCATAATCATATAATGTTGCAGAACCATCAGCATTGGTTGTTACAGTGATTGCTTCTTCATATTCCGGATCCTCTACTTCCGGATCTTCTACTTCCGGATCCGCTAATTCCGGATCTTCTACTTCCGGATCTTCTACTTCTGGCTCAGCCATAGAACCAGTCATGTCAGCAAAGTTAATTTCTTCTGTTTCAACAGCATTATCTGTTACATCAGAAGGTACTTCTACATCAGTCTTGTCAATATCAGTAAGCGTTGTCTTAAAAGAACATGCTGAGAAAGAAATATTTGTGATTTCCATTCCGAGTGATTCACTAGGATCAAAACCTGATTCCTCAAACATACCCATGATATCAGTTTCAGACATATCAACCTCAACGCAAACACAGTTGCCTGAATCTTTAGAGATGTACATTGTCAGATTGATTGAGAAATATGGAAAGAAAGCCTTGATGTCGTCCATATCTACATCATCCGTCGATGTTGCAAGAGCATCTGACATAACATTAAATACATCCTCAAAAGCTTCTCCTGTTGTTTCAAGAGTTAATACATAACACTCTTCTCCTTCAACATCCTCAGTATCTTCTGCAAGTTCTGCTTCAGCAAGAACGGTCTTCATAGCATCCTGAATCTCTTTAACTGTATCTTCATCAATCGGATCCTCTTCAGTCTCGTTCTCTGTATAAGCCCAAGAATCAGTTGTCTCATCGTATGCATATACGGTTGTCATATCCTCAGCAACAACTGTGTAAATCTCGAAAGGCACTTCTTCATTCTGTCCCATTGCTTCAACAGCTACAGAACCATCTAAGTATGCAACCTGCTCTTCAGCATCTTTCTTTAATCCGTTCATCAGCATATCAAATTCGCCATTAACAGCAAAACTGATTGTTGCGCCATTCATCTCGATATCAGCAGTGATATCCATCGTCGTATTGGCTGTTGCGGATTCCATCTCATTGTTGAACATTCCATCAACAAGAGATTCTGTTGTAACCTTACCACATCCGGAAAGCATTGCTACGGATAAGCCAAGGCTCATTGCTAAAAACAATAATCTTTTTTTCATTCTTTTCCTCCTAAATAACTTACAATCTCCTCTAGATACATATGGGCAATACACCAAAACAGTGCTATGCCACTGAAAGGATTATCTATCTTTATACAAAAAAAGTCAATTGCTTTTGTTAAAAAGTGCTATTTTGTCATCTTTAGGCATCCCTAATATCTATTTTGTCAACACATTTACCATATTAAACGTTTTAGGCATTTTTCATTGCCGATAAACGCAAAATGTGGTATTAATTATAAAGGTTATACATATTATTTAGGGAAAGTTGAATCAATTATGGCAAAGAAGAAAAAGCTGAAAGGAACTAAAGGGAAACGAATTGCGCGATATATCGGGCGTTTTTTTCTATGGTTGTTTTCAACTCTGATTTTATTATTCATTGGGCTTTACTTCATGCTTCTATACATTAATAAAGGTCCCTCTCCTTATGTTCGCGACTTATTTGTTGCATCTGTTATGGAATCCAGTGCCGGTGGTGTCCTGTCTCAAATGTTTCTTTCAAATGAAGAAATTGCTGCAATCCAAGCCCAAAACAATACAGAAGACTTTGCCGAGGTAACAGATACTACTCTGATTACAATTGTTACTAATGAAGATGTCTCTGAAAATGATGTCTCTGATAACTCAGTGGAAGAAGCCGATCCCGATCATGATGGTATCGAGCTCCATGAAGTCCGTGGTCCCATGTATTATGGAATGATTATGATTGTTTATGATCCTTCCCGTGTCCGTGTCGCTGTCACCGACACCTTTAGTTACGACGGTGGTGGCACTACTCTAATGGATCTGGTCGCTCAGAATGATTGTGTCGCCGGTATCAATGGCGGTAAATATGATGATGAAATTGGTCTCGGAACCGGCGGTATGCCTGAGGGAATTGTAGTATCCAATGGTGAACTGCTAATGGGCGATCCTGATACTGTATATGGTGTCTATGGTTTCACCAATGACAATGTATTGGTTGTTGGTAACATGACTGCATCCGCAGCAATGGGAATGGGAATTCGTGACGCTGTATCCTTTGGTCCGGCTCTTATTGTCAATGGTGTTCCCGCTAATTACTCCGGTGTTGGTAGTGGTCTTAATCCACGTACTGCGATTGGGCAGCGTGCCGACGGAGCCGTGCTGTTGCTTGTAATCGAAGGACGTCAGACATCTTCCATGGGGGCATCAATGTCTGATCTGATTGATATTATGATAGAATATGGTGCAGTGAATGCCGCCAATCTCGATGGCGGTATGTCCTCTTCTATGATATATAACGGCGAAGAAATCATAACGAACTGTACGCTAAGATATCCAAGGCGAATCCCCACCGCTTTTGTCGTAGAGAGGAGGGAAGAATAATGGAGAAAAAAACACCTCTCGATACTAAGATTTATCCGCTTGATGATGATTGGGCTGATTTTACAGTGAATCTGAATGACGGATGGGCCGATGATGTCTCCTTGGTTTATCCGGAAGGCCGATGGCGACCGGAAGGAGAACTGACATCTGTATCCACCAATACAGAAGAAGAGCCAGCCTCCGGCGAACAGGAGCAGACCACTTCCTCATCTTCCTCAAATCTGGCATCTCCCAAGAAAGTGACCAAGTCAAAGGGTAAGAAGAAGCGTAATACTTTTCGCACATTCATGATCGTCTGGCTAGGCTCGCTTGCCATTATTATTGCCATCGCGCTCGGTTATTTTTATCAGTTTCTTGAACGATACGAAGCTGCATATCAAATATCCAGGCCATATCACGATATGGATGACATCATGAGTGTATTCGAATCCAGAGACATTGATACAATTTATAATATGCTTACGCTGCATCCGGTTATAGGCGATTTCGAAAACGAAGATACGATAAAGGGATACATGCTTTCCCTTCTGGCAGACAAGGAACTAACCTACGTAAAAGGCAATCATTATACAGAGGATTATCCTGAGTATTATATTGAAGCCGATGGTTATATTGTCGCCGAACTTTCGCTGTTGAAGTCACCGGTTGAATCGCACGATTATGGTTTTCCGGTTTGGTATATTTCTTCCTTTGAGTTTTATACTATAGCCACAGAGGAATGTCGCATAGAAGCACCGGAAAACTGCACTGTATATATTAATGGAATTGCAGTTTCTGATAATTACTGTTGTCAGGATCATATCGAGCTGGAGGAAAATGTTTTTGTACAGCCTTATGCTTCTCTCCCTCAGGTTCGTGATTATTATACATCCGGTCTTTATACAGCCCCTACTGTAACCGCTATTGATTGCTTTGGTAATCCCTCACCAGTTTCCTATAATGCTGAAACCAAAACATACGAAGTAGCATTCAGTTCCGCTTCAGATGATGCCGAATCCATGAAGCAATACGCAATAGATGCTGTTACCGCTTATGCAAATTATGTATCCAATGATTCTCCGGACGATGCGCTGGATGGCTATTTTGCATCCGATTGTGAGATTCTTGCCATGATTAAAGCCAATACTTCCAGACAGTATTACACGGCTCATCATACTCCGGAAATAAAGAATGTAGAGGTCGTGGATTTTATTGTTTACAGCGAAGATGTTTACTATTGTGAAGTATATCTGGAGCAACATATGCTTCTGTCCTGGGGCGGTGATCCTGAGATTGTACCGACCGATGCGCATTTCTATTTTGTTAATATCAATGGCGAATGGAAGGTAACCGGTATTCAGTATTAAGTAAAATCGCCCTGCGGCGATTCACATTTTTCTGTTAAAAAAAGAGTTCCGCGAACGGAACTCTTTTCTTTTTCTTCTACTCTGCAAGCATCATCATAATTTTATTGGTTCTAGCAACAAACTTGGTCATTGCCTCCGGCGCCAATGGTGCATTCTGAATCAACGCCAGATCATATAGCTGTTCGCACAACATCTGAATGCGATCGCCTTCCTTTTCGCTTAGAATCTTCTGAACCAGCTTGTTATTAGCATTCAGAACAAGTGTCTGACCCTCTTTACCGTACATTCCAAGATCCATTCCCGGCATTGAGTACATCTTCATCATATCCTGCATTCTTCTGCTTTCTTCTGAAATTGTAATCATGGAAGAAATATCTTTATTCTTCAATTTTTCAAGTTTAACTGTAATATTGTCTTTCTTTATTGCTTTCTTGAAAATCTTAGACAATTCTTCTGTCTGCTGGTCTAACTCTTCCTGTGCCTTTTTGCTGGTCTTTGCCTTAAACTCTTCCGTAAGATCAGCATCTATTCGCATAAACTTAACACCTTCATTTTTACTTTCCAGCTGTGTTACAAATGGTTGATCAATGCTATGTGTAAGAATAACTGCATCTTTGCCGGCCTTGTTAAACATGTTAATGTACTGGCTCTGCTGTTGTTCATCTGTTACATAGAAGATTGTTTTATTCTTCTTTTCCTCTTCCTTGTCAGCCTCAGCGTTTTCTTCTTTCTGCTCTTCTACAACTGTTGCTTCAACCTTCTCTCCATTCTCATCAACAGCATTTTCTTCTTCCACATCAACAGGCTTTACTTCCAGGCATTCCGGGAGTGTCATATAATCACCTTTAAGATTCTTAAAGAGGATATAGTCTGTCATCTTCTCACAGAATTTATCATCCTTTAAGCAACCGTATTTGATGAAAGGACTAATATCATCCCAGTACTTGATATACTCATCTTTTTCTGTTTTACACATTCCGGCAAGTTTGTCGGCAACTTTTTTACTGATATAATCAGAAATTTTCTTAACAAATCCATCATTTTGCAAAGCACTTCTTGATACATTCAGCGGCAAATCCGGGCAATCAATAACGCCTTTTAGCAGCATAAGGAACTCTGGGATAACTTCCTTAATATTGTCTGCAATAAATACCTGATTGTTATATAGCTTAATCACGCCTTCAATAGATTCGTATTCCATATTAATCTTAGGAAAATACAGAATTCCTTTAAGATTAAATGGATAATCCATATTTAAATGAATCCAGAATAGCGGTTCTTTATAATCATTAAATACCTTACGATAAAACGATAGATATTCTTCCTTGGTACACTCGTTGGGATGTTTCGCCCATAATGGTGTTGTGTCATTCAAAGGAACAGGACGCTTCTTTATTTTCAGTCTTTCCTTTGCTTCCTCGCCTTCCTTGCC
This sequence comes from Bacillota bacterium, assembly GCA_029558315.1. Lineage (GTDB taxonomy): Bacteria > Bacillota > Clostridia > Lachnospirales > Lachnospiraceae > NK4A136. The sequence continues at coordinate 7,946 of JAKQFQ010000102.1, forward strand.
TTCTTCCTTCACCGTTTCAATTACAACATCACTGTCCTTTTTCTCTAAAGGATCAATCATCTCAGTGAGTTCTTCATCTTCCTGGGTCAGGTAAATCCCCGATGGCATAAAGGAACAGTATTTCTTCAAAACACTTTCGGCCTCATATTTATTACTGAATTTGGTACAGTCTTCATTCACATGCAGAATAATCTCTGTACCGACAACATTACGATCTCCATCTCCCATTTCGTATTCTGTACCGCCATCGCAGGTCCAGTGAACCGGTTTGGAGCCTTCTTTATAAGAAAGTGTATTAATCTCCACTACATCTGCTACCATAAATGCAGAGTAGAATCCCAATCCAAAATGTCCGATGATCTGATCTTCGTTCGCTTTATCCTTATATTTTTCAATAAAATCCGTAGCTCCGGAAAAAGCGATCTGATTAATATACTCTTCCACTTCGTCAGCGGTCATACCAATACCATTATCTATAAAGCGAATGGTCTTTTCTTTTGGACTAACAAGAACCTCTACCTTTCCTTTAAAGTCATCAGGCAGAGTATACTCTCCCATCATATCCAGCTTTTTCAGTTTTGTGATTGCATCACAGCCATTGCTGACAAGTTCCCTAAAAAAGATATCGTGATCCGAATATAACCACTTCTTTATAATCGGGAATATATTGTCGCTATTAATTGATAAACTACCATGTTTTTCTGACATTATTCGTCACGTCCTTCCTTCATCTTTTCTTTCATATTTCATAGAGTATTACCCTACGAAAAATAGTGTAATACTGCCAATAACAAAAGTCAAGAGGAAATTAGCACTCAATATTATTGAGTGCTAACAACTTCATCATTATTAAAATATTTGCTGTAAACATCAAAGAAATCGCAGGTACTGACAGAACCATCATGAGCAAATGTTAATGAATTCCAGAGTTCTTCATTCAGATAGCAACGCTTGTCTGCAATAAAATAATCATATACCGTGTTAAATACTTCTTTACGCCTCTCATCAACAATTGCCAGCTTCGTTGCCTCTGTCTCATTTCGATCAAAGGAGCTGACGCACATCAGAATATAATATCCGGAAGAAGTCTGAATCACATCGCTCATTTCGCCTTCCCCTAAGTTAAAGGCTGCATTTTCAATTTCGCTTGGCATTTCTCCCTTTCGAAAAGAAATGGCAGCTTCCTCCGCCTCATTATAGTCCATAGCAAGGGAATCAAAATCCTCTCCATTCGATAATCGTTCCAATATTGAATGAGCCTTATCCCCAATCTCTGCAATTTCTTCTGTAGAATAGCTAATGGATTCCCCATTTTCATCCGTGTAGCAGGTGTATAGTGCAATCTGTTTCACGACGATAGTTCTTGCCTCATCATCGCTAATCTCGGGATTCACATCCGCAATTAGATATTGATACACCTTGTTCGCCAGCGCATATTCTCTATAAAGCTGTAAAATGGTATCGTAATCTACATTTCCCATCGCAGCAATCTCTTCCTGCGTAAGGGAAGCATAATACTCATCAGCCGCCTGTTTGGCCTTGGATTCCTCCTCATCATCTAAAGTGAGGTTATAATTAGCAGCTAATAGATTCATCATCTTAATCTTTGCAAGCCTCGCTAACACAGTCTGTTTGACATTCTCCTCAATAGAGATACCGTCAATGGTTGTATCCCAGATTTTGGTGCCAAAGGCTTGTTCGTACTGATTTTGGATATTGGTCAGATATACCATCACTTCCGGAGTATAGCAGGACAGCCCCTCAATTCTAAATACTTCCTGATCATCAAATCCCGTAGTCAGAATGATCTGTGCGTCCTTAGCACACCCGCAAAATAACAGCATCAGAATCAAAACAGCAATTCCAATGCCTAATTTTTTTCTTTTCATCATTACTATACTGTATCCTTTCCTTCGCTCCTTCACGCCGATACGGCTATATATCATAATGCGATTTGGAATGATGTCTTTCTATAATCTGTGCAAGGTATTCAGCAATTGCTTTACGTGACTTTGCGTCTGTTTCAAACGAAATCAGATCATAGTCCTTATCATACACAATAGAAAAACCTTTCTTATCTATTTTATAATTATAGTATATTGTATAGCCGCTCTCTTCCTCCGATTCAAATTGAATCTTCGGGTGTTTTTCCATAATTGCTTTAAAAAAAGCAAGTTCCGGATAATTCGGGAATTTAATATAGAAGCTTCCCGGAATGTAAATACTCTTATTATATTGTAAAATGAAGCTGTCTTCATTCATCTTATCGTAAATGATATCTATCATCGTTCCACCCTCAAACGTTGTTTTCTACCTTAATTCATGTAAAAAGTGACAAGCGCATTATTTTTCATTTTAACACTTTTTTATTCAGATATCTACAACTACATTTAGTAGAGTGGTATTTAATTCTTTGACGATTTAGCCTTTGTTTATTTATGTCGACTATAATCAGAACTTATGTACACTGATTCGCCATTATGTAACCCGTTTTCAAAGTTATGTTGATTATTTTTCCTATTATGCCAAACTTTTTTCAAGAATTATGTTATCCTGCAAAAAGGTCATTCGCATTCTTCTTTCTTTCTATCATCATCCAGAATTTCTTTAATTAATTTTAGATTTAATATCTCGTAATTCGCTCGAATTCGTTCTTTTTGTACTGTATTTTCTCCATGATACCAACAACAGTCAATTCCTGCCTGATTCGCTCCAAGTATATCACTTGTCACACTGTCACCAATCAGTAAATACTTTCTTTTATCCGTTTCTCCTATCAGGCGAAAACATTTTTCAAAATATCTGATATCCGGTTTATGATATCCAATTTCCTCTGAAATCAATATTCCATCAACAATCTGATCCAACCCCGCCTTTGTGATTTTT
>JAKQFQ010000110.1 GCA_029558315.1 Bacillota bacterium
ACTAAAAGATTTGTTAAAAATAGGAGCAGTTGAAGATCCATTTACTCAGAAGGTTCTCGATCAGATAGAAAAAATGCCTGCCAATTTATATCTGATAGAGAAGGCTTTTAAAGACCTTTCTGATAAATTTAAGTTCTTTGAAGAGAAAGCAAAGATAGATATAGAGTTTGACGTTCATGCTGAAAAGATAAAAGAACTTGAATCTATTCAGGATCAATTATTGGAATTTAAAATAACGGCCAAGAATTTGGATAAGACAATGATTCCGTTGGCAGCTGGTATCACTGGAGCATTTACAATGACAATACCTGCAATTGATCTTGTAAACTTGAAGATTGCTGCGGTTACTAAAGCATTACAGGAAGAAAAAATTGCCCAGCAGGATGCAATAGATACTCGTACTCTGGCATTACTTGATGCCGAAGCCAGTGCCTTCAAAACAATAGGAGCAAGAATTGATGTATTTACATACCAGCTTGAAGCCGCAAGACGTAGGCTCCGTCAGTTACTGCAACAGCAGATGGATCCCAAAGCTGAGATTATTCCCAAAGGGGTTATTGACAAAGCAGTGGATAATATTCAGCGACTTGAGATAGCCCTTCAACTATTGAAACATCAGGCTGATATTACTCACCTTGAAAACCTGTATAGAGAAATAGGGGCTGCTGACATTGGAATGAATCTGTTGAGTGCCCACATCAATGAAGTTGAAGATGCCTTGCGTTATCTATCCGATCAGAATCGTGGAAGTTCAAAAGAATTTGAAATCCTTGCAGATCGTTTGTTTGCACTTAAAAATGCTGAGACTGTTGTAGATACCCTCTCCGGTGCATTCGATGAGTTCTTCGATGCCGTAATAGACGGTAGTGAGAATCTTGGAGAGGTAATGGGGCAGATATTTAAAAATATTATGTTAGATACTATTAAGATGTTGGCTAAGCTCTTGATAGTTAAAACCATAATGGCAACCCTGTTCCCTGCACAATCAGCTGCTAAGACTGCAATATCAGTTGGACAAATGCTTGGCATTGGTTTGAAGGAAGGTGGTGTAGTTCCGCAAGGATATCCAAATGATACATTCCCTGCAAGGTTGTCATCTGGTGAAATAGTAATACCAAAGGACAAATACAAAGACATTGATCCACTCCGTCAGCTGGCTGACAAAGGTCGTATAAATGCCAAAGAGTTTTTTGATATGCCGGCTGAGTATATGAAAACTCTGCAGATACCTAAACTGCAAACCGGTGGTGTGATTCCTCCAGGATATCCCAATGATACATACCCGGCTTTACTCACATCAGGTGAAACAGTCCTGCCGGCTTGGTCCACAAGATTGTTTGCAAATTACAAACAACAACCATCGAAGGCAGGGGAAGTTCCACAGAACTATCTCGATTCCCTTCTTACCTACAACGACATATTAAAACAAACCACACCACTATTACAGGCAAAGACGATTGCTACCCAAGCTGATGCTATCGCAATGGATATGAGTGCCAATGCAGCAAACGTAAATGCTGAGGCAATGCGG
>JAKQFQ010000135.1 GCA_029558315.1 Bacillota bacterium
AGTCAAGAAAGATATTGAAATGGGCCCGGATTATGCAACTCATGCCATGAGTATTGTGACAATGCTGTTGTATCAAAGATACTCTAAGAATTCAAGCCCCCTGGCTCTGTGCAGTATGGATAATTGCAGTCACAATGGAGATAAGCTGCAGGCTTCCATTAATCAGATTGCAAAGGCATGGGTAGATGCCGGATTCATGGAACCGGGATTTATGCAATATCTGAACGGAGACAGCATTGCTTTCCCATGGAGTATGATTGATAAGATCACACCAAGACCCTCAAAGGAAATCGAAGATCAGCTGGATGCGCTTGGCATTAATAGAATGAAACCGGTAGTTACCAATCGTAATACCTATATTGCGCCATTTGTGAATGCGGAAATTGTTCAGTATCTTGTAATTGAGGACACCTTTCCCAATGGAAGACCGCCGCTTGAGAAAGCAGGGGTATATATGACCAACAGAGAAACGGTCGATAAGACGGAACGAATGAAAGTTACAACCTGTCTGAATCCGCTTCATACAGCGATGGCAGTATATGGATGCCTTTTGGGATATGATCATATTGCTAAGGAAATGCAGGATTCTGATATTTATAAATTAGTAGAAGGGATTGGTTATAAAGAGGGACTTCCTGTAGTAGTTGATCCCGGTATTATCTCACCAAGGGATTTTATTCATGAGGTTTTGTGCGAAAGATTACCGAATCCTTATATTCCGGATATGCCACAACGAATTGCAACGGATACAAGTCTAAAGATTCCGATTCGTTTTGGTGAAACATTAAAGGCGTATTATCATTCCAAGACACATTCTGTGGATGAATTGAAGTATATACCACTTGCAATTGCAGGATGGTTTCGTTATCTTTTAGGGGTTGATGATTGCGGCAATGAAATGAGTGTTAGTGATGATCCCATGCTTTTTAAGCTAAAAGAATCTTTAAAAGATATTGTATATAATGATCCAGACAGCTATCTGGGGCAACTGCGAGGATTATTATCCAATAAGAGTATATTTGCAATTAACTTATGTGAAACAACACTGGCGCGTACAATCGAAGAAATGTTTGTTTCGATGCTAAATGGTAATGGTTCAGTGAGAGAAACGCTTAAAAAATATCTTAAAGATTAATTCCGTTTGGAGAGAGATGAAGATGAAGAATTTTATGGATCAGGATTTTTTGTTAAATACAGCAACAGCAAAACGTCTATATCATGATTATGCAGAGAATCTGCCTATCATTGATTATCATTGTCATTTAGCTCCAAAAGAGATATATGAAGATAAGCATTACAGCAATATTACACAGGTATGGCTTGCTAAGGATCATTACAAATGGAGACAAATGCGATGGAATGGTGTCGAGGAGAAATACATCACAGGAGATGCCAATGATTATGACAAATTTTTAAAATATGCAGAGACACTTGAAGTTGCAATTGGGAATCCATTATATCATTGGAGTCATTTGGAACTAAAGAAATATTTTCAATATGATGGAGTGCTGAATCGTCATACAGCACCAATGGTCTGGGAACTGTGTAATAAAAAGCTGCAAGATGGCTTTGGTGCTCGTGAGATGATAAGACAATCCAATGTCGAAGTGATATGCACGACTGATGATCCGATAGATTCATTGGAATGGCATCGAAGAATTATGACGGATCATTTTACCACAAGCGTTCTCCCGACATGGCGCCCGGATCGCGTTGTGAATATACAAAAAGAAGATTATACAGATTATCTGAAACAATTAGAGGAAGTCAGTGGCATTGCAGTAACAGGATATGCAACGTTAATGGATGCGCTCAGAAACAGAATGGATTTCTTTCATGCAAATGGATGTTTTATTTCTGATCATGGATTGGATTATATAATGTATGAAGCATTTGATGATACAGTAATTGAAGAAATTTTTCGCAAACGAATGAAGGGTGAAAAATTATCAATTCAGGAGATTAGACAATATAAGACAGCAATCCTGCTTGCATTAGGAGCAGAGTATAAAAAACGTAACTGGGTAATGCAGCTGCATTATGGTGTACAGCGTGATTTGAATCAGGCAATCTATCAAGAGATTGGGGCAGATGCAGGAATAGATGCGATTGATAATTACACGTCTGCATCAGAATTTGGACAATTTCTAAATGCACTTGAAGTGAATGGGCAGTTACCCAAATCAATTATTTATTCGCTCAATCCTACCGATAATGCAATCATTGGAACGGTAATCGGATGTTTCCAGGATAGTTCAACTGTTGCGAAGCTGCAACATGGTGCTGCATGGTGGTTTAATGATCATAAGAGTGGAATGCAGGAGCAGATGACTTCGCTTGCAAATCTTGGACTGCTTGGAAATTTTATCGGTATGCTTACGGATTCCAGAAGCTTTCTGTCTTATACAAGACACGAATATTTCCGCAGAATAATGTGTAATATGCTGGGCGAATGGGTGGAGAACGGTGAATATCCGCAAGACTTTATGACCTTGGAAAGAATCGTTAAAGGCATTTCTTACTATAATGCAAAAAGATATTTCGACTTGTTGTAAAATGAAATTGAACTAAATAAAAAATCCATAGTGGATTATCTGTGTTATGATTTAATCACGACAAAAAAACACACACGAAAGGATAACAACTATGGACTACCCAAATAATAACACAGAATCACGTAAAA
>JAKQFQ010000178.1 GCA_029558315.1 Bacillota bacterium
CGTTTTCAAGGTTCATCTGAGCCTTTTTCTTTGCTCATTTTTTTCATAACTTATTTGACACTATCTTCTTCTTATCCAGAACATATCGATATAATATCTTCTGTTCATAATTCCACAAAAGAGGTGTTTGAACAGATTGAAAGAGTGCCTCCATAAGGTCCAGTGTTCGTTCCTTCTCCTTCTTGAGTGCTGCCAGTTCCATCTGTGGAATGATCTGGTAATAATCCGGAAAATCAAGAATTTCTGCACAATGAAAGCATATATCTCCAATTACATTAGCACGGTGCAAATCATTTTCTTCGATTGCCAGTTCAATTAAAACCAGCAAATGATTCCATAGGTTCGTCGCATCAGACAGAAGCATTCTCTCATGAATGGCTTCTGCTTCCTTCTTCAATCCATCGCAGGAATACCGATTCGCCTGAAGCATCCGTTTATCCATAGCACTATGATTGGGCAGAAAATCAATCATCTCCTGTGCTTCCTTCAGACGATTCTTGGCGATGTATTTGGACGCTAACATAAAGGCAGCACTATTCTTGATCTCCAGAATTGCATTTCTGCTGTCATCATTGGTCACATCATCATCCGTAAACAGCTGCTGGTATAATGTAAAGATTTCTTCCTGCCATTGTTCCTTCTGTGCCTGCTCTGCATCCGACACCATCAGCATGCCATCTAAGAGAAGTGCCAGATTATGAATCAGCTTGCCATTGTTGGGGAATTCCTGCATCTTTGCCCTTGCCAGCGCCAGACCTTGCGCAAACCCATCCGTGCCAATACATTTCATAATTTCATTATCCATCTGGCAGAGTTCCTGTTCGGTCAGTTCCGATTGATATCCCAGCAGTGTATTCACATCCGTCTTAAGAAGTCTTGCCAGTGGAGCTAACAGCGCAATATCCGGTTGGGAGACTCCCTTTTCCCATTTATTTACAGCCGGTGTTGTAACACCAAGATATTCTGCAACCTGCTCCTGTGTCAGCTTCAGATTTTTTCGTTTTTCTTTGATTATCTCGCCTATCATTTCACACCTCCACGATATGGAATCTCTCTTCTGTTATAGAAGACTTTTCTTCATCATAATGCCCTGCGGTCAGAATTTCCATTGACGATGTGTTAAATAATTGTTAATTAAATTAACCATGATTCAATATGCTCTGCATGGTCATTGTCTCATTTAGACCTTCAGCATTCGGTACCCGATACCAATATGTGTCTGAATGTATTGATACTCACAGCCTTCCGGCTCTAATTTCTTACGAAGCGTTGCCATATAGACACGCAGCGAAGCCACATCGTTCTCCCAGCTGCGCCCCCAGATTCGATTGGTAAGAAATGTATGTGTGAGAACTTTACCAATATTTCTGGAAAGTTCACACAACAATTTATATTCTATTGGAGTCAGATGCAGTTCCATATCCCCAAGATAAGCGCAGCCGGCAACGTAATCGATGGTAAGATTGCCATTGTGAAAGGTGGAATTGGATGCGACTACACCTTGCATATAGGTCAGTCTTCTCTCGATGACTCGTAATCTCGCCAACAATTCTTCAACGGAAAATGGTTTGGTCAGATAGTCATCTGCCCCGGCGTCTAAAGCTTCAATCTTATCTGCATCTTCACTTCTTGCACTTACAATGATAATCGGAACATTACACCAGGAACGTATCTTCTTAATCACTTCAATTCCATCCAGATCCGGAAGTCCAAGATCCAGAAGTATGATATCCGGATTGTGTGAGACGCTCTCCATGATTGCATTTTCTCCGCTATCCGCAGTCAGGTACTTGTAATCATGTGCTTTTAACGTAATTGTAATCAGATTGCGTACGGTTGGATCATCTTCAACCACCAATATGGATGTTTTATTCATTAAGCTGTACCTCCCCGATTGGTAATGTAAACGTAAAAATGGTTCCTGTTGGTTTCTTGTCTGATACCGTAATCCTGCCTCCATGAGCGTCAATTATGGCCTTGCATAAAAACAACCCCAAGCCAAGGCTTCTTCTGCTGTCAGCAATCTTATTCTCCCCGGAATAAAACATATCAAAAACATGCAGCTTGGCTTCATCGGTTATTCCCGGTCCATTGTCAGCAACTTCCACTTCAACAAATGCATCCTTTTTCCTTGTTGAAATCACTATTTCAGATCCCTTTGGCGTATACTTTATGGCATTGTCCACAAGATTGATAATAACCTGAATAATCAGCCTGGCATCCATTTTAGCAAGAAGAAAATCCTCCCTGCGTCTCACCTTCAGCGAATGCTCTTCCTTATTTCGATCGACGTGTTTGAGTGCTTCAGCAATAACCTCTTCTATCAGCTCCGAAGAAAGATGCAAAACCATACTGCCCTCCTCAATTCGAGTAACAGCCAGGAGATTTTCCACTAAAGTAATCAGCCACATTGCATCATCATAAATATCTGTATATAACATTTTCTTCGTTGCTTCATCAAACCGTTCGCTACTGTACAGCAGATTAGCCGCATTGCCGGAGATTGCTGTCAGGGGAGTCCGCAGATCGTGGGATATGGAGCGTAAAAGATTGGCGCGAAAATGTTCCTTCTGTGCCAAAACGGCAGCCTGCTCTTTCTCTCTTGCATTCTTCTCATTTTCCAAAGCCAGAGCACACTCTCCAAGAATAGAAAGTAAGACCGAATTTTCAAATGCATCAAGCGGCTGTTTGCCGGCAATTGCCAACACCCCGTAGCTCCAGTTATTGAGTTGTATTGGAAGATATAACGCATATGCTTCTGCATACTGACTGGTCGTAGCCCCTGCCCGATGGGCATGTCCGACAACCCAGTCTGCTGCCCTTCGTTCCTCCTTCGTAACCATCATCTCTTCATCCTGACTATCCTTGGCCGCAAAGAAACATGGCTCTTCTAATCCGCCCTCGTCTCTTGGATAAATTACAATAGAACGGTTAAACAGCTTAATCAATTGCCTGGCTGTAGCATTTAAGATTTCGTCCTTCTCCCTTGCCTTTTCCAGAAGATGACTTGTATCAAACAGGATCTGTGTTCTGTAAGCCGCATTTGCCGACTGTTTCGCCTGATTTTTCAGCTGATTCGCCAAAGAACCGGTGATAAATGCAGCAATCAGCATAACCACAAAGGTTACCGGATAATCTTTATCATAAGCTAATAACGTATAACGGGGATCTGTAAAGAAGAAATTAAATACAATGACACTGATGATTGATGCAAGCAGACTGTAGATTCTTGTTGATGTTATCACAGACACAATCAGCACCCCAAGAATATAGACCATGATAATATTGGCTTCGCTGAAATCAAAGTGTTCAAACAGAAGTCCAAAAAGCGTGGCTAATAGCAGAATCAAAAAACTGATTCCTATATCTTTCCACGAAAAATGGAGCTTACTCCTTCTGCTTTTTGGGCGCATCTTATCATCAGCATCATGATCCGGAATGCTATAAATGTCCAGAATATGCTCTTCCACTGTTGGTTCTATATTCGGAAGCATTTTTGAATATCCTTATAGCTTCCAAGAACCATAATGTTAGCACTGGCAGCCAGCGGTGTATCTGCAGTAATGTTAAGATCCATATGCTTCTCCTTCTTGATTCCCATAATGTTTATATTGTACTTCTGTCTTACATTCATCTCTCCTATGGTCTTGCCCTTCCAACCCTCCGGGACCTCAACCTCAAAGATGGCATAATCCTCCGACAATTCAATATAATCAAAGATATGCTCCGAGCTGTAACGGATTGCTGTCCAATTCGCAAGCTGTTTCTCCGGATAGACAATTTCATCCGCGCCATTGCGCAGAAGAAATTTGGCCTGTACATCCTGTGCTGCTCTTGAAACAACCATTTTGGCGCCAAGTTCCTTAAGAAGTGATGTCGTCTCCAGGGATGCCTGGAAATCATTACCAACAGCAACGATACAAACATCAAAATTCCGCACACCCAGTGATTTTAAGAAATCAATATTTGTGCTGTCACCAATCAATGCACCTGTCACAAATGGAAGCACCACATCCACACGCTCTGAATTTTTATCCACTGCCATTACCTGCTGACGCATGTCATAGAGCTTCATTGCAATCTGTCTTCCAAATCTTCCTAATCCTATTAATAATACTGATCTCATTTTATACTCCTTTTTGTGAATTTGCTACCGTTACTATTTGTCCCACTATTATCCGACAGTGATTTTTTCCTGGGGAAGTCTGGAGAAACTGCTTTTCTTCCTCGCTATTGTTGCATAAATCAGGGTCAGCCCACCCACTCTTCCAAGAAACATCAGTACAATCAGAATCCATCTGGATGCCACACCAAGCGAAGGTGTAATACCAAGTGTCAGTCCAACAGTTCCAATTGCTGAGGCAGTTTCAAACAGTGCATTCAAAATCGGAACATCCTCAATACAGCCTATCAAAATACCACCTATCAGGAATAAAAACAGATACATCATCATAATCGTAGCAGCATTTCTGATCGTATCTTCCATCATCCTTCTGCCAAAACAGTTGGTATCCTCCTTCCGTCTGAAAATTGTATACGAAGTTACCAGCAGAACAAATACAGTTGTTGTCTTCATGCCTCCGGCAGTCGAACCCGGAGAACCTCCAATCAGCATCAGAATAATGGTAATTGCACTGCCCGGCTCACTAATCTGATTCAGATTCACCGTATTAAATCCAGCGGTTCGAGGTGTCACCGCCATAAAAAAAGCATCCAGTAATCGTTCTGTGCTTGACAGTTCCTGCCATACCGGGCGCGTAAATTCCACAAAATAGAAATAAAGTGTTGGTAACACAATTAAAACTCCAGTCATCAAAAGTGTCACCTTACTCTGCAGGCGATACCGTG
>JAKQFQ010000197.1 GCA_029558315.1 Bacillota bacterium
CAGTAAAGAAATTTTTAATCGGTATTAATACTGTGACGTTGAACCAATCTTTGGAAGTTTTCCAGTACTCTTCAATTTTGTCTTTAGCCTTATTAATGCTATCTTTTATATCTCCCCATTTGGTCTCTGCGGTAATTTTAATGCTCTCCCACGTTTGCGAAAACCATTCTTTTATCGGACCAGTGATATTCTCGGAGATCCAAGCACCCATTGCTGTCCACGCATTCAGGATACCTTGCTTTAATCCCTCTATGAGATCTCCACCCAATTCTGCCATAACAGTAGACGGTGACGTGATCCCAAACGCTTTCTTAAAACCGTCAACAAATGGATCTATTATGTGCTCCTTAATCCAAGTTCCGATATCCTTGATTGCATTAATAATGCCGTTTAAGACTCCCTCCCATATATTACCGCCTGCTTCTTCAATGTAAGCGTTGAAATAAGTTTTTGTGCTTTCCCAGCCTTCTTTTAACGCTTCCCAAGCTCTTGTTACTAAACTTACTATAAGTGCAGTTGCACCACCAATTGCAGCACCGAGCAATTCAAATACTCTTGAGACTATGCCACTCCAATCTATGCTCTCCAAAAATGCTCCAATGCTGTCCCATATATTAGTACCTAATTTTCCCCAATCTAATCCTTCAATGAATCCAATAACCAAATCAAGCAATCCATTTATAGCTACACTTAGATTTTCTCCTGCTCCAGCTATTATTCCAACCCAGTCAATATTGTTAATGCTATCAGCGAAGCCTGTGCCCAAACTGCTCCAATCAAAACCCTTCATGAAACCAGATGAAAAATCAAGGACACCTATTATACCGTCTGAGATCTTCTTTCCAATTTCACCCCACGGCACACCTGCTATGCCTTCACTAAATTTCTGCCCGATACTAAGTCCTAACTCATACCAATTACCTTCTTCAAATATAGCTTTTATTCTGTCCGCAATACTTAATGCTTCATCTCCAATTTTTACCCATTCTTGACTCGCTCCACCTCCACCACCACCTTGATTTTCAGTTGTATCGAGAACATTTATTTTGTCGAACCCAGCTAAAGCACCTTTTGCCTTGTCAGCAGCACCTCCTGCAGCTTCTGCTCCTGCTTCTACAGTTTTCCAATATCCTTCTTGACCTGTTAATGAAGCTATTACCTGTGCAATTAAGTTCAACAACCGTATAACTGCATTAGTAACCGTTGTGATCCACGGCATTGCTGCCAGGATCAGTGGACGAAATGCATCCGTTATAGCATTTTTCAGTTCTGCAAAAGTCTGCTTAAGTTCTTCAAGTTTTCTTGCTTGTTGGAGGACATCTTCGCCTGCACTTGCAGCTGCTTTACCTGCTGAAGAAATTAGACGGATTAAACCAGCAATTGCAGCAACAGCTGCTACAATGAGAACAATAATTCCGATTGTAAGTGCTTTTCCAATTCCTGCCAGGACTTTTCCGACACTCTTTCCGAAACCCAAAAATGCTTTTCCAGCCCCCTTGAGAGAATTTCCGATCTTTGCGATGCCCTCATTAACACCCGCTGTGTCTATTCGAGTGTCAAATCTTATTGTTCCGTCGTAACCTAATTTCATTAATGCACTTCCATCGCTTCAAGAAATAGACGTTCAGCTTCTTTCTCTTCCAGAGTGCGATCATCGTAATCTGGAATATCAAATACATCTCCCATTTCTCTTGCAATTTCTCTTTCCTCTTTTGTGGCTTTGCCTGTTTTTACACGTTTTCGCAGACTTATCAATTGGCAAAAAGTGGTGTCTTGTCCCAAATCCATGAACAAAGCCATAAATTCCCACCAGTGCAAATATTCTATTGTTTGAAGATCGATATTGTGTGTCTGCTTGAAAGCTGCGAAAATGTAATTGGCATCTTTCTGAAAGCTGTATAATCGCATACCTGAAAATTCTTCATCCAGCTTTTCATTCCCGCAATTCAGAAACCAAATTGCTTTTTGAAGAGCCTCATTCAAATCTTCTGGGATTTCCTTATACAAATTGAGCAGCATAATTTGATATTTCTCTATGTCTGCAAGCTCTTCATCCTCGAATGCAAGTATTGTAGACAGACAATATCTGAAATCAGAGTTTATTTCATACTCTTTCCCACCTATTTCAATAGAGATCGGCAGTCTGTCTACTAATATGTTCATTATTTCTTTCGAGTATATTTTGTAACCTTTTCCGTCCGAGAAGATTTAATGAATGGTGTAATACCTGTGAAAAATTGTTCAAACATTTCCAGAGATTGGGTTTCTCCAAAAACTGTTTGAGAAGTCCCAGCACCGAAAACCTTATCTATTTGCTCTCGCAAGAAATTACAAACCTCGACAACGAAATCTAAAGTTTCTTGCGTATTCACAGGAATCCCATATGCATCTTTTTCTTCATTCTTCTGGATTTGTTCGATGCGTTCTTGAAACTTTACTTCCTGCTCTTCAAACACTTTTATAAGAGCATAGAATTTTTCAGCAAACAAAACATCGTTAGGATTAAATTCAATGAACCTATTCGGATCATCGTTTATCATAATCCTTTTTAAGCCAGAGTCAATTCGAAGATTGTCCATTATACTGTCCTTGTGGCTTCAATAACATAGGTATAAGTAACACCACTAACCGTTACTGCGATAGTAATTGTATTTTTCCCAAGATTCAAATTCGCATCAGCGCCCTGTGCAACCACAACATCATTGCATTTCTGCACAATAGTTGCACCGCTCAAAGCGCTGCTAACCGTTACAGTTGCAGCTGCGATGGAAGTTGTGTAGAACAGGTTACTTTTATTAGCTGTGAACAGCGGTGATAATGTTCCTGAACCCAGTGTAAGAGTTGTTAAAGTGTGTGTGAGCGGTGCTTCCAGCGGCGACCAAACTTTTGTTGTCGGATTGAATCTTCCCAGTACAGGATCTCCAATAAAGTTTACTGTGTAGTTAATTTTATTAGAGCTGCCGCCCTCCCCTCCAAATTCATCTAATTGTACACTGCAAAACTGTTTCTCTGCAGGGTAATAACCTGAAATTGGATTTTTGTACGTCCACACATTTATAACTTCAGTCTCTGCAGCTGAGAGAATACCTCTATCTTTCCGTAAAGTGTCCACAAATTCGAACACAGCATCATCTTTAATAGCTGTCGACTCTATCGGAAATTTAGGAGCATAACTTTCTACTGTAACCGTGGCATTGTCCTCGTGAATATAAGTTTCCTCTTCCACTTTTGGATTGTAACCGATAGACCCTGCAGTAACTCCTTCACCAATTAAACCCCAGCTTGGAGATGCAAGCGTTCCCACATTCAGGAACGAACGAAATGCGCTTCTTTTTATTTTAGCCATAGCTGCTCCTAACTTGCAGTAAATGTTTTTGAAGTTGTGTTAAAAGTGCCAGGTATGGGATCTCCGATGAAGTTGATGGTATAATTAATTTTTGTACTGGAACCGCCTTCACCACCAAATTCGTCAATTTGGATAGAGACTGTCTGCTTTTCAGCAGGATATGCTGTAGGACCACCTGTCTCATATGCCCATACATTTACAATATCTGTCTCTGCAGCACTTAAAACTGCACGAGAGATTCTGAGACTGTCTATGAATTCAAACACACTGTCTCCAATGACAGCGGTTGATTCTATTGGCAGTTTAGGTGCATAGCTCTCCACTGTAATAGTGGCACTGTCTTGATGAATATAAGTTTCCTCTTCAACTTTTGGATTATATCCGATAGAACCTGCAGTGACTCCACTTCCAATCAAAGCATAAGTTGGTGTGGAAGAGGGAGTTATATTCATAAAGGTCATAAACTTTGATCGCTTTATCTTTTCCATTTCTACTCCTGTTTATACAATAGCCGACACTGAATTTGGTAAATTCCAGTATCGGAGTTTCCTTGTTCGTACAAATAACCCCAGCCTGTTGCTTCAATAAGCTCTGGGGTTTGTCCACTATCTAACGTTGGAAAATTTCCAGCTTCCGTTTGAGACTCTAACCAATCTGCAAATGCTTCAAAGAATCCATTATTCTCTAATCGCTCCAGATCGGCAGCAGTACTCTCTACACTTCTGAAAGCAAAAGGATACTCACGAAGTGAGGAACCGTCAACATATTGCTCCACAATTTTATTCCCAGCAAGTGGAACAACTGAATATTCTGTAGGTATTGCACCAAGATAATCAACCCACACAGGCGCACCCGATGCTAACCCAGTATAATTTTTCAGATATGCTCGAATTGCACTAATTATGCTCATATTTTACCTTCAGCATCACCACCCGTAAGTTTAGCAGCACCGTCTAATATTTCTCGACCATGCACTTCTTTCATGCGTTGGAACCAAAAGCTCCCACGCAATTTTCCAGTCTCAGATTTTGTTTTCCGAACAAGATAATACTGGTAACGTGCATATGGAGCAATGTAAGCCACCTTACCTGATCCGATAACTGTTCCCAGAATTCCTGACTTGATTAGCATACCTGTTTTCATAGGGACATAAGGCTCGCAAAGTCTCAGCACTC
>JAKQFQ010000112.1 GCA_029558315.1 Bacillota bacterium
GAGTACCAGAATCAATGTGTCCAATATGTGGGGCTTGCTGATTCTTGAACATGTCCAAGAGCAGGGATTTATGCAAAACTGAGGTGTCCAACAATAGGGAACTCAAGTTTTAAAAATGTCCTTGACAAGGGGTACAGTTTAATACGAATCAGTTTGTTTCGCATAAAATTGTGTTTCATTTTAACTCCTCCGGGGTAAGAACTTGAACGAATGCTCATATAATTAAATCAATACCATATTACCATAATATGGATAAAAATAAAATAGCAGAATTGCCAAAGTTTTGGGGTATCTTAAGCTGTTCGTTGACAATATAACAAAGATAATTTATACTAGAGACCATGAGAAAAAAAACTATTAGTAGAGACAGTATTATTGATGCAACAATACTAATTGTTGCGTTAGACGGAATTGAAAATGTTACGATGCGAAAGATTTCTTCGGAATGTGGAATTAGTGTTGGAAGTATGTTCAATTACTTCGAAAACAAGGAGAATTTGCTGGTGGAAAGCCTTTATCATATTGATAATCAGATCAATGATGAAATGGTAGCTGTAAAAATTGATGACAATAATGTCAGAAAGGGCATTAGGGAGTTATGGTACCGGTACTTTAATTTTTTAATTGCACATCCGGATTATGTTAAGTATTACAGAGCAATCCGTCATTCTGCATATTTTACAGAGGAGGTCGTAGCGGGACAGGATAAGTCTCTTTCTTTCTTTTTGTCATTTATCAAGAGATATTCGAATGAATTTAAGGAAGATGCACAGACTTTCTGGGTGTATGTAGTAGAAATCACATTAAGTTTTGCTGTAAGAGTTGTGGATGGTCATTTGCCAGGAACAGATGCTGATATAGAACGTTATTTTCATCTGATTGCGTATGGCATGGAAGGTGTGTTTCGTAACATAGATACCGAGTGGAAGGATTGATTCGTTATTCATTGGTTCTAATCAATCGACCAATAACGAGATAGCGGTGCTGCTTGTTGCTTCCGGTACAGGTAGAAAGTACGAGCAGTGCATCCTCGCTGGTTAGTGGCTCTATGTCAATAAAATGTGCGTTGACATCTTCAAAATCACGAACTTTTTGTAGAAAGCTTTCGTTGTATGTTTCGTAATCGGTATTAAGCATTGCAGTTAGAATATGCTCATCGGTATATTGAGAAGCGGCTATGACTTCATAGATAAATGTTTTTCCAGGAAGGTAAACAAAGAAATAACGATGTTCCTGGAAGAACGCTTCGTCTTCATAGTAATGAAGCGTGGCAAACATCGATTGGTTTCGCATATTATGACCATAAATAACAGAGATGGAATCGGTCATCGTTGCATGATTATATCCCTCTAGAAACAGACATCCCTGAACACTGGGCAGGGTATCAAAACCATGATGCAGATAATAATCATTATCTGTAATCTTCTGCATAAGCGGATAATCCACATTGGTTCCGGGAATGGTAATCCAACCGATTGTGTCAGGATTTTCTGCCATCAAAGTCTCAAAATCATATGTATATTCTGTTAGAAAATCACTGTAATTATCATTATTTTTATCGTCATCAAGGAAATTTTTGATGTACTGATTAGTTGCTTCATCGGAGGAAACGATAATCATTGCCTGAGTCTGCGCCTGATTAAATGCTGATTCTGCTTGTATCTGCGATATGTTATAGGCCGATAGATAGATCATCAGAATAAATAGTGAAATGATAAAAATGCTAAAAAGCACGCGAAAAGCAAGGTGCTCTTTGCAATAATCCTTAAAATCTGTTAGTCTTTCCCGAAGCTTTTGCATCCTATGTATCCTCTCTAATGTTGTACTCAAAGATAATCAGTATTATAAAATTATCCCTGTAATAAAGCAAGGACATTGTTGCCACTTTGGTTACTTTGCATCAGCATGGAAACAAATTCCCATTTTACTCGTTATGCATATCCCATGTCCCACTTTCATACAATGTAAAAAAAGTATTGAGGGGCTTTTGAAAGGATATATTGAGGAACGTGCAATGGAGGTTGCCGCTTACATAATTGAGAACAATGCAACGGTACGGCAGACGGCCAAGCAATTCGGGATTTCGAAGTCAACAGTTCATAAAGACGTGACTGAGCGCCTGATGCAGATTAACCCAACGCTTGCCAGAGAAGCAAGAAAAGTTCTGGATGTCAATAAGTCTGAAAGACATATCAGAGGTGGTCTTGCTACGAGGGAGAAATATCTTCACTATGTAGAGTCATAGATTTTTCACAAATAAACAGTATAAAACAGTTGACAACTGTTTTATACTGTTTTACACTGTTTGCAAGAAGGAGGAAAGAGCATGCGGATTATTTTGAATAATGCATCTATGCAACCGATTTATGAGCAGATTGTAGAGCAGATTAAGTTACAGGTCGTGGATGGTTCTTTAGTTGAAGAGACGCCTCTTCCTTCCGTGCGAAATCTTTCAAAAGATTTGAAGATTAGTGCGTTGACAGTGAAGAAAGCATATGATGTGCTTGAGGAGGATGGATATGTTGTTACGATTCATGGAAAAGGCAGTTATATTGCACGAATCAGTGTCGGAATGTTGAAGGAAGAAAGGCATAGAGAAATAGAGCTTCATATGGAGAGTGTATTAAGAGAAGCTAAAAACGCAGGAATGCAATCTGAAGAAATAAAGAAAATGTTTCTTTTGCTGTTAGAGGAATAGGAGAAAAACTAAATGGTGTAAGACACCGGAAAGGAATCAGTATGATTGAGATAAGAGATGTGAGGAAGAGTTACAAATCCTTCGAACTGAATTGCAGCATGAATGTATTACCGGGATGTATCACTGGACTGGTTGGAGCCAATGGTGCCGGTAAAAGTACAACATTTAAATCTATCTTAGGCTTGCTTGCGCCGGATAGTGGTGAGATTAGAATCTTTGGTAAGGATATTAGCGAGTTGACAATAGCGGAGAAAGAAAAACTTGGAGTTGTTATGACAGACAGTGGTTTTTCTGAATATATGACCGTGAAAGACATTGTGCCGATTCTGAATGCGATGTATCACGCCTTTGATAAAAATAAATTTTTGGAAGAGTGTGAACGGTTTCAGATTCCATTGAACAAAAAGCTAAAAGAATTTTCCACAGGAATGCGTGCAAAAGTGAAGATTCTGGTGGCAATCAGCCATGAGGCGAATCTTTTGATCCTGGATGAGCCGACTGCCGGTCTGGATGTTATTGCACGAGATGAATTACTGGAACTACTAAGAGATTATATGAATAATGAACGTGCAATACTTATTAGTTCTCATATTTCCAGCGATCTGGAGGGATTCTGTGATGATATCTATATTATTCACGGTGGTAAAATTGTTCTTCATGAAGCAACGGATGCATTAACCGATGAATATGGAATTTTGAAGCTGGATGAAAAACAGTATGCAACAATTGAGAGGAAACATCTTCTCTATATGAAGAAAGAGGCCTATGGATACTGTTGTCTTACCAAAGAGAAACAGTTTTATGCAGAGAATTATCCTGATATCGTAATGGAAAAAGGAAGTATTGATGATGTGCTGATCATGATGGAACGTGGAGAGAGATTATAAAGGAGGACAAATAGATGAAGGGATTATTGATTAAGGATATGCGATTAACGATGAAGAATTATCGTATGTTGATTATGTTTCTGTGTCTGGCAGCTTTCTTTGTGTTTTCCAGTACAGGAGTAGAATTTGCCATCGCATATATTATGATGTTTCTTGGGATGAGTGTCATGACAACGATAAGCTTTGATGAAGTGGATCACAGCAATGCGTTTCTGATGACGCTTCCGGTTACACGAAAAATCTATGTTAGAGAGAAATATGTATTTGCAGGAGTATGCCTTTTAATCGGACTTGTCATTGGAGATGTATTTGGATTGTTGGCTCAGTTCATACGTCCAAGCGGAGATTTCTCCCTGGAATTCATGATAGGAAGTCTGGCAACATTTATTATTTACTGGAACCTTGTTGCAATTATGATACCGATTCAGCTGAAATTTGGTGGAGATAATGGGCGTCTGGTAACCATTGCAATTGCAGCAGTTCTGGCAGCAGCAATTATTGGAAGCATGAAACTGGTGGAATTGTTAAGCATTGATACACAGGGAATTGTGAATCAATTGATGATCAAAGTGAAAGAAACCAACGGAATGATTCTGATTATTCCGATTGCGATTATTACTATTATTGTTACCGCAAGTACGATGGCCATCGCATTGAAGATTATGAAGAAGAAACAGTTCTAAGAAAGAGGAATCAAAAATTCAACTGTGGTGCCTTCTGATGGTGAACTTTGAAGGTGAAGGCCATTATGATACTGTTCCATCAATCGGGCGTTGATATGGAAGAGCGAGTGAAACTGTCCGTCTTCCTTTTGAAGAAGAAGAGAAGGAAGCTGCGAGCTTTCTATGCCGATTCCGGTATCTTTAATGGAGAATGCGAGCTCGTTCATTTCCCGGCGAATGGTGACATTTACCTCACCGAAGGAGTTCTTCTTACGAACGCCATGATTGATGGCGTTATCCAATGAAGCAAATGATATCATATCAACAGAAGGCAATGAAGCAAATGATATCGTTACGGCAGCAGATGAAGGCATTGCAGAAGAGATGACTGCAGAAGGATCGGAGAATGCAGCGATAACGGGACAAAAGGATACAGCGATCACAGGAACGGAGAATGCAGAAGCTGCTAACAACACTGATAATATCCGCAATGAGGTAAATGAGCGGAACGCGAGCCAGGTAACTGTAATTGGTACAGCAGAAGAAAAATCAGGTAAGAGTCTTTCTATGTTGAACATCATTCTTCTTCTTGGAATTATTGTAATGGCATTCCTTAGCTCAGCCAAACCCAAATTGCCAATCGCCAGTTATACCGCTTTGGCAGTGACGATGGTGACATTTGTCCTGTCAACAGGATTCGATGCATTCACATTTGCCAATCTATACAGTATCGTCTTTGGACTAGGATTAATCGTCAGTGTATTTGAGTATTATGTAGTTATAAGAGAAGAAAAGAAAGCAGAAAAGAAAGCAGAAAAGGAGCAGTAAGTAAAATGTAAAGTGCTGAAAGCTTTGACCAGGTATAATATGCTTTATCAGACAATGACTATGCGGGGGTGTTTGCCTCCGTGTAGTTCATTAATGCAGATTATGAAAAAAGTTAGTCAGATTAACGTGAGATATAAGTCAATTACAATGTTTTCATGATTGTATAAGCAGAATACTTTGACAAAGGAAAAGAGTACCTATATAATTATTTGGCATATAGGGTGATTCGTAGGATGAAGTACGAAATCTAATATAGATGTGGTCTATGTCATAGAAGATCACAGAAATGGAGCCAATCATGGAAAAGGAACTGGTTATTGTACTGGACTTTGGTGGTCAGTATAATCAGCTGATTGCCAGAAGAGTCAGGGAATGTAATGTCTATTGTGAAGTGAAACCATATACAATGGGACTTGAGGAGATTAAGGCATTGAATCCGAAGGGAATCATTTTTACCGGAGGACCCAATAGCGTCTATGATCCTGCATCTCCGCATTATCAGAAAGAAATTTTTGAACTCGGAATCCCAATTCTGGGAATCTGTTACGGATCTCAGCTGATGGCCTATACACTGGGCGGGGAGGTTAAGACCGCACCCGTAAGCGAATATGGACATACGGAAGTCAGTGTTGTCAAAGATTCTGTATTATTTTCAGAGGTAGAAGAGAAGACGGTATGCTGGATGAGTCATACCGATTATATTGCGAAACAGCCGGAAGGCTTCAAGGTTACGGCATTTACCAATGATTGCCCGGTAGCGGCGATGGAGTGCCCGGAGCGCAAATTATATGCAACCCAGTTTCATCCGGAAGTGATGCATACCAGAGAGGGTATTAAAATGCTTCGCGCATTTGTCTATCAGGTATGTGGCTGCAAGGGCGACTGGAAGATGGATTCTTTCGTGGAGACAAGCATTAAGCAGCTTCGCGATAAGATTGGAACCGGTAAAGTACTCTGTGCATTATCCGGCGGAGTTGATTCCTCTGTGGCAGCAGTTATGCTGTCTAAGGCAGTTGGGAAGCAGCTGACCTGTGTCTTTGTTGATCACGGTCTTCTTCGTAAAAATGAAGGCGATGAGGTAGAAGCAGTCTTTGGACCGAATGGCCCTTATGAACTTAATTTTATTCGTGTCAATGCGCAGGAACGTTACTGTGAGAGATTGAAGGGTGTGTCTGAACCGGAGCAGAAGCGTAAGATTATCGGGGAAGAATTCATCCGTGTATTCGAAGAAGAAGCAAAGAAAATCGGATCTGTAGATTTCCTTGTACAGGGAACGATTTATCCCGATGTCATTGAGAGCGGACTTGGCAAATCGGCCGTTATCAAGAGTCACCACAATGTTGGTGGACTGCCGGATATTGTGGATTTTAAAGAGATTATCGAACCTCTGCGGATGCTTTTTAAGGATGAGGTCAGAAAAGCCGGTCTGGAACTTGGCATTCCGGAATACTTAGTGTATCGGCAGCCATTCCCCGGTCCCGGACTTGGAATCCGTATCATTGGGGAAGTTACTGCAGAGAAAGTTAAGATCGTGCAGGATGCAGATTACATTTACAGGGAAGAAATTGCGAAGGCAGGCTGTGACAAAGGCCTTGGACAGTATTTTGCAGCATTGACCAATATGAGATCGGTTGGTGTTATGGGAGATTTCAGAACCTATGACTATGCGATCGCCCTAAGGGCAGTGAATACTTCAGATTTTATGACAGCAGAATGCGCAGAGCTTCCGATGGAAGTATTGTTTAAGGTAACGAATCGAATTATTAATGAAGTGAAGGGTGTTAATAGAGTAATGTATGATTTGACGAGTAAACCACCTGGAACGATTGAGTTTGAATAGCAGCAACGAGTCTGGGAAGCCTTATAAATAGGGCACTCCCGGACTTTTCTTTTGTCTCTGCTACTACTTTGCTACTAACCGCAACTATCCTTTTTCTTAATTCTTATGTGGCTTATAGTAGAATTTAGTGACAATACAGCACATGTTTTTATGGCATGGCTGATATTAAAGTTGATATTAAACAATGTTTCGAATTGGCATTTGGATTACCTTTCCAGGTGCCTTTTCTTTTGGAACTGGACCAATTAGTGTTGGTGGGAAATTAGCTGTTGCTGTGTCATCCATAGTATCTTCAAAAATATCCAGTGAAAAGATATCATCTGGTGAAGGCGGTGTAGGAATTGCTTTCTCACCCAGATTTTGAAGATTATCAACCAATTCTTTCTGTTTGTGTGGAAACATATGCGAGTAAGTGTTCAGTGTTGTGGATACTTTCTCATGCCCCAGTCTGTTAGCAATCACAAGGGCATCGTAGCCCTCATTGATAAGAAGAGAAGCGTGGGAGTGCCTCACATCATGAATCCGTATTTTCTTTACACCAGAAGCATTGGAACCTCGTTTCATTTCATGTGCAAGAAATGATTTGGTAAAAGGAAATAATCTGCTCTTGGGATCAAGCATATACTGTTTGTCCATATAATCCTTTACTTCCTGAAATAGAAAGTCTGGAATGGGAACAATACGTTTGCTTTTCTTGGTCTTTGGAGTAGTAATGAGATCTTTTCCTTTGCTTCGGGAGTAGGTCTTGTTGACACGAATGCTCTTTTCGGTAAGATTAATATCTTCCGCAGTCAGAGCCAGCAATTCGCCTTCTCGTATACCAGTCCTGTAAAGAATTTAAAAATACATATAGGATACAGGTTTGTCTTTGATTGAG
>JAKQFQ010000218.1 GCA_029558315.1 Bacillota bacterium
CATTGGCTCCTTTCGGTATTTTGGAATTTTGGTCGAGGACATTATATCAAAAAAAGGGAGGTCAATGCTCTTTTTGGTGCAAACTCCCATAAAATCAAGGTTTAGAACAATAAAACAAGGTAGGTATTTGACACTACCCAAGGGTATTGGGGGGGTAATCCATTTACATTTTCTTCTAAAATTTGCCCCTCATACTGGAAAGCACACGGGGAATCTGCTATAATCATGTGAACTAGCGTGAAATGAAGAGGAGATATGAGCATGAGATTTATACCAAAAGGAATCTGCGCACAGGCCATTGACATAGAACTGGATCAGAATATAATTAAATCCGTTACATTTACCGGCGGTTGTAATGGTAACCACAAAGGAATCGGAGCCCTGGTAGAGGGCATGGATGCCAATGATGCAATCCAAAAACTAAGTGGCATTACCTGCGGAATGCGCAACACCTCTTGTCCTGACCAGCTTGCCGTCGCATTGCAACAAATGATGAGTCAGCAGTAAAACACGAAACATTTGTATGAACCATCATCAATTGGAAAGGCATGGAGACCCGATATGAAAAAAATAGTTTTGACAGGCGGCGGTACCGCAGGGCATGTGACCCCGAATATTGCATTACTCCCAACACTACGTTCCCTGGGATATGATATTACCTACATTGGTTCTTATGAAGGAATCGAGAAACGTCTGATTACCGATTATGACATTCCATATTATGGTGTTGCCACCGGCAAATTCAGAAGGTACTTTGACCCGAAGAATCTTTCCGACCCTTTCCGTGTTATCAAGGGCTACAATGAAGCCCATAAAATTCTCAAAGAACTTCAACCGGATATCGTCTTTTCAAAAGGTGGATTTGTATCCGTTCCTGTTGTCCGCGCTGCGGCAGCACTCAAAATCCCATGTATTATTCACGAATCTGATATGACTCCCGGGCTTGCCAACAAGCTCTGTATTCCTGTTGCCGAGAAAATCTGCTGTAATTTCCCGGAGACAACAAAAAACCTGCCGGAAGGCAAGGCCATTCTGACAGGATCTCCGATTCGTGAGGAATTATCCAAGGGCAACAAGATTGCTGCCTATGAGTTATGCGGTTTTAATGCCAATATGCCAGTTGTTCTTGTGATTGGCGGAAGTCTTGGTGCCAATGCAATTAACGAGGTGGTTCGTAAATCCCTGCCCAATATGTTAAATGATTTTCAGGTAGTACACATCTGTGGCAAGGACAAAGTCGATAATATTCTTCTTAACAAGGAAGGTTATAAACAATTTGAATATGTCAAAGCAGACTTAAAGGATCTCTTTGCCATGGCAGATGTTGTCATTTCCAGAGCAGGTGCCAATGCCATCTGTGAATTACTCGCACTTCGTATCCCCAATCTGTTAATTCCACTGCCCGCCAAGAGCAGTCGTGGCGATCAGCTTCTCAACGCCGCCTCCTTTGAAGCGCAGGGCTTTAGTATGGTGATTCGCGAGGAGGATCTCGATGAAGTTTCTCTGGTAGACAAGATTCATGAGCTTTATTTCACAAGACAGAGTTTTATCGATAATATGAGTAAATCCGGTCAGCACGATTCCATCCGCACCATTGTGAAGCTGATTGAGGATACCGTTGCAACACATCAGGCCAGCAAAAAGAATTAAACTTACAGGATTTATCCAATGATTGTCTTCTGTATGGCCTTAAGCTCCTCATCTGTAAACTCTAACGGTTTCCATAGAATGTGCTGTCCATCATCTTCATAACGCGGTATCAGATGCAGATGAAAATGCATTACTGTCTGGCCGGCACTCTCACCATTGTTCTGAACAAGGTTAAATCCATCACAATGTAATTGTTCTTTCATCCTAACAGCAAGCTTCTTCGCTAATTTCATTGCATCCATTGCCAGTTCTTCCGGTATCTCAAACAGATTCGCATAATGCTCCTTCGGAATAATCAGTGCATGTCCTCTCGTCGCCGGTCCAAGGTCAAGAAGCACACGAAACTGCTCATCTTCATAGATCGTCTTAGAGGGAATCTCTCCCGCCGCTAATTTACAAAAAATACAATTGTCATCTCTCATCTCTTTACTACTCCTTATCCTTAAATACTTATCACTAATTCTTATCACTAATTCTTATCTGTAATACTTATGATCAATTCTTATCTATCATACTTCTCTTTATTTTTTCTCTGCATCTTCCATAAACGGGAAGAGTGTATCCAGCATTCTCAGATTTCTGAATTCACCCTTGGAAATAATGCTTCCTTCCATGAAACCACCCTGAAATGTCTTTCTTCCTTCAATGATTTCTCCAAGCACTTCCTCTTCCAGCGTAAGTTCAACATCCGGATAGACCATCTCTCCATAGCTGATGTCCAGTGCTGCATTTTCCACGCGGATTGCTATCGGCTTTTCTTTCTTTTTTACATTGAGTCTGAATTTTAAATGCGTCTCTGCCTGTGCTTTGAAGTGTTTTCTAAAGTCATCCAGCATATTTCCTGCGCTGGACTTGGTTTCAGATCCAAGTATTTCCTTGAAAATACTGGTCAGTTCCTTGATATCTTCCTTCTGCTTCTCAACATAGGAATCATCCGAAACATATTCAGAGAGTTGCTCTGTCTCCTGCTGCGTCAGCAAATTATCCCTTGTCTTATAGACTTTCTGTGTCACTGCCTGTGTACTTACCGGCAGTGTCGGACTCTTCTGATTGATACTCCGGTAGATATTCTCTGTGCTCTTCTCAATTAATTTCTGATAAGCTTCATTACATTCCAATTCTGCAATGTCTCCGATATATCCACAGAGTCCCTTACAGGTAATACCTCCGAGTGATTCCCATGCGGAAGTCAGATCCAGTTCCGCTTCCTTCTCTCCATAGGTGGTGGACATGACAACCGGTGCCATATAGATCTTCCTAATCTTCTCCTTGTCCCCAAAGAGCCAGCAGGCATCCAGAAAGCTCATCATATAGCCTCCCACTCCATGCCATTCCACTGTGGTGGCAAGAATTACACCATCCGCCTCCTTTAAGGATTGCGGCAAGGTTGTAATATTATTTTTCTGATCGTAGAGATCATATCGTTCCACATGCACATTTAACTCTTCCAAAACCTGCATGATTTTCTTCACAACATAAAGCGTTGGATCACCAATCAGTCCTCTGCCTCCATAGTAAATGTTGATCTTCATGTATGTTCCTCCATTTATTCTTTCTTAACTCCTGTAATCAGGATGAACAGAAATGCCAGTAAGATTCCAACCAGCAATCCGACAACATGACAGGCGTAGTTAATATTGCCCTCTCCCGATGGTGTATTGATATAGATCAAAAACAGGATTACAACGATTACTCTCCACACCGAGATTCTTCTCTGTGAGATCTGTCCATTGGTCAGGAGCATAATAATCAATGCACCTAACACTCCCATAATGGCTCCGGACGCACCCACAGTACCACAGGGTTCTCCGATCAAACGATAGAATATTGTCGAACCACCTCCGCCAAGGATTCCTGCCAACAGGTAGATCAGCGGATATTTG
This sequence comes from Bacillota bacterium, assembly GCA_029558315.1. GTDB lineage: Bacteria > Bacillota > Clostridia > Lachnospirales > Lachnospiraceae > NK4A136. Next base: position 3,534 of record JAKQFQ010000218.1, read on the forward strand.
ATCCGTCCGTAATAACGCTCCGCCAGTGCCCCTGCAATATAAAGCATTACCATATTGCCAAGCAAATGATCCAGACTGGCATGCAGAAACATATAGGAGAATAATCGATAGCACTGTGAAAAATCTCCCAGAATATTTTCATCCAGAATCCAATCCTCAATCGGAACCGCATCCGTAAAGACCATCAACACATAGATTGCAATGTTGATCAAAATCAGAATCAGGGTCTCCCAGGGGAAGAAATTCTTTTTGCCAAAAACAGGGCCATCCTGTGGTGTATTCGTATAAGTATACTGATCTCGTCTTCGCAACTGCATTCCCGGTATCGGCTGCCACTGAGGCATCGGCCGTCCCATCGGATTCATCGGCGTTGGCAGTACTGGTGCCTGCTGTATTTGAGGCTGTTGTACAGGTCTCATCAATGTAATTCCATTCACATAGGTAAATTCCGTGAACGGAATCCGGATTCCATAGTAATCCGGCATCTGATTCATCCCTACTTCCAAACTTCTACGGTCTGTGTTGTAGTACCAGTAATCATAATGTTCCAGGCAGATCATTCGAAGATCATTGGACTCCGCCCCAACCAGAATCGTCAGAAAATGAATCTCCAGGACACCACGTCTTTCAAGAATTGATCTCTGTGTATTGAGGAAATAGGCAACCGAGTCTCTAAGCGCAGGTCCTGCTTGTGATGAATTGATTAGACAGATTGCATTGGTCGAATAAGCGATTTCCTGCACAAATATACTAAATCTCATATCTGTTGAAATAGAAAACAGGCGATATCCCTGTTCTCCAAAAAATTCATTTATTGTTTTTGACATTATTTTGTTTCACCTTCATCTTTACATACTTCCGGTAATTCGAAATGTTCAACATAATCAATAAATTCAGCACCTTTTACCGGCTTTGAGAAATAATAACCCTGGAAATAATCACATTTTAATTTGAGAAGTTTTTTAATCTGCTCCTCTGTCTCGACACCTTCCATTACAACACGCATATCCAGCTTCTTAGACATAACAAAAATATTTTTCAGCGTCGTCTCTGCTTTCTCGTTGGTCTCAGATGACCACAGAATACTCTTATCAATCTTGATAAAACGGAATGGCAAATGATACAGATAAGATATATTAGAATATCCGGTTCCATAGTCATCAAGGGAAAGTGTGACCCCATGAAGTTCAAAGTGTGAAATATTCCGATATACCGCACTATTAGAGATCATTGCGGAAGTCTCTGTGATCTCAAAATTGATCTGATTGGTCGCAATATTAAAATCTTTCATTATTTCAATGAATTCCTCTGCCAGACGATGCTGCATGCACTGAACAGCCGAAAGATTCACTTCAATATATTCAATGCCAAGCTTATCCAAACGATTCTCTGTATAGAAACGACACACTTCTGTAAAGACGTATTTACCAATCTTTAGAATGTATCCCTCTTTCTCTGCCAGAGAAATCATAGTCTCCGGTGGTATGAAGCCCATAACCGGGTCAAACAGACGAATTAATGCCTCCGCTGCAACGATCTTCTTCTTTTCCGTAGAATAGATTGGCTGATAATAAACCTCAAAGCTGTCATTCTCTACTGCATGGTGAATCGCCTCAAGAATCTCCTCGTTCTTATCATCCATAATCAGATTTCTTGCCGGCACAATTGCATAGATATCCATATCAATCTTTCCGATATTGTTCACCAGCCGCTTGAACTTGGTAAATGTCATAACCTCCTCCGAACAGCTTACACTGACATAGCTTACCGGCAGAACCGCTTCTACGTCTCCGCTTTTCCATGGTTGGGAAAAACGTTCCCTGATTTCTTCAATCAGTTCATCAATCTCTGATTCTGTCTTCTGTTTGGTTCTGAATGCAAAAATGTTTTTATCGGCACGAAATACCATCGCATCCTGTCTCAGCGAGATCAGAAACGAAGTCATGGTTCGCATCATTCGGTCAATCTCACGCTGGCCAAAGGAATCCGCCAAAATATCGTAATCATGTATTCTAAAGAAAAGCATATAAAAATGAATATCATGTTCATAGTCCAGCTTGGCTTTATCAACCAGATACTTCTTCAGAATCGCATTACTGGAATCAAAGAATTCCTCCGGACGCTGTAATGTATAAATAATGGAAATCATACATACAGCTGCAGTGAAGGAGAAGATACGATACTGTGGTACTGTTGCCTGAACAAGCTGTGCCAGTTCCACAAACAGCAAAGCCGCAAGAGCATAGAACGCTTTCGATATTCCCATGGTTGTCTTGTAACGGATTACCAGGAAAATGCAGATACAGGTATAATACGCCATCTCAAGATACAGTAATTCATAGAACATCCCCTCATGATAAACCATGTTGGAATCATAATAGAAAATCATATGGGTCCACTGAGATGTAATGACGATGATGCAAATCAGCACATACGGCACACTGAGTATCATACGCCATAACATTCCTACCTTAATCTCGGTACGTACCATGCACAGCAGATAAAGTGCATAGCCTGCAATAATCAGGCACTGGAACATCAGATAGACCACATTGCATCCATAGATTACTTCCAGATCTATATTCTGCGAATAACTCTTCAAAAAAATAGTTACAACATCAAGTATCGCCGCAAACATCATGGTCGTTACCAGCATATAGTATGCCCCATAAATGGGCAGAGATGCCTTTCTTCTTCCTCTAAAAACAACGAATAAAAGGAGTAATATGGCAATTGCAACATAATCAAAACAAAGATTATAGGTCATGCTTCTTTTCCCCCTTTGTCTTTTGCTTTATTCTCAATCTCCGTTTCATCAATAAATCTCAAGAAATCCTTATCGTCTATCTGCTCTAAGAAATAATTACCTTTGGCATAGTCGCAGGGGAGTTTGCTTATCATTGAGAAAAATTCGCTGTCTGCAATACCCTCAACCATGATCATCATATTTAAATCATGTGCCAGAGAAAGGGTGCATTCCATCGTAATCTTGGCTCTCGAATTCTTCAATGCAGACTGAACCACTCCCTTATTGAGTTTTAGTACACTAAATGGCATCTCGTAGATAGATGCAATGTTTGTAAATCCGCTTCCATATCCTTCCAGACAGAATTTCATTCCGGCAGCCTCCAGAACCGAAATATTCTCCCGAAACAATTTGGTAGCTTTGGAAACTGTATACTCTGAAATCTGTATATACAAAATCTTAGGGTTGATTCTGTAACGTTCCACAATGTCAAGAAGCTTCTCCATCAGGCCAAACTGTAAACACATTGCCGGAAGCAGATATACTCCGACAAATTCAATTCCCCGCTGTTCCAGATTGTTCTTTGACACAAATTCACAGGTTCGTTCAAATAACATCTCGCCCAACTGAAGCATGTGTCCGCTCTTCTCGACAAAATGGAATATTTCCTCATCATAAACATAACCCAGCTCATCATCATAGAAACGAACCGATGCCTCACAGCCAATTATTTTCTGTTGTTTTATAGAATAAATTGGTGTGTATCGCATTTCAAAATTGTTCTTTTCGATTGCCTTGGCAAGAGCATTTGTAATCTTCTTACTTCTCTCTACTGCGGCAAGATCAAAATCAGTCGCTTCCATCACTTTGATATCATACGCCTGTTCCGTAAAATTCTTCAGAATACCCATCAGCAGGTCCACATCCTTAATCTCCTGCGGCATTCGTAAATGACATTGCTTGGCTGTAAACAAAATCTCGCTGTCCTCATGGGTCCAGGGTTCACAGAAACGATTTTTAATCTCTGCAAGAAGCTTGGCAACATCCTCCTCTACCGGTTTAAAAATCTCAATACAAAACACTGCCTTATCCACACGATAAACCGCATCCCCTGCACTGATATTTTTCAAATACTCTGCAATCTTTTCAATGGCTGCAAGACTCATATGAATGTCGCTCTTACGTTCCACTTCATTGTAATCGCTGAGTACAATCTCAATCAGATCAAAACGCTTTTCTGAAAGCAGGTTGTGTTTCATTTTCTCAAGAAAAGCAACCCTGCTCAAGACTCCGGCTTCCTGATCCAGCTGCTCATAAGGATTCTGAATAATAAAATACACGATTAAGGTTGAGATTGCGATAACACAGATTTCTATCGGAAATTCAGGGCTTAAAAGCTGAGCGACTACCGCAAGAACATTTACAACAATGACAAAAAGAAGCGTAATTCGCTTATTAAAGGAATAGCTTTTATGATAACGGATTAAAATATAGATAATCATACAGACATAATAGCCTGCTACAAAGTAGGGAACAGCAATCCCACGTTCTCTGCAATAAGTACCGTCAGATGCATAGGAAAACATGAAGTTGGTATATGGATTCATTAACACAACTACCATCAGGACACTGATTGGTGTTAGCACTACAATTCGAAACCAGAGTGAAATCTCACGCCATATACGAATATTGCTCAGTGTATAGAAAAGCAGCAGCGGCAAAATGAGACTATGCGTAATAAAGCAACCCAGCGTCAATGTACTCGCTACCCATATAGGAGCATTGACTGCGGGTAAAAAGCAGATCCACCGAATCACAATAAGAACTGCTGTTATTGCATTGGTAGAAACCAATACTAAAAAGACCGAGTTCTGAAAATTAGAAACCCGATTCCATTTGATAAAATAATAGATAACCAGTATTGATATCACAATTGCCGCAATCGCATAACTTGCATCGTTGTTCAATGAGGGGCCTCCCTCCTGCATTAATTGCCCTATTGTTATAATTTTACTACAAAATCTAATAACTAGCAATATTTCCCGTCTTTTTTGACAACACAATCTGACATTTCCTTCGTTGTAAATTATTGGTATTTATGCTACTATTATTCCGATTCTTTGGGCATTGCAAGTGAAAGGCATGATATATGCATAACATGAAAAGCAAAAAAAATAATCCTAAGGCAAACAGCAATCAGACTCTATCCCGGCTTTGGCTCGGCATAGGCTGGTTTTTGGCTTTTTTTCTAACTACATTGTTGGTGTTTGTCGCAACACTTTATTGTCTGATGTGGATGTTCTGTAAAGGACCGTCTGAAAGTGCACGAGATACCTTTGTTGCAACAATGCTTGAAACAGGCAATATGAAATTTGTCGTTTCCTGGTATCTTTCAGAGGAAGAAATTCTTGCGATTACGAGCAGAAAAGCATCGGTAACAGCAGATACTGCCACGCAGACAGATCCCTCTTTAGTCAGTGTCAACGCAGTCTCTTCTAATGAAGGAACCACTACGCTTACCTTGGTCAACACAGAAGAAAGCAGTAACGGCATCACTTTGGTTCCCATTACCGGAAGAACATTTGAAGCGCAGCTTCTGATTATAGAAGATCCCTCCAGAATTGAACTCGCCACTATTTATCCCTGGTCTTCCATGGACAGAGAGAAAAATGGCATGACTGTAGGAGAGTATTGTGATACCTATGGTGCTATTGCGGCTGTCAACGCAGGAGAATTCGAAACACCAAGCGGCATTAACTGGGGAGGGTGTCCCATTGGCGTGGTTGTCTGTGACGGAGAGGTTCAATTCAATGAACCCAGTGCAGGTGATGTGATGGTTGGATTTAATGTTAATCATATCCTGATAATTCAGGAAATTGGAGCCATGACACCTGCTGAATTTGAGACTTATGTTACTGACAATGCGATTATGGATGCTGTATCCTTTAAAGATCTAAGTGATGGCAATACCAATCATTTTACCAGACTGATTATGAACGGAACTCCGGTTGAACTAAACGGCAAAGGGGTAGGCGCCAATCCAAGAACTGCAATTGGTCAGTGCGCTGATGGTACTGTTCTGATTCTGGTAACAGACGGACGCGGAACCGCCGGACATCTAGGTGCCACCGGAGATGATCTCATTAATATTATGACAGAATATGGTGCCGTGAATGCGGCTAATCTGGATGGTGGCAGTTCTTCCTCCCTTTATTATCAGGGGAGCTATCAGATTACCTCCTCTTTTCTACCTAATTCAGACGCTTCCAGAAGGCTTCCGACAGCCTTTGTAATTATGGATTCTACGGGAGGTGCACAATGAAGAACAGCAGAAAAATCCGTACAATCTATATTGTCTACCTGTCTGTACTGCTGATACTGATGCTTATTTTTCTGCTCTATGCAAGAAAAAGCCTGATTCTCTATGAAGCTTCACAGCCAGATTATATTATGGATTCTTTGGTCAACCAGCTGCATGGTTCTATGACACCAAGCAGTAATACAACGTTATCCTCCAACATCACTTTATCAGATTATGATTCTATGGACGACTATCTTGGTTCCATCGAGCAAATGATTGCTGAATCCGGACTTACCTATCAAAAGACACACGAAAGCTATACCGATGGTGCACTGACTTATACTTTATCAGCAGGTGATGTTCCCTGGGCAGAAGCTGTGCTGATTCCGACTCAAACAACATCGCGAATGCTGGTTCTAACGATTAGCGATTATTCGCTTAGCTCTCTTAATCTAATACAGCCACAGACGAACTATTCTCTTACTATTACGCTGCCGGAAAGTTATTCTGCCAGTGTCAATGGTCTGCAACTGTCAGAAGATGTTCTTACAGAAACAGTTGATAATCCACTGCTGACTTATTGTGGTGAATATATTGATGTTCCAGGAGAAGCAACCTATGAAATCAATGGACTGATGAACCTTCCTGAGGTAACCATCTATCGGGAAGACGGTTCTATCTGTAGCGATACCGAAATGATCAACAATGAGGATTCTTTTCACCCGGTCTATCAGGTGACTTATGTCTCATCAGATCCACCCGAAGAGATCCGTGAGATGGTTCTTAGCAGCGTTGAAACCTATTCCAACTTCTTCTCCAAAGATCTTATGGGCTGCCAGCAAAGCGTTGATCCAATCCGCCATTTATTTCCGGAAGACTCTCTGTATCTGGCTCTGGCAGACCAGTACCGAAGAGAAGATATGGGTGTATTTGCCTCTCATACCAATACACATTATCTCAATGAGGTCGTCAGTGAATATACCATATATAATGAGAATTGTTTTTCCGTTCGGGTACAATTTGACAAATCAATGACTTTAGGAAGTGGAAAAGAAGTCATTGACACCACCGATAATATTTATTATTTTATTAACGTTGACAATCAATGGGTGATAGCAGATATCCAATAGACGCTAAGAGCTTACACTATGGAAAGGCATGGTGATTGACATTAAAAACTTATATCCTGTCATCGGCATTCTTGGAACATTTGCCGTAATCAGCTTAATTCTATATCTGATATTTTTCAATCCTTCTGACACAGAGGTTGCCTCATCAAAGGCATCTGTTTCTATGGGTGATGCTGTTTCTATGGATGATACTGTCTCTATGGCAGAAGCTGCAAATCTTACGCAATCCTATGTTCTATCTGCTAACGCACCGACCAATCTGGTGCTGCATACCCAGCCTCTCCCCTCGCAGATAACAGATCCTGATGCTGTGCTTCCGGATTATGTGGCTTTCTATACTTCAACCTATCACAGTACTTCCTATAATAATGTAACATATACTGCCGAGGGCGACACTTTGGTTGTGGAGATTACTTATGCTATCGATGACGCCTCTGTCAGTTGTGCCAATGTGACATTTGGTCTTACCGGCGGTGAATGTGTATTTACAGATGGAATCAATGAAGATGGAACGATTGACTTAACGGCAGGCCCACATCTTCAGGTAACGGATGCTTTAGGGCGTTCGGATACCTATGAAGTTGTTACAAGGCGACAGACCTGTGATATTCCGGTTCTCTATCTCTCTACCGTATCGGGTGGTGATGTGACTTCCCGCTATGAATATGTCAGTGCTAATATGGTGTTAGATGATGTTACCTATGATCTCTCGATTCGTGGACGCGGCAATGCCAGCTGGTGGAAATTCCCACAACAAAGCTATATGCTGAAGTTCGACGATTCTATCTCCCTGTTTGGAATGCAGCCATCTGATAAATGGGTACTTGCCTCCACCTACGGTGATCTCTCGCTGATTCGTAACTGTGTTGCTTCCGATATTGCTTTTTCCATGGAGAATCTGGAATATACTGCCCAACAGATTCCTGTCGACATTTTCCTCAATGGAACTTATCTGGGTGTTTATACATTTTCGGAAAAGATTGAGGTTGATTCTGACAAGATTAATCTGTTTTCTAACTACGAATACCGAACTATGTTACATAATGGTATTACCGATGTCTCCTTCTTTCTGGAATGCGGAGGCGATCTGTTTGATCCGCATATCTATGGGCAGGAATATTTTTTCACAGCACATTCTCCAAGACTGTTCTTTGAATATCCCACGTTCAGTGAACCCAATACGGAAGAAGCGCAGTATATCATAGATTATATGAATGCAACAGACCAGGCACTAACGCGTGGTTATGGATATGAAGAATATATCGATATTGATTCGTGGGTAGACTGGTTTATTGTCATGGAATTAACCAATAACACGGATTCCTCTTTCTGTCGAAGCAGTTTTATGTACAAACGCCCCGGGGAGCTGTTGATGCTTGGACCTGTATGGGATTTTGATATGGCACTTGGCAACTTCTTCTATGATAATCCGACTTATCAATGCTGGGCTACCGCAGAACCGATCTATGCACCCACACAGAACCATTACATGTCCTATCTCTATAACTCTGATTCTTTCATGCTCGCTGTCAGAGAACGGTGGAATGAATGCAAGGAAGAGCTTCTTGCTACTGCATTGTCAGCTGTAGAATACTATGGTGCACAGGTCGAAGCCTCACGCGTATATAACAATCCGATTAGAGGTGTCAGCAATTCTTCCTATCAGGTAGATTTCCTGACCGGCTTTATCCAGCGGCGATATGACTGGATCGATATGAGTATCAATATGGATGATTTTAACCGCCATCCGGCAACAGAATCCTTACCCACGTATGAGACCGAGGAAATCCCTCTTCTCTCCGGCAATGAGATTATCAGCGATAACACTGCAGCAACTGTATCTGAAAATGCTGCTCCACCACAATAAGCAATTACTATAAGGAGGCTTATCCCAATGAAAAAATCTGTCTTACCAGCTGCTCTGCTGCTCACCATAACATGTTGTGCCTGTCAGTCAGCTCCCTCAACCGTATCCGACCTTAATGCTGCAACAGAAACCATTAGTCTTTCGCTTGGAAGTGTAACTGATCAGACAATCTCTGAGAGCACAGCAACTAATCTTCCAGTGGAATACACAGAGCAGACCTATACTCTCTCCGGCAATCTCTGTGAGACATTTACAGTAGCGGATCAGACATCATCCTATGATTTGGATACTACAACCATCATCAGCATCAGTGGTAATAATGTGGATGTCACCGGTAGCGGTGTCAGTGTCACCGGCAGCCAGATCGTCATCTCTAAAGAAGGCAGTTATTTTATCAATGGAACCTTAGAGGATGGCCAGATCTATGTTCATGCAGATGTGCAGGCCAAGGTACAGCTAATTCTAAATAATGTATCTCTTCACTGTTCCACCTCATCACCAATCTTTGTTGATACAGCGGATAAAGTGATTCTCACCATTCCTGCAGATACCGTCAACACTCTGACTGACGGTGCCGCTTATCTGGATGATGCCGCCAATGGTTGTATCTTTAGCCGAAGTGATCTTACAATTAATGGAGAGGGCACCCTGAATGTGACAGGGAATTACAATAATGCCATTAGCTGCAAGGATGATCTTAAAATTGTAAGTGGAATTTTAAATCTGACTGCTGTCAATAATGCTTTAAAAGGCAATGACAGCGTATCCATCCAAAACGGTACAATTACCATAGAAAGTAAAGAAGATGGAATTAAGGTTGATAACGATCTTGATGCTGATAAAGGATTTATCTTAATTGTAGATGCTTCCATCAGCATTACTGCAGACGACGATTGTCTCCAAAGCCCCCGTGCTGTAGTAATTCTGGGTGGTAATATATTAGCAAGAAGCTTTGACAAGATTGTCAATTGCGATGGATTTGAGATTGGTACCGACGAGTATATTACGAACTGGATCTGAACTTAGTACCGACAAATATATCACAAACTGGATCTGATTAGTCCAGAAAGCGAAACGGTTCCTTTTCATCCGATGAGAGGAAATTCATCATCAGATATGCCATACGTAGTGAGACCTGTTCTTCCCGAAGAATGCGTCTCACTTCTTTTTTGTCACAAAAGAGTACCTGAATGGATTCAGAATCCTCTGTTGCCTGTTGTGAAGCCGATCCTTCTGCCCAGCCAAATACTGCCTGTGCCGCTTCATCTGTATAACCGGCTCCCATATAGAAGGGGCGTCGAAAACATTCCTCACCGCCTTCATATACTGTAAAATCCAATCCGGTCTCTTCCTTCATCTCTCGAACAGCAGTCTGATTCGCTGTCTCTTTCTTGTCAATAAGACCTGCAGGGAGTTCATAAAGATATCTTCCAAGGGGATAGCGAAACTGCCTGATCAAAACAATCTTCCCAGGATCCTCTTTCCAAATAGGATACACTACAATTCCTTCGGCATTTTGGGCATTGGATCTGGCTTTGATTTCCTGTTCACCATTTCTGGATACAAAATAGTAGTCAAAGGTCTTTCCACTGGTCCCAATTGCATCCATGTGATAAAAATTCAAATATCGATTTCTAAATAATGTCTCAATTCTGGAATACTTTTTCATAATATCCTCGGTTTTAATAACACAAAACTTTACAATGCGTGGATTTTTTACGATAATAATACCATTATTTTTCACATTTCGTGAATAGTAGAACCTTACAAGTTCCTGTATAATATAACAAAAGCACTGCTAACGTTAACTCTTTGAGAGGCCTGCATCCATGTATAAAGTAAAAACCAACGACCTGGTTCCCGGAATGATTCTGGCAGAAGATCTCTTTTCCATCGATCAGAATATCATTGCGACAAAAGGAACACATGTTACACACTATCTTATTCAATATCTGAAATGCTATGGTGTTTTTTCCGTATATGTTCGAACTCTCTATCCGGAAGATTAAGTCCTAATTAAAATGCACTGCAGTAATCTCGCCCTTATTCAATGCATCCAGATATTTCTGATATTCATCCAGCATAACATATCTGTTATCCAACGTTTTCAACACATCTTTAATCTGATATTCTTCATAGGTCTTTCCATCGGAAAGATTGTATATTTTATTGTCCTGGAAGGACAGAATGAATGGTCTTAAGATATCATTTTCATTCTCTGTCAGCACAATTCCCTTACTTCCATTCTCAAATTGTACACTACAACCGGAAGGAACGATCTTGATTGCATAGGTCAGTGCAGTTACGATCTGTTGATTCATCCGATTCTTCGGATGATGAAGATAACGATATGCCGCAATATCCGATTTGGGTTCTTCTCCATATTTCATTGCTGTCAGATTATCAAAAAGATAAGCCACTATCAGAGTATCAACCTGTATGTCTTTGTTCTTCTTGCTAATCTCTTTTATCGGTTTCTTCAATTCTTTTAGATCACGCAAAAGATATGAAATATTTTTCAATACATCAGCTTCCAGATCACAATTCTCCCGAAGAAGGCGATATCCCTCATCCTTATGCCTTGTGATAATATTCACTTCCTCTTCCGTCAGCTCTTCAAATGGTTTTCTTGCGATTTTTTCGGAGATGGAGAGGCTTCCAATATCGTGAAGCAATGCTGCCATGACAGTATTCTTCTGCTTCTCATAATCCATATCCAGCTTGCCGGTAATGGCTGCTGCTAATATGGCAACATTCAATGAATGCTTATAAACATTGTCTTCTACACTACGAAGATTCTGCATAAATGTAATCTTACCTTTGAATTTACCAAAGATTTTCAGAATCTCAGCCGTCAGTGATTCTAACTTCTTTGGTGTCTTTCCATCAATAATGTTCTGTAGAATCTCCTGAATAGTAAAGACCGCAATTGTCTGAAACCGCTCAAATTCTCGGTCTTCTTCTGTAATCTGCGGCAAAGGTTCTGCCGGTTCGAGAATATAGATACCAATCAGTTCAAAGTTCTTAATACTTGTGATTCCCTGTGCTGTCAGCTTGGAATCACGATCATATAGCATAACACCTTTTTTATTGTAGATGGGTTTTGCAAGACGCATGCCCACCTTCAGCTCTTCTGCCGGAACAAACTTCATAGTACCCCCGCCTTTCTCCGTTCAACCAATTCACCGGTTTCTGCTTCTGCTACTCTTTGATATGTGAGATGTTGCACATGGTCTTGTAGAACACAGACATCATCAGATGATCCAGCACCATATGAAGATCTTCCGCAACCTGCATACTATTCACCGGAACATGAAGTGAGATATCTGAAAGTTCTTTGAGTCGTCCACCTGAATATCCCGTCAGACCAATTACTTTAATATTCTCTTCCTTGGCATATTCTACAGCGTTCACAATATTCTTGGAATTACCGCTTCCGGAAATAGCAATTACCACATCATTTTCCTTCAGGCGATTCTTCAGCTGAAAACGAAATACTTCTTCATAGCCGTCATCATTGGCAATCGCCATGACCGTTGCATAATTGTCATTCAGACACTGGAACCTGAACTTTTTCTGCAAATGCTCCGATAATCCCTTATTGAAATCATTCTGAAAATGCGAAGCCGTTACTGCACTTCCGCCATTTCCAAAGATATAGATATTCCCATCCTTGTCCAACGTATCAGACAACAGATTCAATGCATCGTTGATTGCATCCACATCCAGTTTCTTCAAAACACTAATCTCTAGTGCTATATAGTCTTTAATCTCTTCTCTGTAATCCATTCCTTCAATCCCTTCTTCAAAACTAAATACAACTCTATTATAATATAGTTTCGTATTGATAGGATAGTCTTTTCGCAGATTCTTCGAAAAAAACATTTATTTTACTAAAAACTCCAGAATTACTGATATACCAGAAGAACTCGTCCAAGTCTAATCTCGTCATCCTTTGTTAACATCGCCCTCTCTCCTGGTTGTAATAAAATTCCATTCAGATAACTTCCATTACTGGAGTTACAGTCTTCCAGAAACACATGCTCATCCATCTGAATTATTCTGGCATGAAGACGACTAACTGAATTATCTTTCAATGAAAGATCAACGCTTTCCTTCAACTTCCCTATTCGAAACGGGAAATGCTCCATCGGGTATTCGATTCCCTTACTCTTATCAATCAACACATTCCGAACCAGTTCCTGATCATCCAGTAGAATCGTCGTCTTGCCATAGATTTCAGATGGAACATCACGCATTGTCTCCAACTCCTCATCATCTTCTGCCGATTCTGATGAATTCGGTAATTTCATCTGTTCTATCGGTTCTAAATCAGCAAATATCTGATCATAATTCAGCTTTTTCATTGGCCGCATTCTTAATAACCAGGTTGCAAAAATTCCTGCATTCATTGCAAGAAGCCCTACTGTAACCACTTTACCTGCACCTTTCACATTGATTCCGGGAATCATATCCAGCATAATTAACAGACCAAGGACACAGCCCAGTACAAATATGCCTATTCTCCATTGAGCTTCCTTTTTCTTGTTTGGTGCTTCATTATGTTTCTCAACCTTTGATTGCATCGTTGCCGATAGTTGAACTGGCTTAGATAGTTGGACTGGCTTAGATGGTTGGTTCGTGGACGTTGATTCGTTGATTGGTTCTATGTAACCTGCACTTGGAGATGGATGCTCCTCCATTTCGTTTTGCACCGATAAAAGGAGTTCTTCCATATCAGTCAGCACAAAATTTTCTTTACGAACCATTTTATAAAATTGGTAACCAAATGATACGGCTCTGGTATCTTTATGACTGATATGTTCCAAAAGATATTCTCCCAGTTCCAGAAAACTGTCTTTAAAGCTCTTCTCATATCCGGGGACAAATAAGAACTTCATTCTGGAAGATTCCAAATCTGTATAGATTACTTCCGGATGTAACACCAGATGCGTCTCCTCCAAAAGATACTCCTGCAATGAGGCATAAACAGCAAGAACTGACTGCATCAGAAGTCTTACTTCCTCCCATTCCAACTCCTTATATTCAAATACTCGCATACAGGATTGCAACGAACTGACCTCATAATATAGATCATATCGTCCCTCACACAACCTGGTCTCCATATCCAGCAGACAGGGGATTCTGTTCTGAGCAATCATTTTGCTCTGATAGTCTGATGGATTCTCCTCTCCTGCATCCTTTAATACAAGATAGTTATGATTAACGCTTCGCTGATACTGCGCATTTAACTCTTCCATGATCTGACATGACATATTAAGAGACTCCTTTCTTCTTTTTGTTATATCTTTGTTATATCTTTGTTATTTCTTTTTCATATCTCATGATAATGAATTTTAAATGATATATCTTACTGTTGCTTCCTGCTATGACCTTTACTCTTGTACTTGATTATTACTGCAGCTGTTAACAGATAATGACTGTAGCTGATGAATTGTTCTTGTAATCATAGATTGGCGTAAACGATACGCCTCTTGTGTTGTTGTAAACTCCCATAGTGTATCACCGTCCCATCCGGTCAGGAATATGATACCGGGTATCTCCATCTGCCCACAGAGGGTTACTTGTATAGTGTTATAATCTACACTAACCGTAAGTGTCGGTTCGTCCATACTTACCAGTCTGTCATCCAATAACTCCTCTACTCTCTTCGTTACAAGTTCGGTAATTTCTTCGTTACTTTTTTCTGCTTCTCTGCTACCACAGATTGCAGCAATAGAGGCTGTCTCTGAGAGAACATTACAGTCATAAAGATACATTCCAAACCACAGGAGCAGCATTGTAATCATTAATGTAAATGGAACAATATAGCAGGCCTCAATGGTAATCATTCCATGATTATTCATTTTCCTCTTACCCATAGAACACTCTCCACTCCAACAGCATAAAACCGGTAAACAGAAATGGATAGAATGGAATTCTGGACTTTCGATTTGCTTTTCGAAATACAATAATGATTATGGAAGCCACTGCTGCCAGAAGAATTGCATACATCATCATTTCCAAATTCTGTCTGTATCCAAGCAAAATACCAGTCATACAGAGAAGTATTCCGTCTGCTAGTCCAATACAGCCTTCACTGAATCTGGAGATGAGTATTATCCCGATTCCAACCAAAACACCCAGCAGTTTTTCCAAAACACAATCCTGATAGAACAATAGCCAGATTCCTAAGCTGACGATTGCCTCCATTGACAATAGCACCTTAGGGATGCCTAAGCGTCTGATATCAAAATAACTTCCGGCTATCATCATAATAAGTATCCAAAGTTCCCGAATCCACATGTTTTCTCCACCTTTCCTTTATTCATTCCCATTGCCACATCGGGAACATGCCGGCCGATCACCAGCCTCTGAGATTGGAATCTCGATAATACTGCGTTTGAGTCCACTGCAGGAAAGTGATGTATGATAACAATCTCCCTCCTGCGTAATAAAGTATGTATCAGCCTCTAATCCTCCACAATATTCACAGGCCCGATAGCTCTCTCCTGATGCATTACACGCAGCATCCAGATTATCTGCATCAACAGCACTGATACTTAGATCCAGATGTGTACAGCTTCTGCTCAAATGAAACACGCTTCCACTTTCTGTAATATAGACAATCCTTTCGTCTGTTCCTGATCCATCAGACGCCGTTACCTCATAACCGGTCCAGGCCCTTGTCTGTGCACGGTTGACCAGGGTATACTCCGGAATCAAAAAGAGATTACACATTGGCTCCATTTCATATGTCGCTACCAGATCAATTACATCATCTTCCAGAAGAATACTTGATTGCCAGTAACTGATACCATTGGTTACGCCGGCCGCTTCTCTCTTTTCCTCACTCATGAATGAATCAATCTGATTACTAAGATAAACGTCTGCCAGGACTGTGGCAGCAACGCCACCAATTGCATTGTCAGACTCTGATTCACCTAAGTTCGCGGCCGGTGCATAGACCGAGATCTGTCTTGCGGTCTGACTAAGAAGCATCTGCATATCTGCCTGAAACCGAATCATATTCATTATTGAAAAAAGTGAGATCATAAAAAACAGATAGAGCGGAAGAAGCAGTGCGGCTTCTAACGTCATACTTCCATTACAATCATTTCTTTTACGCGAGATCCGCAAAAATATCCTTTTTTGAACAACCGATGCCTGAAACCTGCAAGAACGCAGGCGACAACGGCAGATGTGATAGGAGAAGTGCGTACTTAAATTGTTATTTGCGGTATAACTAAGTTGTTCAAAAAAGGACATATTTGCGTACCTCGCTCTTTTCTACATGTATCTCATTTCTCTCTCCATAAATATCGTGTATCCATAACTGCTTTCAAAGATGAACTGAAAAGTCGCTGCAGCAATGCAGTTATCCAGGCAAAAGGACTCATATCCCTCCACATTTCTAACATCCATTTCCACAATATCCATCATGCGCTGCGTCTTTGTTGTTGAATCCAGTGTGTAAAGAAGAATCCGAAGATAATCCTCATAACCTAGTCCTCTGGTCTGATCTGACTGTGCCTGCTGCGTCGTAGTCGTATCGACGGATTGTGCAGTCAGTCCAAGTGCATTTTCCAGACTTAGATTCCAGTCTCCCTGCACTTTGATCAGCGGTACTCTTCTACCTTCAAACAGCTCTCTTACATCCACGAGACTCTCGGCATAGATCCAGGCCGCAATAATTGCAGCTTCAAATATGACCTCAAACTCCGGAAATGACAGTACCAGTGCAAGTGATGAAGCCATTGTTTTAGCCTGGGTACATAACGATGAATCCGTGAAAAAATATGCTGTATTGGCGGCTCCACGAATTAACAACAGTCGATCTGCAATAGCTCTTAGATTATCGCTGTCAACTGATTTACCGACAATAATATATTCCGTCTCATACTGTAACAGACTGCCACTCTTAGGTGTGGTATAACAGCCACATTTCTCCAGAATATATTCTGTAAAGAGAAGTTCCTCTGCTACCGGATTGGTACTTACCCAATCATCACACAGCCCATCTCCACAGATTAGACTTCTTGCAGATGCATAATCCTCAGGTGCTATTGATTGTGTTGATATTTCGTTCTTACACACCACCGGGAGCACCCCGAGGTTACGCACTGTATTCATACCTTCTGTCGGGTTCTCTATCTCAGGTTCTGTCCAGCTTCCGGCATCTTCCTCCTCCGGTTTGGGAATCTCGATTGAATCGATTGCTGCCTGTGCATCGTCATTTTCCTGCATAATATTACCGGAAGCCAGATCTACTTCGCTGGTTGCATCTGCAAAATCCTGAAGATCTGTCACATAGGCGATTCCATAATGCTCCAGCATATATGCAATTGCCATGGCTCGAAACACCGCTCCATCCTGATCTGTTGCCCTGGATACCTTTACTACTTCGATAGAATTCAGTGACAACCCATAGAAATCTCTCGCATTCGCCAGAAGAAGTCCTCTTGCCGGATGAAATTCCTCCTCCAGATAGT
>JAKQFQ010000220.1 GCA_029558315.1 Bacillota bacterium
CATTGGCTCCTTTCGGTATTTTGGAATTTTGGTCGAGGACATTATATCAAAAAAAGGGAGGTCAATGCTCTTTTTGGTGCAAACTCCCATAAAATCAAGGTTTAGAACAATAAAACAAGGTAGGTATTTGACACTACCAGACAACGAAAGGGGGATCTGATATGGCAATGATCAGACCATTTATGGCAATACGCCCAGCGAAGGGTATGGAACAGAAAATAGCAGCACTTCCTTATGATGTATATAATAGACAGGAAGCCAAGGATTATGTTACAAAGAATCCGGAATCCTTTCTGGCAATTGACAGGGCAGAGACCCAGTTTGATGACAGTGTAGATACATATGCTGACTGTGTATATGAAAAAGCAGGTCAGATGTTACGTGATAGAATAGCAAAGGGAGATTTCGTTAGAGATTCTGCTAATTGTTATTATGTATATGAACAAACGATGGAGGGCAGAACACAGACAGGAATCGTTGCATGTGCCTCAATCGATGATTATGAGAATAATCTAATTAAGAAACATGAGAATACAAGAGCGGATAAAGAAGTTGATCGTATCCGTCATGTTGATACCTGTAATGCACAGACGGGACCCATTTTTCTTGCCTATCGGAAAAATGACATTATTTCTGAAATTGTGACAGAAGCCAAGCTGGAAAATGCTGTCTATGATTTTACATCAAAGGATAATATCAGACATCGCGTATGGATGATTAATCAACAGGAACGGATCAATAAGATACAAAATGCATTTGCAGAAATGAATGCAATCTATATTGCAGATGGTCATCATCGCTGCGCGTCGGCTGTAAAGGTCGGCAAGATGAGACGAAGGGCTAATCCGAATTATTCAGGAGCAGAAGAGTTTAATTACTTTTTATCAGTTTTGTTCCCGGATGAGGAGCTCATGATTATGGATTATAATCGTGTTATCAAAGACCTAAATGGCAGAAGTTCAAACGAATTTATGAAAATGCTTGCTGATAGCTTTGTAATTGGAGAAGCAGGCACATCCTCAATTAAGCCAACCAGGAAAGGGGAAATCGCCCTTTATATAGATAAGAAATGGTATCTTCTTACAATGAAGGAACATGTAAAGAAGGAAGATCCGGTCGATGGTCTTGATGTTTCGATTCTTCAGAATGAAGTATTGGACAAATTACTTAATATCAAGGATCCGAAAACGGATCAGCGTATTGATTTTGTTGGTGGAATCCGTGGCTTGGAGGAATTGGAAAGAAGAGCCAATTCTGATTGTGTGGCTGCATTTGCAATGTATCCAACCTCTATTCATGAGTTATTTGCGGTCGCAGATGCAAATCGACTGATGCCTCCGAAATCAACCTGGTTTGAACCAAAACTAAGAAGTGGAATTTTTATTCATGATATTTTGTAAATAATGATGGTGTTATACAGTTGGGAGGTAATTCGGTGAATAAGAAACTTTATAATTTAATGGATTGGTCAGCAATTGAAGAAGTGGTTTATGGAGAATGCGATCATCCCAAGGACTATCTTGGACCTCATACGATTGGAAAGCAGACCTTGGTACTGGCTTTTTTCCCTGAGGCGGCGGCAGTTACTCTCTACATAGATGGAGTGGAAGGTGCAAGGGGCAAGACTGTTAGAGAAGAAATTAAAATGGAATTAGCAGATGATGCTGGCTTTTATGCAGCATTACTGCCAGGCAAGGATAGAAAAGATTATCAGTATCATGTTGTTTACAAAAACAAAACATCTAAAACTGTGAAGGATGCCTATGCATTTCAGTGTTCGCTAACTGAAGAACAAAGGAATGCACATATGTCCGGAACGGCTATGGATGTATATCAATTCATGGGATGTCATAGGAAGACAGTTAATGGAGTGCGAGGATGCATCTTTAGGGTATGGGCACCCAATGCAATCCGCTGCAGTATTGTTGGTGACTTTAATAATTGGAATTCGCTGGAACATCAGATGAATCGATCTGTGGAAGGTGGGATTTTTGAACTGTTTATTCCGGGAATAGAAGACGGTGCAAAGTATAAGTATGATATTCTGGCAAGAGGTGCAATTACATTTCAGAAGGCTGATCCTTTTAGTGTTGCGCAGGAACTTCGGCCTAATGATGCAAGTATTGTTGCATCCATTCAGCATTTTTCGTGGAAAGACGATACATGGATGAAGAATAGAAAGAAGACAGACTGGTCGGAGAGACCAATGAATATTTATGAATTTAGTCTGTCTGCTTATCAGATTAATGGTAATTATTGTAATATTCGCTCAATTGCCACAGAAGTAGCGAACTATGTGAAATCAATGGGGTATACACATATTGCGTTGATGCCGATTATGGAATATCCAGAGGATGCTGGTGTTGGTTATCATACATCTCTTTATTATGCACCATCCAGCCGGTTCGGGGATGCACAGGATTATATGTATTTTATCAATGAAATGCATCAGTGTGGTCTGGGCGTTATTCTGCAATGGATGCCATCAGCATTTTCTAATTATGCATATGGGCTGGGAAGCTTTGACGGAACCTGTCTCTATGAACATGAGGATTACAGAAAAGGAATTGATCCACGCAATGGAATGTTAATGTTTAATTATAAGCGTCCGGAAGTGGCGCAGTACCTTCTTGCGAATCTGTTTTACTGGATGAATGAGTATCATGTTGATGGATTTTTATTTAATGATGTTGCGTCTATACTGTATCTGGATTATTATCGAAAACCGGGAGAGTGGATACCCAATCTCTATGGCGGTAATGAAAATCTGGATTCTATCGAATTTATCAAGGAAGCCAACGAATTTATTCATAAGCACAATAGCGGAGTCCTGACGATTGCAGATGAAGAGAGCGGATGGCCTAATACAACAGGCAATAAAGAAGAAGACCTTGGATTTGACCTTTGCTATAACCATGGCTTTAATCATGATGTAGTTTGTTATATGCAGCATGATCCAATTGAACGTCACGCTCACCATCATGAATTAACTTTAAGCACTGTGTATCAATATAGCGAGAACTATATTCTGCCGATTAGTCATCATAACGTGAATTTTAATCAGGGAGGTTTGCTGGCGAAAATGCCAGGAACTGAGGATGAGAAGTTTAGTAATGCAAAAGCTATGATCGGTTACTTAATGTTCCATCCGGGAAAAAAATTATTGTTTATGGGACAGGAAAATGGTAGCCGGATTGATTTGGATGGAACGAATGCGATTCTTCCGGATGCTTTGGAAGTACCGGGGGCACGATTCCTGCACGAATTTTGTAAGGCCCTGAATCTGTTTTATTTAAGTCATCCGGCATGTTATGTCTGCGACTATGATAATACCGGATTTGAGTGGATTAATAGTATCGCTGCCAATGAAAATGTGATTGTTTTCAAACGAAAATCTAAGGAGGAGAAAGACTCACTGACGATAGTGCTTAATTTTGCCAACAGAAGCTATGAAAAGTATGCAATCGGCGTAGCACAAGATGGACGATATAAAGAAATCTTTTCCTCAGATCAAGAGAAATATGGTGGTAAGGGCAATATAAACAGCAGAGCAATCCCTGCAAAAGAGGAAGCGTATGATGGAAGAAATTATTCCATTCGCCTGAATCTTGCGCCCTTGTCATTATCAGTATTAGAGTGGATTCCTTATACCGAACAGGAGTTAAAAGAAATACAGGAGAAAAAGGCATTAAGAGAACAGAAGCATAAAGAATCGATGGCACTAAAGGAACAAAAACGACTTCAGACACCGCTAAAAAAGAAGCAGCTTGCTGAGGAGAAAGCCAAAATACGTGCGTCATTAAAAGAAGAACTGGCAAGAAAGATTGCGGATGCAGAAGCGCAGATAGCACAATCCGGAAACATTTCTATTGGAAGTAAAGCAACAAAAGGGCCTAAAAAATCGACGAGCAGCAAAGCAACAGCTGGAAATAAGAATACAACCGTTAGTAAGAAAGAGGGAAGTAAGAAAAAATGAATAGAATTTTGCTGGGAACAATCCTGACATGTTTCATTGCATCAGCTAGTTTTAATCATATGAGTAATTCTGCAGTAGCGGCTTCAAATACAGTATCTGCTGATACAATTGTTGCTGTATATGCAATTGTTTCTGATAATGCGGCTGATACAACGGTATCGACAGATTCGGTTCTGTCTGAGAATACGACATTATCGAATGATGCTGTAAGCGATGAAGGTATTTCAGATAATGCAGCACTATCTGCAGATCCTGTGATATCATCCGATTCTGCGGTATCGTCAGATGCAGCAATCTCTGAAAATTTGGTGGCGTCTGAGAATGAGGCGGTTTCTGAGAATACATTATCACAGAATATCGCATCAAGTATTGAAGATATCACGAAGGAGCTTAGTACTATGCAGAAATTCTTTGCAGAAATGCCGGAAAAGGCAGTATATTTTGGCATAAAAGCGATTATCGCTCTAATTATTCTGTTTATTGGAACGAAGTTGATCAAACTAATCAGAAAGATCGTTAAACGTTCGTTACAAAAGGGCAATGCAGAGGCAGGGGTTATCCAGTTTCTGGACTCCCTGATTAAATTTACGCTTCTGGCATTACTTTGCGTATTTATTGCATCTTATTTTGGACTAGCGACAACCAGCCTGCTTGCTGTTCTTGGCTCAGCGGGTGTAACGGTTGCCCTTGCTTTACAGGGAAGCTTATCGAACTGTACCGGGGGAGTACTGATACTGCTTCTTAAGCCATTTAAGGTTGGTGATTATATACA
>JAKQFQ010000263.1 GCA_029558315.1 Bacillota bacterium
CAGGCTCCGGTAAGACATTGACCAGTTTTAAGACAGCCCAATTAGCCTCTGCCTTGCCTTACATAGACAAGGTATTGTTTGTTGTTGACCGTAAAGACCTAGACTATCAGACTATGAAGGAATATGACCGTTTTGAAAAGGGGGCAGCTAACGGTAATACGTCCACAAGAGTTCTTCAAAGACAATTGGAGGACAGGGATGAAAGAGGAAATCCTCATGAATACAAAATCATTGTAACCACTATTCAGAAGTTGGATATATTCATCCGTAAAAACAAACAGCATGATATTTATAAGAAACATGTGGTGCTGATTTTTGATGAGTGCCACCGTTCCCAATTTGGTGAAATGCATCAAGCTATCACGAAGAGTTTTAAGAACTACCATATCTTCGGCTTTACGGGAACCCCGATTTTTGCTGCCAATGCTAGTTCAGGAGGTAACCCACTGCTTCGCACAACCGAGCAGGCTTTTGGAGAAAAACTGCATACTTATACCATTGTGGATGCCATCAATGATGGGAATGTTCTGCCTTTTAGAATAGATTTTATCAATACCATTAAGATGCCTGATTACGTTAATGATAAAAAAGTCTATAGCATAGATAGAGAAAAAGCCTTAGCAGATCCACAGCGAATCAGTGAAATTGTTTCTTACGTTCTTGAACACTTTGATCAGAAGACAAAGCGCAATAGTTATTACACATTCTCTGCGAAATGGGAAGAAGCAGATAAGCACAACCCTAAAAAGATGATAGAAAAGCGTGAAACAAGGCGAGTTGCCGGTTTCAACTCCATATTTGCTGCTGCATCCATCCCAATGGCAATCAGATACTATAATGAGTTTAAGAAGCAGATAGCGGAAAAGAACCGTAACCTTACCATTGCAACTATTTTCAGTTTTAGTGCAAATGAGGAGGAGCCAGATGGACTGTTGCCTGAAGAGGATTTTAATATGGAAAACCTTGACCAGAGCTCCAGAGATTTTCTTGAGGCGGCTATCGGAGATTACAATTCCACATTTAGCACAAATTACGATACTTCCTCGGACAAGTTCCAGAATTATTATAAAGACCTCTCTCTTCGTGTAAAGAATCGGGAGATCGATATATTGATTGTTGTCAATATGTTCCTGACAGGCTTTGATGCAACAACCCTGAATACGCTATGGGTAGATAAAAACCTGAGACAGCATGGACTGATTCAGGCTTTTTCAAGAACTAACCGCATCCTAAACAGCGTTAAGACTTATGGGAATATCGTTTGTTTCCGAGATTTGAAAGAAGAAACAGATAAAGCTATTGCACTATTCGGCAATAAGGATGCTGGCGGTATTGTACTGCTAAAAACATACGAAGAATACTATAACGGCTATGATGACAAAGGTGAGTATAAGCCGGGCTATGCTGAATTGATTACAACTCTTACAACACAGTATCCCCTTGGACAACCTATTCTCGGAGAAGAAGCTGAAAAAGACTTTATTCGGCTATATGGAGCAATACTCAGGCTCAGAAATATTCTTACTTCTTTCGATGACTTTGAAGGAAATGAGATTTTATCTGAAAGGGATTTTCAGGACTATCAGAGCATTTATATTGATCTGTATCAGGAATATAGAAAAGGTGCTGATGGTGACAAAGAAACTATCAATGATGACATAGTTTTTGAGATTGAACTGGTCAAACAGATAGAGGTAAACATTGATTACATCCTTATGCTTGTAGCTAAATATCAACAATCCAACTGCAAGGATAAAACCATTCTTACGACCATTGATAAGGCTATCAATTCGAGTATTGAACTTCGAA
>JAKQFQ010000284.1 GCA_029558315.1 Bacillota bacterium
GAGTGCACGACTATAGAGCAGAATAAAGAGCAGACATATACAAAGGCATGCATTATAGGCCATATCGTTATAAAAAATCCCCAGTAATCCGGTAGTACAGCAGAATAAAGAGAAGAACAGATTGTGAACTTTGGAAAAATCATAAATATAGAGTGCAAAAAAATAGATGGATGATAGAAATGCAATCAGCAGACAGAATAAGTCCAGAATCAGACCAAGGCTAATGCCTACAATGGCTGTGTTTAAATCATCGTGGACTGTAAACAACAGAGGAAGTAGCAGCAGCAATAGAAATAACAATAAAGGATAAGGTGGTCGTCTATTCATACGACACCTCTTTTCTAAGAGGAAGAGTAAAGGAGATCACAGTACCACTTTCGAGCCGACTAAGAATGGACAGAGAAGTCTTATACATAGTCTGAATTGCAAGATTGATATCATACAGACCAACATTGAGATTGCGATTAGGGAAATCCAATGCATAACTGATGTCCTGTTCACTCATGCCTATTCCATTATCAGAGACTGCAACTGTAAGTGAGGATGGACCCCTGGTAATAGAGAGGACAATTCTCTGCCCTTCTTTCTTGTCAGGAAAGGCGTGAAACACTGCATTATCCAAAAGCGCATGGATAGAAAGAGGCGGAAGATCAATGTCAGGAATGTCGTCAGCAATCTGATATTCCATGGAAAGCTCCGGATTATGCTCAGCAACAATGGTTTTGTAAGCGTCAATCAACTCCAGTTCTTTCGTGAGGGAATAAACCTTGTTTTTACCATCAAAATCAAGCATTTGTCGAAGGTAGGTTGCGAGTGCCAGAATTAGTGTATCGGCGTGTGCAGGATCTGTCTCACAGGTGTTGCTGATTACTAATAATGTCTCGGAGAGAAAGGCTGGCTTAATATGGCTGCTAATGAAAGTGCTGCGGTTGTCCTGCGTTTCTGCCAGTGTGGTGTTGATTTTTTCGGTAAGTGCTCTTGTGTTTCGAATCGCACAGTAATGCTGTTTGGCCTGAAGAAAGGTCTGGAGTATGACAAATAGAATCTGAGAGATAAAGAGCATGGAGGGCAGCTGTGTAAGAGATAGATGATAGAGCAGATCAGAGTAACTTCCCAGAGTTAACAGTAGAAACGCAATAACATAGTATGGTGCTCCAATGTAGTCCACATAATAGCCTTTGGCGGATACATAAAGAGAAAAAAGGGCACTAAATAAGCTGATAATACAGAACGTGGTTAATAAATATTGCAACA
>JAKQFQ010000291.1 GCA_029558315.1 Bacillota bacterium
GGTATTCCGGGTCAAGGAACAAACATACCTTCATCGTTGATAACACTCGGCGATGCTGAATTTGAGATTGCGTTTTATCCTGATATTATTATACCTATTGGTATGAAAAAGGATATGACGATTACATTCCCCGAAGGAACTGTCTGGTCCTTTGAAGGTTTTATCAAAACCTACACACCCAAAGTTCCTTTGGAAGACCGAATGACCGCCACAATTACAGTAAAGGCCACAGGGGCCATTACGATAACCCCCGGTACATAATAACCCACAGGAGAATATGTTATGCCGAACCTTCTTACCAGAGAACAAATCATTGCAACAGTACCCAATCTGAAACGAGACTCGGTCGAGATAGAAGAATGGGGAGGCTCCGTTCTTATACGAGAACTGACGGGAGCCGAACGCGACGATGTGGAACTCCGCTTCTACAAAGGACAAAAGACAGGCGATTTTCGCGGCGTTCGCGTAAAGGTCTGTCTGCTTGCTTGTATTAAAGAGGACGGAAATCCATTGTTCGATGAAAAGAAAGACGCCGTCATATTGGACAGCCTTTCAGCGAAAGCATTGGATAAACTCTTTATGAAAATAGCCGCATTATCGGGACTTAATCCTGATGGCGAGAAGGAGGGAAACGCTTATGGGACAATCCTACCAGAGAAAACTGGTTTAGAATAGCCTATTACCTGGGCATGTCTGTTCAGAGAGCTCAGATGGAGATAACTTCGTCTGAGTTTTCTGAATGGATGGATTATTTCCAGGCGAATCCTCCGGGAGATGTTAAACGTGAGTACGAAGCCGCCCATATATGTTACCAAATTAACAGAGTATTTGGTGGGGCAAAGAAATCTCAAATTGAGGACTTTGTACTCAAATACAGTAACAAACACCAGAGGAGGCTTCCGACTGTGAAAGAACTGAAAGCAAAAGTAGGCTCCTGGTTGAATTTTGAGAAAGGACGGCGTTCATGATCCCTCCGATAATGGTACCCATACGTCCTGATCTTAAAGGATTTTCAAATGCGTTAAACGGAGCAAATACCGGTCTGCGGAGAATGCAGTCTATAACTCAGCAGATCGGTGAAAATCTGCTCATGTCCGGACAGAATCTCCGGAGAGCAGGCTGGGCTTCTTTAGCATCATTTACGGCCCCTATTGCATTAATAGGTAGAACTGCTATCAAGTCCTTTGCTGAATTTGATGAAGCAATGACACACTCGCTGGCTATCGCCACGAAAACAGACAGAGCACTTCGGGGCGAGGCAGAAGCACTTGCTACCACCTTATCCACTAAACTTGCATTCTCTGCAAAAGATCTGGCAGATGGGTACTACTACCTTATATCATCTGGTTTAGATCTTGAACAATCTATGAGATCGTTACAGCCTGCCGCCATGTTTGCACGAGCAGGTAATATGCAACTGGCACAATCTGTTGAAATGTTATCAGATACTCAAAAAGCATTAGGACTTGGATACGAAGATCCGATAACAAATATGAAGGCTATGGTAACTGTAGGCGACTATTTAGTCTATGCCGCGAAACGGTCGAATGCAGAAGTCGTTCAGTTTACACAGACCTTTACAAATCAAGCAGCGGCCATGGGTCGAGCATTCGGTCAAAATATGACTGATATGTTATCTACGATGATGGCATTTGCTGATAGAGGCGAAAAGGGAATGCGACTGGGTATGAAAATGAGTCAGTTACTCAGGGGTCTGTCCTTCGCTTCAGAACGTGCTTCAGAAGGTTTTGCAAAATATGGATTGTCCTTATATGATGCCGCTGGTAAAATGAAGCCCTTGTATCAAATCATCGGTGATTTAGAACAAATCTTATCAAGATTCTCGAATGCCGAGGTCCCTGGGGTCCTGTTGGACTTAGGCTTTACTGAAAAATCACTGGGCGCTATTATGACGATCAGAGGTGCTTCCGAAAAGATCAAACAGTATAGAGATGAATTGGTACAAAATTCTGCAGGTAGTTTATCCGATGTTGCTTCCTTCCAGATGGCCGCATTCCAGGCGCAAGTACAAAATATCAAAAACACCATAACTATGATGGCTATAGATATCGGAAAGAAACTTGCTCCATATGTTTTATCCTTTTGGAAGATAGCATTGAAAATAACTGAGTCGGTACGCAATATGTCCGATGCTACATTTAACACTATGGTTAAGATCGCCGCGGGACTGGCGCTTCTTGGTCCTGCTCTACTGTTTTTTGGCGGTATTAACATGGTGCTGGGTATATTCTTTATTCAATTGAGTAAAATCATCGGTGTATTAGGGGTATTTGTCGCCCTGTACAAATCTTTGGTCGGTATTATTCTTTTATCTGCCAGGGCTATGATCATGTTCACGGTATCTGCATCTAAAGGTCTACCGGTAGTAATAAAAATGGTAGGTGTATTTTCTCTCACTCTTATCAAAACTTTTGCAGGATTGATAGCATCTATAGCCGTTGCTACAGTCCTTTCTCTTAAATTTGTCGGAACATGGCTTGCAAGAATACCTGTTTTAATTTTTTCCATCACTGCCTTCACATTATCCTTTCTTAAATTACAATTTCAAGCGGCCTTAACTATGGTACAGATGACTTTTAGTTTTGAACTCTATTGTGCTAAACTGGTATTTGGTAATGTTTTGTTAGGTATAATGACAGGCTTAATGGCAGGACTTAAAGCCGTGGCTATGGGTTTTGTTACTGTTTTAGGAACCATAGGGATTACTCTACTTACTTTTGGTCCATTAATTTTGACAGCAATCTCTAAATTCAAAGAATGGAAAAAAGAAGGTGTATCTGTTCAAGACTTTTTTACCAGTCTTTTCAAAAACATCATAGGATTTGCTTGGAATATTAAAGAAAATTTACCTATTGTTTTTTCCGAAATGGAAGGACAATGGGGTTCTTTATTGGATAATATGATGCTCGGTCTTAAAGAGTTTGTTTTTAAGGCTGTGGAACTTATGACGAGTTCTTTTGGTACCGCTTTTGAGAAGATTTGGGATAGATGGTCGATGGCCCAATATCAAAGATTAGAAAGAAGTACCTTAGAAGCCAATTTACAATTCCTTAATTTAACAGAAGCCCAAAAGGGAGAAAAAAGAGCAGAATTAGAAGCACAACAATCTAAAGAAGTAAAACAATTTTGGAGGGATGCAGTAGGATCTATATGGGATGCAATCCCTTCATGGGATTCTATGGAATCATTACCGGGCTATAAAAAAATAAAGTTCGATACATCAAAACTTAAATGGGGAATGCCTGATTTTTCATTAGATGCTCTTATGAAAGGACTGCCCGGTATCGAAGGTCTGGGCGGGGTTCCTACAGTACCAGGAGGTGAGGGTGAGGATGGCATGCCTTCCACAGCAAAAGCCAAATCCTTTCCTACCTGGACATCATTAGGTTCTAAAGACTGGTATAATGCGATCCTGGGCGGTAAGACCGATACCCAGAGGCAGATATCTTTATTAGAACAAATTGCAGATAATACATCTATGCTGGATGTGACCCCGTTAAAACCAAATGCTCCTGAATATCCTACAATAGGTTCTGCTAATGAATGGTTTGACAGATTAGGAACCCCGGGTGGTTATGGAGTTCTTGATACTCCTATAGGAACTGATTCTGTTCTTGCTTCTTCTGAAGATATGAAACGATATGAGAGCGAGGCCCTTCAAAAGCAAACAGAAATGAATGCTAACATTAAAGTGATTACTGAACTAATTAAAAATCATTTCATAAAGATAGAAACAAAACCAACAGGCCCTGCCACGGTAGCAATACAATGAGTACGTTAATAGGTGTGTATGAAGAACGAAGAAATATGTCTATGAATGCAGACTGGTCCTCTACGACCGCTGTGAGGGCTTTCTATGTCCTTTATAACGAGGTAGAGACTGGACAACAGATGGCTGCATGGGAGGCTGTAAAAGATTATCTGGTTGCAGAAGACAGTGGTGCTAATCTACTTAAATGGGGAGACGGTGTTCCCCATTTTCCCGGATATCCACGTTTACCTTTGAATACTATTGACATTTCTCAAGAAGGTCAGGAACCTAAATGGTTGGTAACCGTTACCTATAAATCTGCAGACATATCACATAATATGGGTAACTATTGGCAGGGTATGGCAGGTTCGTTCCCGCCCTGGTGGTTACCCTGGAATATACAAACCAGTTTTTCTCCTATATCTTATACACCGGTTATGGGTGGTATTCTTTCTATGAAACGTATGGAAGGTATAGGTACAGAAACCCAGCAGATGGCTTCTTTGTATACTGCAGATCCCAGGGTTTTTATGACCCGTTCCTCAAGATTAGATCCTAATCTTAACGGTGGTATCACAGATGACAACGGCTTTGGTTGGCAAGAACAGTATCTAAACTATATAACAAATTCTGCAGGAGAGCGTTTTGATAATCCTCCAGAAGAAGAATTATTCTTAATGACACTATCATTATCCGGTGCCAGGAACCCGGATTCATTTCCATTAGATGGTGCAACCTTAATGCCATACCTGGGTTGTATAAATGCAGACCCTGTTGTAATCGGCGGTAACTGGTTTGATTGGGGTTATCTGCGCATTAAAAATGCCTCTATCACAACCAATAACTGGGAAGGTTTACTTTATCAGGATATCTCTATTGAAATAGAAGCAAACCCTCTGAGTTGGAAACACACGGTTCTTGATAGAGGTTTTACTTCAAGAGTACCTAAAACAGCCTATATAGGAAAAATACCAGCAATCTGGGGACCGCCCGCCCATGTATTAGACACAGACGGTGAACTCATTGAATGGGATACTGTCAATCCAAAAACCTCAGAAGAGGAGACCAGATCAGAAGAAGTATTCTTAAACGGATTTGGTTCTGTAAAAGGTTATAATTACACAACTCAAACGGAAGATCCTGAATTGGTTCAAACACAAGGACCTGTTATTATTGATTGGTGTACAAAGCCCTTCGTTTATTTCAGTGATTTAGGATTACCTGTAAGAGCAGATGGAGTCTTTTAATGGGTGTTATATTTGATGAAAAATCTGCCAGAAGAATAGCAAAGACAGTTCGTAAAGAAGAGAGAAGAGCTCTCCCTTCTAAAGGACCTGCTCTTAAGAGACGGTTTACGGGTGGCACAGGTTCCGGAACCTTGTCCATAGATGTGGTTGCAAAACTACCTGCTATACCAGCATCTGGTGTCCAAATGGTACTATGGGGTGATTCTGATTTAATAGAAGGTGGTACCGGGGATAACGGATACTGGATCGCTCATGAAGATGACACAGAATGGTCGCCGTTCGTTTATAACACCGCTTTAGAAGGTACTCCCAGTGAGTGATTATGTTCCGGATACCTGGGCAGAAACTTGGGTGAGTTTATCACCAAAAGTTTCTTTTTTCAAAGCGGAACCTCTTGCTCAATTATACCGATGTCTGAACACAAAACGAAATACAATGGACACAGCACAACCAGGTTTCTTTCCAAAGTATGCCGTATATACATCAGATCTATATACATACCTGGTGGGTGTTCCTAACTCTGTTTACTATCCAGATGGTACCAATCAAAACACTCTGTTAGCCAGAAAAACGGTTGTTGATATCACTCAACAGTTATACTGGGTATTTCAACAAGCATACGGATCCTTATTAGTATCTATAGAACAGGATGACAAAATATGGGTCTGGGTTACAGGTACTGAAGGGGACAATACAGAAACCGTAATGACAGAAGATATGGAAGAACTCAATACATTAGGTTTTTCTTATTTTGAAAAACCTGTTCATTGGAAACACATTATTGAAGTCCTAAGAGAGTTCTTTGATTTGTTAGACGCGAGAGTAAAAAAAGCAGGATATGGTTGGCTGACCGGAACCCTGACTGTATCAACCTGGGGTTACCCTCCAAAAACGGTACCCAGTAAAGAAATAACAATCCAGCGAACGGGCGGTAAAGATTCACCATCATTAACAGTCTCTCCTTTTATCTCTTTTGATGAAGAAGATCCTATTTTCGGTCCGTTAATGAGCGATCCGTATTATATCAAGCCTTACACCCTTACCAATCCTACTTATTTCTGGGACTACTCTGTTGCACCGGCTGTTCCATTACACCAATTAGGATTTGGTTGGCCGTCCGTCGTATCAGAAGGTGATTACTTAAATACGGGTCCTTATAATGAAACATATACTTGGTCCGATCTGCAAGACTATTTTTACACAAACGGTACACAAAAGGTATTATGTCAACTTGAACCATTTGGATTTATGGCCGTAAATCCGTTACACGGACTCTTCTATGACGGTTCTTTTTCATATGAGTACTCCTATAACTACAACCTGTATCCAGATACAGGTGCTGAGAAAAAAGGGGGCGGTACCACAACCTTTGCTCGTCCTGCAAAAAAAGGAGATACAATAACAGTCGCCGCAATAGGACCCAGAACTTATCCTGATATTTTATACTGGACATCTGACGCAAAAGGATCTCAATATAATAGAAGTTTGACAGGGACTGTAGAAGGAAATGTAACTGGATATACAATAAACGGAGGAGCATTCCCGGGTACTATTACAGTATCTATAGGAGCCTATAATCCGGGTACCAATACTACTCCCGTTACTATAACAACAACCATGTCCCATACAGAATCAGAAGGATTCAAAGTATATAAATTAAGAGATCCGTATGAGTATGTCTGGCGTAGATGGATATGGCATTCTTATGAATCAGGTGTTCCTATTAGAAGGGCCTTATCTAATACCAATGTACTTTATTACATATACGGTATCAGATTTAATCCACCAGAAGTAACAGATATAACCTGGATGGAATCTGAAAATGATATATGGGATTATCACAATATCTATAATAAGGAATGGTCTGTAACATTAACATGAAAATACCTTGGTTACTTACACTTTTTGAGAAGGAGTACAATATGAAGAACCCGATGTTTCAGAAAGCATTACAAGAGTTATTTGAAATAGAGGGAGGCTGGTCAGATGATCCAGACGATCCAGGCGGTAAAACAAAGTATGGTATTACAGAAGCCGTCTGGAAAGAGTTTCATAATGGGAACCCACCCTATGACATATCCCAGATTACCAGAACTGATGCAGAATTAGTCTATTATCATTTGTATTGGAGACCCATGCATCTGGAAGAATTGAGTGAAACACTGCACCAGCCACTGGTATCGGAGATGTTTGAGTCAGCCGTTAACCATGGTGTTGGTAGAGCCACTATTTTTATTCAAGCCTCTTTTAACCTCATCAAGCCTGACAATAAAGCACCCCTAAAAGAGGACGGGGTTATGGGTCCTCTTACAATCTCATCCATTCTCTTAATGACAAACCACTATGAAGATGTTTTATTGGTAGCATACCACGGGGAACGCTACAATTTCTACAAAAGCATTGTTAAAAAGAAACCTTCTCAATTGAAATTTATAAAAGGCTGGTTAAGGAGACTTGCAAAATGAAGAAACAACCTGTCTTAATTCCTCTAAGAGATGGACGTCATTGGAAACTGGCAGAGGATTTTCAAAGAACTGTGGGTAAAACGGAATGGACTGTAAAGCAGGGTTTTGTAACGAACTTTGCTTCCGTACCCAGATTTTTCTGGAGAATATTTCCACCCTGGGATACATACGGACCGGCAAGTATTATTCATGATTATATTTATGGAGATG
Organism: Bacillota bacterium; assembly: GCA_029558315.1. Taxonomy (GTDB): domain Bacteria; phylum Bacillota; class Clostridia; order Lachnospirales; family Lachnospiraceae; genus NK4A136. Next base: position 7,695 of record JAKQFQ010000291.1, read on the forward strand.
CTTCTGTTCCTGTTTCCAGAAAACGGGCAGATACTATCATGTACCTCATTATGAAGCAAGACGGGGTTCCTTATTGGAAAAGAACCCTCATATACTACACTTTAAGGCTTTTTGGGTTTCCAAATTTTACAAAAAGAACCAGCAGAATTGTTAAGAGATAAAATTTATTTTCTGGAAAGTAAACCAGACCTGTATATATATAATACGATCTGTTTCTGGACTCTGGTAAGAGGACAGACAACAGCCAGGCTCTGGAAGAGCACAATTAAAAAACCTCGAAGAGGTATACAAACATATCCAGGTTATAATTCCAGACGCCTGCCAGTAATATAGGTTTTTTGAAATACAACTTGAAAGGATAGAGAATATGAAGAAAAATGTGTTATTGATTTTGGTATTGATTTTGGTATTATCTGCTTGCCAGACATTCTGGGATGATAATGCTAATGATATTCATTGGTCCAATCTTCCGGATCCAGAGTCTGTGAAAGAAATAAAACAATTTACTCTGGACTTGATCAAACTGAAAGCAGAAATTAAGGCCGCTGAAAAAGAACAGGACTTTGTACGTAAGATGCAGTTACTGGATAAATTAGTTACCCTTGTCCAGGATTATGTAGGTGTTTCAGAGGAAGAAATGCAAACCATCGAACCCTAACCTCTCTTCCTGAGAGACCCGTTCCCCGATGCAGGCCCTGGTTCCGCCATATCCAGGGCCTGCCCTATCTAAAATAAATTTGCATTTCTTGTTACTTTATGTTATAATTTAATTGTAAACAGCATAGGGCTGTTAAACATACTACAGGAGAATACGTTATGGCCAGAAAAGCAATGTTTGGGAAGAACCTATGTATATGCTCATTGAGCATAAGGGAGGAGCATAAACAATTACTTCTAATATTGGGTAGAGGTAATATGAGTTATGGATTCCGGGAACTTATGGATCGGGTAGGGTCAGAAGAAATTCAAGCACTCAGGAGACGGTTCGATGAACTCAAGCAAAAAGATGAAGACGTTAAAACCTTATGTGAAGAAGGGCTTGGGGTCCAGTATGTGGAAAAGGCTAAAGCCCTATCAGAGGAAAGGCGTCGGGTTCTTAGAAAAAAAATCCGGAAGAGCTCTGCTCGCGGATGAACCTGGTTTAGGAAAAACAATCCAGGTTTTAGGTTATCTGAGACTTCATCCTGAGAAAAAGGCTCTTATTGTAGTACCTGCAACCTTAAAATGGAACTGGTTCGGAGAGTTTGCAGACTGGACTCCAGAAAGAGTTCCGTTAATACTGAATGGAACCAAGCCCTATTGTATACCAGAAGATACATCAGTACTCATAGCCAATTATGAGATTTTGCAATTCTGGATTAATACAATTAGGGCTTGGGGTCCTGATGTTGTCGTTGCAGATGAGGCTCATTACCTTAAAAACGGTAAGAGCAAGAGAACAAAAGTTTTTCAGCAGATCATTAAGATTGCGGGTAGTTTTATAGCCCTAACAGGGACACCTATTGTTAATGCCCCTATAGAGTTCTATAGAGTGCTTCATATGCTGGATCCAATTGCATTTCCAGATTTTTGGGCCTTTGCACAAAGATACTGTAAACCCAGGTATAACGGATTTGGTTGGAACTTCAAAGGATCTTCAAATGAAGAAGAACTTTACAATCTATTGACAAAGAAAACGGGTGTTATGTTGCGTAGACGAAAAGAGGACGTTTTACCAGAACTGGATCCAGTAACCAGGAAACTAATTCTGATAGAAGGTCCTGTTACCAACAGCAAACCTAAGGACATGGCAGAATTAGAATTAGCAAGACAGGAATGTCTTAAGATTAAGATGCCTTATGTTTTTGAGTGGATAGATAATTTCAAACTATCTGGTGCTAAATTGGTAGTCTTTGCACATCACAGAAGTGCAATATCAGAGTTGAGTAAAAGGTACCCTGGTTGTGCAATCATTGATGGCTCTCTTACAGGAGAAAAAAGGGAGGAACAAAAGAAAAAATTTCAACAAGATCCAAATTGCTGGTTACTGTTAGGCAATATTAGAGCGGCTGGAGTAGGGCATACTTTTACAGCAGGGCATACCGTTCTATTTGTTGAGATACCCTGGACTCCGGCTGAGATTAAACAAGCAATAGACAGGCTTAACAGAATAGGACAGACAGAGAAAGTGATAGCATTCTTTGTACTGGTTGCAAATTCAATCGAAACCAGAATGATGAGTGCTATTGATAAAAAGACAACAATTATTTCAAGAGTGGTTAACGGAGAAGAAGTTTCTGAGGAAGAACTTCTGACAAAACTGGAGGATTAGTGATGGAATTTGAAGACGTTCTCAACATGGTTAGACAGAAAGCATTTCAGTATTCAAGGAAAGGTGTTGTAGGAAGGGAAATAGAGGACCTCATTCAAGACGGTTTCCTTATTTTCAAAGAAGCCCAAGATCGTTTTGATCCTGAAAAAGGTGTTCTGTTTTCAACATACTTCTACCAGATGCTGGTCAGCAGATTTAATTCAAGGGCTACCAGTTCCATGCTACGGGTTACAGAACCTCTGTCTGATATTCTGCAAGAGATCATATCATCCGGAAAACTTTCAGATTTTCATTTACAAGATCTTTCTGACGATGCTTCTTACGTATGCTCTGTTGTTCTTAACGGTACTTTTAACAGGCTTACAAAAACAGAGATAAGAACCTGGTTGTATGATCAGGGTTGGCATGTAAGGCGGGTAAATGAAACCTTCAAAGAAATAGAAGGGTATGTAAACGACTTATGCTAAAAATAGATATGGAAAAACTGCTCACAGCATCCAACATTCCATTTAAGACAGCAGGTGATGTGCATTGCAGTGAAGGTTGGCTTCAATTACAATGTCCTTACTGTAATGATGGTAAATATCATTTAGGATGGAATATATTAGGTCAACATTTTAATTGTTATGCCTGTGGTTCTCATTCTACATGGAATGTACTTTCATTATTACTTCACCGACCTGTTGCTTATATTAGAAATTATGTAGACAAATTTCCTCTGGATAAAACGGCTGTTCCTATGAGGAAAAGAGAGTTATCAGGAGAGTGTAAACTACCTGCTGGTAGCACCAATCTGAGTAAGGTACATAAGAGATATATAGCAGAACGCGGCTTTATTCCTGAAAAGATGGTAGAACTGTATAATGTAACAGGTACACCTGCTTATGCTCCAATAGGACAAAGGATCATTATTCCGATTTATTGGGACGGGATCCTGGTATCCTGGACCGCAAGGAACATAACAGATGACGAACCCAGATATTTGAAGTGCCCTAAAGATAGAGAAGCACTACCGAGCAGATCCGTACTATACGGGTGGACTAATACGCTGAAAAAAGCGGTGGTGGTGGAAGGTATATTTGATGCGTGGCGTTTAGGTCCCGGTGCTGTTTCTACAATGGGATTAGGTTTTTCTCCGGAACAGGTTGAGTTACTATCAAATTTGAATAAGGTTTACATTCTTTTTGATAATGACAAACCTGCTAAAAGAAGGTCGATGGATATGGCAAAGAGATTATGTACTATTACAGACGTAGAAATTCTGGAACTATCTTCATATGCAGATCCTGCAGAACTACCACAGCATAAGGCAAATAAATTAATGAAGGAGTTAGGTTTTCATGAAGATACCAGCAGGTGATATTGAGGATAATATCAATAATGTATTTACTGGAAGACTAACACCAGGTAAAATTCATGCTTTATGGAACCTGTTTTCAGAAGAATACGGTGTTGTTCCTTGTTCTTTTTTATCTGATAGTCTGCGTAGAAAAATTAATAAAAATCTGAATACATTTCCTCCGGCATCCTGGAAAAACTGTTTTATTATGATAAAGGACTCTGCCTGGTTACATAATAAAGGATGGTTTAACTTGTCCTGGTTAATGAAACCAGAGAACTTTGTTAAGGTATTGGATGGTGCCTACTGTCGTTCTATGAAAACGGATCTACCGACAAATGCAATAGGCACTACCAATAGTGTTCAGAAGATGATGAAGGATTGGAAAAAGAAAAAATGAAATGTCCCAGATGTAATAAAAATGACGCGGTTAAGATTCAATTTAAGGATGATTTTAGTATATGTCCTGATTGCTTTGAAAAAATGAGAAGGGAAGCAATTGCTCCTCATATAGAAAACAGAATGAAACATGTGGGTGTTCCATCCAGATACCTGGGTGCCTGGTTGACTGATTTTCCTAAACTTGATCTGGATATAGATAAACCTTACTTTATCATAGGACCTGTAGATACAGGTAAAACTCATCTTTTGGCGGCTCTTGTTAAAGAACAATTACTAAAACAGAAAAGATGTATCTGGATAAAGGCACCTATGTTTTTTGCAGATGTACGAGAAAGCCCAGATCGAGGAGCAAAGTTATTAAAGCAGATAACTGCTATCCCTTATCTGTTCATAGATGATCTCGGCGCAGAGAGGCTTACGGACTGGGTATTCGAGTGCTGGTATAGAATAATAGACTACAGATACTCAGAACAGAAATATACGTCTGTTACACTTAACAAGGTAGATAATCTGGATGAACGTTTATTTAGGCGTTTACGTGATATGACAACCCTATTAGAGATGAACGATGATTAAACGAAAACGAATATCTGATGATAGAGAACTTAAAATAATAGCCGCGGCTGTATATGATGACTCCTTTTTACTGGATTTTTCCGAAATATATGAACCAGGGTTGTTTACAGATCCTAAATCAGATAGGATACTACACTGGTGTCTGGACTATTTTGAACTATATGAACGAGCACCGGGTATCCATATACAGGATCTGTTTCTGAAAGAGGTGGAATCTGAATCCTTTTCAGAGGAAGAGGCCGCTTTAATTTCTAAAGTATTAAAAAAAGCAGAACAGATAGCGGTAAGAGGAATCCAAAAAGATTTCATTCTGGACAAAGCAAAGGAATACTTTCAGAAAAAAGCATTGGAATCACTGACAAAGAAAATAGAAACAACAGATGTCTCTAATGCATTGAAAGAAGTGGAAGAATTCAAAGTACCAGAAACTGTTTCTACATATATCCTTCCCTTTGAAAAACCACTCTTATTCAAAGAAGCAGTCAATAAAAAGACGGTACCTATATTTAGAGTACCCGGTGCCCTGGGTGAGATGATGAATCCATACTTGACCAGAAACTCATTTATAGGATTCCTGGCACCGGAAAAAAGAGGAAAGACATGGTGGTTATTTGAACTTGCACTACGCGCCTTTCAATGTAGAAATAATGTAGCATTATTCCAAGTAGGTGATATGTCAGAGGATCAGGGTTTGCGTAGAATGGCTCATCGTTTATGTGGTAAGCCTATATATGAACACCAATTAGGTTCTTGTTTAGTGCCTATCATAGACTGTAAAGATAACCAAAACGGTTCTTGTCCTTCTGTGAATAGAACTAATAGAAGTATCATAACAGATGAAGAGGATGAGAAACTACCTTGGGAAGAGGCCTCACGAAAATACAAACCTTGTACATACTGTCTACAAAAAGGTTTGAAGTTCCCGAAAGAAACCTGGTTCAAAGAAGTACAGGTAAAAGATATTCTGCAAGACTCCGATATAGAACGTTCTGTAAGAAAAATGAACTCCAGGGTGAAGGGCAAAGAGTTTCGTTTATCTACTCATCCTAACAGTTCTATATCAATAATGGGTATTAATAAGATACTGAAACGATGGAAACGCGGCGGCTGGGTTCCTGATGTTGTGGTGATCGATTATGCAGATATTCTGGCTGCCGATCCTGGTTATAAAGAATTACGTCATCAGGAAAACGAAAAATGGAAAGGAATGCGCAGGCTGTCTCAAATATACGATTGTTGTTTAATAACAGCAACACAGGCAGATGCCGCTTCTTATTCAGAAGAGGACCTCGCTCTATCCAATTTTAGCGAAGATAAACGTAAATATGGTCATGTTACAGCCATGTATGCTATCAACCAGACACAGAAAGACAAATCTGAAAAAACACAAAGGATAGCAACTCTAATACTTCGTGAAGGCGAGTTTAACACGATGCATCAGGTCAAAGTACTTCAATGTTTAACCCTGGGTAAGCCCTATTTAGATTCATTTTGGTTCTTTTCTGTCCCGACCGATCAAAAATAATGTTTCTAAAAAAGTAATCCTCATTTGTATTATAAAGCATAAGTTAATTTAGGGTTAAAACTTCAACAGAGAGGATAACAAAATGGCACACGAATTTGAAACAGGTTTTTTCAGCAGACAGCCCGCATGGCACGGGCTCGGAGAAGTATTGCCAGAACCACCGAAGGATGCGTTAGAAGCATTGAACAAATCAGGACTTAACTGGACTGTAGATCCGATGTCTCTTTACGCGAATTCGCCAGCAGAGGAATGGATACAGACACCTTATAATGCTCTGGTCCGTTCTTCTGATAACAAAGTATTAGGTGTTGTGAAAGGACGTTGGACTCCGTACCAGAACCAGGATGCCCTGGAATGGACTATTCCTCTTATCGAATCCGGTTTCTGGGAATACGAAGCCGCAGGATCTCTGAAAGAGGGAGAGCGTTGCTGGTGTTTGCTTCGTCAGCGTTCTATTGAAATTGTTCCAAATGACGTATTACGTCAGTATCTTATGGTATGCTGGGCACACGATGGTAAATCTGCAAACTTCATTCAACCCACAAGTGTTCGAGTAGTATGTATGAATACATTGAACGCCGCTCTGAATGAAACCGGGGTAATGCGATTTGCCGTCAGGCATTCCCAATTTGTAAAATTAAACATGGAGAGCATCAAAGAACTGTTACAGATTACTACCGATTCTTTTGAAACACAAAGAATAGAATTCCAGAAAATGGCTAAGAAAGAGATCACCAGAAAGAAAATAGGTACTGTATTAGACGAACTATTTCCTATTTCAGATAAAGGTGGTAAAGCCCTCACTATTTCTGAACAGAAACGTGATATTGTAGAAAGTTTAATCGAAAACGGTTCTGGTATCCAGGAGAATAAATTGGCAGGAACCCATTATGGTGTATATTCTGGTATTAGTGAAGCAGTAGAACATTATCTGGGCGGAAACAGGATTACGGATCGCGGTGAAAATATCCTGTTCCGCAACGGACGTATCGTTCTGGACAAAGCGTTTGATTTGCTAAGAGTAGCATAAGGAGAAAGTAATGTATAAGGTTGTAAAATGTTTTGAGTTTGAAGCGGCACATCAGTTGATAAATACTCATACTGATAAATGTAAAAGGATCCACGGACATACCTATAAATTAGAAGTAGAATTATCTTCTCAAGAATTGAATGAAAACGGGATGGTATTAGATTTTACATTGATGAGTCAGCAAATAGAGGAACTCGTAGACGACTTTGATCATGTTTTGATAGTTAAAGGAAATGAAGATCAGATTTTAATGATGGGTGAAGAATTCTTGTATGATACAGATAAGCGACAGAATCACACTATCATATATCTCAAGGAACAACCAACAGCAGAATATATGTGTAGATTGTTCTTTGATTACTTGTCAGCGTTTAATCATTTTCCAATTACCAGAGTTCGGTTGTGGGAGACCTCTAATTCTTATGCAGAATACATAAAGGACTGATCATGGAAAAATACAATATTGCTGATGCTTTTTACAGTATCCAGGGAGAGGGTATGGCTGTAGGCCGTGCAATGATGTTCCTACGGTTCTCTGGTTGCAATCTACGGTGCTCTTTCTGCGATACTGATTTTTCAACGAAGTACATCTTTGATACGCCTACTCAACTTTTAACATGGTTAAAAAGTAGAACTCCAAAACCTGTTAAAGATTTATGCTTAACGGGAGGAGAACCGTTTATACAGATTGATACACCTTTAATCAAAGAACTTATGACAGTATTTCCCAGGATCCATATAGAGAGTAATGGCACTCTACCCTGGCCAGACGGATTACTGAGTTCTTTAGCAGACTCTCCTACAGGTGTTATATACCTAACAGTATCCCCTAAGACTGGTTCTACATGGAACACGTCATTAAGACCCATTGCAGTAAAAGTAATTGATGAAGAACAGGATCTTCGTCAATATACACAGATTTATGGAGAGTTTCCTTGTTATTATCTGCAACCAGTAACTACAGACGATTTAGTCATAAATCAACAAAATAGATTGAAAACGGCACAAAGAGTAATGGACAACCCGAGGTGGCGTTTATCTTTACAAACCCATAGATGGGTAGGAGTGGTATAATGAATAAGTTTACGGTCACTCAAGAATTGTATGAACGTGCAATAAAAGATCTTTGTATTTATTGCAAACGATATGACTACACACATATCTATGGTATCCCGAGAGGTGGTACCCAGATTGCTGTTTCTATGGTAAATAATGATAGATCTTTAACCATAATAGATGATCCAGAGTGCCATAAGGTCTATATAGGTAAGATCTTAATTGTTGATGATCTTTTTGATTCAGGTAGAACTGCAATGAAGTATATCAAGAAAGGATTTCGAGTAGCAGCCGCTTTCTCTAAAAAGATAGATGTACATCCAGATGTTTTTTATACGAAAAAGATACCCGATAACTTGTGGGCTGTGTTTCCCTGGGAAGCAGAAAACGATGAGGAAGAACTCGTAACAAGAATGCTGGAACTTATAGGAGAAGATCCTACAAGAGAAGGTCTTGTTGAGACTCCTAAAAGAGTTCTAAAGGCCTGGAAGCACTGGTTCCAGGGTTACAACCAGAATCCTGCAGATATTATGAAAACATTTGAGGATGACACATCTGATGAAATTGTGCTATTAAAGGATATCGAATTTTATTCCACTTGTGAACATCACCTGGCTCCTTTTTTAGGTAAGGCTCACATTGCATACATACCTGATGGCAAGATATTAGGAGCATCCAAACTCGCCCGACTCTTGGATATCTATGCCAGACGTCTACAAATACAGGAGCGTATAGCCCAACAGGTGGTAAATGCGATAGAGGAGTATCTCAAGCCTAAGGGAGCGGCTTGTTACATAGAGGCAAAACATCTCTGCATTTCAAGTAGGGGTGTGGAGAAACAGAACTCTGTTTTCGTTACATCAGCATTAACTGGATGCTTTAAGGACAACCCAGCGGCCAGGGCAGAGTTCTTTTCAATGATTAAGTAAAAGAGTTTTTCAGAAACCTGAATTACAATTGTATAATATAACGTCTAAAGTTTAGTTCCAAACACAACACAACCAAAAGGAGAATACGTTATGGAATTGAAATCTCTGGTCAAACACATTAACAAAGTCCTGGATCTGGAACCCCCTATTCCTATGGACAACGAAAAGGGCACACTCTCGGAACTCGAATCCTTAAAGGATGATCTGCTTCCTGAGGATTACGAGCGTCTGAATCGTGATGCTTGTCGGGAATTGCTGGCCCGTAATCTTGTGTCAAAGCAGGCGATGGAAGTCGTTCGCAAGAAAGCAGGACGCGCCTACAAGCCCGAAACGGAACCTGCTTCTGAGAAGAAGCCTGTAAAGGTTAAGAAGCCTGTAAAGCCCTCCGAAAAATCGGAAACGGATACTCCGAAACCAGAAAAGCAGAAGCCGGTGAAAGCAGAAAAGAAGAGCAAGCAGGAGTCCAATGAGGATCTTGCGAAGCGCATGAAGGAAGAAGGTAAGAAACTTCAATCCTTTACAAACGAATTGCGCAAACGGTACGAAAGCAAAGGCAAAACGTTCACAGATGAATGGCTTGAAAAACGTGCATCCATCTATTGGAAGATTGCTGGATGATGACTCATGTATGGGCTACATATACAACACCGGGGTTCCACGAATGGAGCGGAGCCCCGCGTGTTGTTTCTTTCTTAAAAGAAAGACACCGACACCAGTTCTATTTTAAGGTTACAGTGTTAGTGGATCATGCAGACCGAGAGGTCGAATTTTTCTGTTTACAAAAGAGTCTGCGAGAGTTTGTGGACTCTTCTTATCATAAGAAGGATTTTGGATGTGAGTTCTCAGGACGATCCTGTGAAATGATCGCTACAGAAGTATTCCATCATCTGAGCGGTAACTATCAAGTCGTTTCTGTAGAAGTGTCAGAAGATAACGAAAACGGAGCAATTGTATATGGGTAAGAAATGGATTTTAGATGTATCCTCTATTGAGGAGAACAGAGGGTCTTTTTGTTATTTACCTTATTATCTGTATTCTGCATACAGGAATCTGGGTGACGATGTTGTTCTTTTAGAGGACTTTCGTATAACACAAAAAGATATACTGGATGATATAAAACCGGAAGACAGTGTCTTTATTTCTTTATGGAGTTATCCACAGATAGACCTGTGCCGATTGCTCCATCTGCGTTTACCACAGGCTGTATTTTTTGGGTATGCCCCTTTGATTAAAGAAGAAGGCTTCCCTGTTGTTACACTTTCTACGGAGTTTCTCAGGTCGGGAATGGAATCCTATCCAAATTATATATCTCATTTTGAGTTTTTACTACTGTCTGACTGTGATGGACATTTAAAAGATAGAGCAGAGGTCTTACCGTTATGCACATCTTACGGTTGCCCTCGTAATTGTTCTTTTTGTCCTGTAACTCCGAATCTTTCTGATAAGAAACGGATCGTGTCCAATATAGAAGTCGTTTTGAAGAACCTCTGCACGTACCAGGAAGCGATACCTGGATCCGGAGTGCATTTTACTGATGAAGATTTCTTTTACAGTACAGAACGAGCAAAAGCCATTCTTGAACGAAACTTTGCCAATCATGTGAAAAATGGATATGGACCTCCTTCGCTTATAGCATTGGCAGGTGTAGATACCTTCACAGCATTTTTGGATTCATTTAAGACAGATGACGAAGCATTCCATTTCTGTGAAGCCGTAGGATTGTATCTTGTTGAGATTGGAATGGAATCTGCAAATCCTGCATTGGCAGAATACATGGGTAAGCCTGCATTCAGTAAATGTATTGATCTTGCAGAACGGATAAAAGGTAGATTTACAAAGGTGCTCTGGTTGTCCTTGACATTTTCTCCAGGAGAAACTCTTAAAACTATTGCTGATAACGGAGAATTTCTTCGTAAATACGGTTTGGATCCAAAAGAAATGTCGCGTAGGATCAGGACAAACGGAACAGAAGGTGGTCTGGGTCAGTATTTTCAACCTTATACAGGTACACGTGATTACAACACCATCGCGATGAAAGGTCTGATGCTTACAGAACGTCCTACACGGTTGATACCTTCCTACATCCCTAACTCATTGTTAGAGTCCGTAATAAAAGTGGAAAGACCGTGGAACGATTCTGACAAAGAATGGTTAAATTTGTATGGGGTGAAGGAGATATTTTTCCAAAATGAGAAAACCGTCGGAGAAACAATTTACCAGACACAAGCACCTTTATACAAGACTATCATTTCTATTGCAGTAGCGGCGCGTCTCGGCGTAATATCACAAGGATAATCCTATGCGTAAGACATTAATACACCTGCCTATAGAACCATTTGAGGACAGATACAGCGGCGACTGGTTAGAATGGTACAAGAGGGAATCGGTGCATTCTTCCTTTGACGAAAAGTTCTTCCTGAGCGACTATAAATATGATCATATAGAAAACGGTGCTTTTTTAGATGCAATAGGTACCTGTATCTATAAAATGGATCAAATGTTTGGACTGGCACAATGGATAGATACACACCTTCATGAAAACATAGATTGGAAAAACACCATCTTTTTCTTTCATGATCTATGGAATATTGAAGTTTTGCACCTACTCTATATCAGGGATGCTTTGAAACTTCCGTTTAAGATTGTCGGAATGTTACATGCAGGCACATATGATCCTCATGACTTTTTGAGTAAATGTAAGATGGGTTTCTGGGGAAACCACGCAGAAGTCGGAATGTGGAATTCGGTAGATGCTATCTTTGTAGCCACCAATTTTCATAAACAACTATTGTGTACAAATAGACCCATAATCTCCAGTAGAGTTCATGTAACAGGATTTCCTATTTATCCCAGACATAAGATTACGGATATGTTTGATAAACAGGACTCTATTATATTTCCGCACAGACTCAATGAGGAAAAGAATCCTAAATCATTTGATATCTTGAAGATGTGTCTGCAGGATACAGATCCAGACATCGCCTGTGTAAAAACATTCGATGTATGTAAGTCAAAAGATGAGTATTATCAAGAATTGATGAAGCATAAACTGGCTGTTTCATTTGCGGATCAGGAAACCTGGGGTATAGCCATGCAGGAGTGTGTATTTGCTGGATGCTTGCCTCTGGTTCCTGACAGACTGTCTTATTCGGAAATGTATCTGGAGGAATTCAAATATGATCCAGGTACTGATGTGCAGGCTGTCTGTTCTTACATGATCCGTAATTATCACAAGTTTCTGCCTTCCTGGCAAGAACAGTATAATAAACTAAAGAAGGCAGGAGAGACAGCAATAGCCAACCAAAAGGTAATTATGGATCAATTATGATAGATTTGTTTTTAGATAGCGGTGCTCCTACATTATACAATCAATGGTCCAGAGTACTAAAGACTGGTATAATGGGTGCCGCACTCAAAACTCGCAGACACGATGATTTTTCATATCTGCAGAATCCAGAGTACTTGGCATACAGAGAAATGTATGCCGAGTTTCTCTTAAAGAATCAGCATCTGATAGAAGTGTATGCAAATCTGGACATCATTAACAATGCAGAAGAAACCTATAAGAACCAGAAGTGGTTTGAGGATAGAGGACTCCACCCGATGCCGGTATGGCACTTCGGTACAAATGAAATGTACCTGGAACGCTATATCAGGGAAGGATACGAACGCATAGCAATAGGAGGTCTTATCCCAAACTCTTCAAGGGTTCTTATAGGTCCTTTAGATCGCTTATGGGCAGATCATTTATGTGATAAATCTACAGGGTTACCTAAAGTAAAGGTACATGGTTTTGCAATGACCGCATTTGATTTAATGCGAAGATATCCCTGGTACTCTGTAGACAGTAGTTCATGGATAAAAGTTTCAGCATACGGAAAAGTATTTGTTCCTCCTATAGACCGACATACTGGTAAATGGGATTGGAGTAAAAATCCAACAGCCTTTGTTGCATCTGAAATAGGACAACAAAGAGGTTTAGGAAAAAATGAAACTCCGAAGTACAGAGAGGCTATTATCAAATTATTTGAAGAACATGGGTTTACATTTGGTAAGAACAGACTTGTAAGAGGACGTCCCATTACACTGGAAAAAGGACTATGCAATGACTATTTGACCAGGGCAAAATGGAACATCCTTCATATGGAGATGTTTTTGAAAACATTACCTAAATGGCCTTTTCCTTTCTTCAAGGAAAGAAGGGAACTATTATGAAAGTTTATTTTGCCGGTTCTTTTGGAGATTGGGAGAAATCTTACTTCGATGAACATAAGTATGATTATGATAGATTGATATCATTGGCCTATAAGAGTAAGTCTGAGATAGAAACAATTATGAAAATAAAGGAGAACGAGAATGTCGAAATTACAAGTAAAGACACAGGAACTAAAAGAAGCATTAGAGCGCATGGTACTTCTAATAAGGGAAAGAAGTCAAGCGGATGAAACAGTAGGTAGGGTTTCTTATAAGAACGGAAGATTTTACTGCAAAACAGAAGATACCAGGGCTTCTTTAGAGGTTCCGTTCCTGGAAAAATCAGAAGAGTTTTGTGTGGAAGGTATGGATTTCTTTCGTTATATACAGAAACTATCTGATGAATCTATTACATTGGATTTCGGAAAAACATTGCTGGTCCAGGGTAAACGGACAAAGGCTCAGTTTCCGCTTTTTGAACCATTTGATTTTCCTCTTCCTTCCAAATGGAAAACAATAGGACCTGACTTCATTCCAACACTCGAAGAGGTTTCAAAATATGTATCTAAAACATATTACAGACCCGTCTTAACGGCGGTGTGTGTGATAGGTAATATGATGCAGGCGGCTGACTCACTTCTGTATTATCGGAAGTTTGGTAAAGAGACATTTTTACAGACTAAAGAAGTCCTGATTCCTGGTCCATCTGTTCCTTTCATTAAATTACTGGATCCTGATAAATTCTATATTGATGACAACATCATGTATTTTAAGCAACGGCCTACATTAATAGGTGCTTGCTCTCTACTATCTGGTGCTTATCCAGATGTTACAAGAATGGAACAGGATTTTGGAAAAGGACAAAAGATTACATTCTCTGAGGATACCAGGGAGGCTGTAGAACGTTGTGCTATTTTCACTGAAGGTGAGCGTTTTGACGATAACAAAAAAATCTTTGTTACCTTAAAAGAAGGTCGAGCATTACTCACCACAAAAGCCGTTGTAGGCTCTAATAAAGAACGTGTGGATGCATCATACGATAAAAACCTTGAAGGAACATCGTTCTGCTTACGTCCTTCATTCTTTGCAGATATTCTGTCTAAAGGAACAGAACTTTCTCTCTGTGCAGAATCTTTACAGATTAAAAACGATTCCATTTGGTGTGTATCCGCAATAATGAGTAGGAGTTAAGCATGTCTTTATTTGACGATGGTCAAATAGATGTAGGCGGTGCTGGTTGTTATATGTGTCGCAGATGGCGGCAATGTAAAAATCCTAAAATTAAGCCTATTGGTAATATGAAGAAGGGCCTTCTATTTCTTTTAGAAGCCCCTTCACAGGGACAGGATGCAAAAGGTAGAATAGATACAGGTACTGCTTATGATCTTCTTAAGAAAACTCTTGCAGAATTAGATATAGACATTTTAGAAGATTGCAGGATTATGTTTTCTGTATGCTGTTACGGAAGATCTAAAGAGATAACAGAAAACTATATAGATCTCTGCAGAAGCAATGTCTGGACTGAAATAAAGAAAGTGCAACCAAAGGCGGTCTTTGTATTAGGAAAATCCGCCCTGTTAAGTATTATAGGACGTACCTGGAAGCGAGATAGAGGGGAATTCTCATCCTGGGAGGGGCTGTCTATTCCAGATAAGAACTTAAATACGTGGATACTTCCTATTTACTCTCCACGAGATTTCCTTAAAGATGATCAGTACAAAGATATTTCTAAAGAGGCAGAATGGGTTCGACAAATCAGAAAAGGCATATTACTATCTAAGAAAAAGATACCTGCAGATACAGGTTTATTACCTAACACAGAAATTCTACACGGACCAAATAGACTTTCTTATTTGAAGTCGTTATTGAGTAATAAACCTAAGTACCTGGCATTTGACTATGAAACAAATTGTCTTAAACCTCAACTCAAAGGGGCAAAGATCTACACCGTATCATTTGCTACAAATTCTGAAACAGGTGTAGCAATGCCGTTTGATGATGAGATTATACCTCTGGTACGAAAGGTATTTACAGACCGTTCCATAAAAAAGATAGCATCAAACATGAAGTTTGAGGATGCCTGGACTAACGTTATCCTGGGTGTGCCTGTCAGAGGCTGGTGGCATGACACCATGCTCTGTGCCCATATAGAGGATAACAGGAGTTTATATAGTGGTTTGAAGAAACAGGTTTTCATTCATTTTGGAGTCCCTGATTATTCAGAAGCCGCTGATAGATACCTGCATAGCGATTCATTAAAAAAGTTGAATAAAATACATGAAATGAATGAAACGGACTTACTCCAGTACAATGCCCTGGACTCTGTTTTTGAATATAAACTTGCTATGAAGCAGAGAAAAGTTTTTACATGAATCCAGTTACCGCTTCAGCATATAAGTTATTACATGACGGTGCTCTTGCACTTGGTGTGGCAGAAAGAAGAGGTATTCGTATTGATGTAGGATATTGCAAGCAGGCCATACAGGATATGTTAAAGCAAGAGCAGGATTTAGAAAAGAAGATATTCTCTTCAAAAGCAGGTAAATACTGGAAGTATACATACGGTGCAAACACCAAACTGGGCTCTGTAGATCAACTCAGAGTGGTTTTGAAGGATAAATATGGTATTTCTATTAGCGGCTCTTTGGACAAACTTCATCTATCCTCCGTGAAGGCTGGTATTGTAGACGACATACTGTTGCTCAGAAAGTTGAGCAAGGCCAGAGGTACTTATTTAGAAGGTATTTTGAAATCCTGTATAGATGGATACCTGCATCCAGATTTTAATCTACATACTGCTCAAACATTTCGTTCATCTTGCAGTAACCCTAATTTCCAGAACATACCTATTCGAGATCCCTGGGTTGCCGAATTAGTCCGGAAAGCATTTATTCCAAGAAAAGGTAATAGAATTGTAGAAGGAGACTACAGTGGTGTTGAAGTAAGAGTAGCCGCTTGCTATCATCAGGATCCTACTATGATACAGTATCTGGAAACTGGTTATGATATGCACTCTGCTATGGCTGCTGAATGCTATATGATTCCTAAAGACAAAGTCTCTAAAAAAGCCAGGTATGCTTCCAAAAATAAATTTGTATTTCCAGCCTTTTACGGAAGTTATTATAAACAAATAGGACCTGATCTATGGAATGCAATTGATGAGTTATCATTAGAAGTAGACGGTGTTCCTATGAAAAAACATCTGTCCAATAAATTGCACAAGAAGGGTGATGCTCTTTTTGACGCTTTTGTTGCCCATATACAGACTGTAGAAAATTCATTTTGGAATCAACGGTTTCCTGTATACACACAATGGAAAAAAGACTGGTGGGATGCTTACCTGAAAAAAGGTTATTTTTTAACCAAAACAGGATTTATATGCAGAGGTAAAATGAAGCGGAATGAAGCAATCAATTATCCAGTACAAGGCTCTGCTTTTCATTGTTTACTCTGGTCCTTTATTGAGATGACAAAAGCACTTAAAAAGAACAAGATGAAGTCTGTACTGATAGGACAGATTCATGACTCTGCTTTAGGAGACGTGCCTGAAGAGGAGTTAGAGGACTATATAGCACTCTTTAGAGAGATCTCTACAGAGAGGATAAGAGCGGCTTGGGATTGGATTATACTTCCATTGGATGTGGAGGTAGAGGTTACGGGCCTTAACGAATCGTGGTATACAAAGAAAGGAATTGCATTATGAGTTTGTACCTAACTTATAGACCTCAGACACTGGACGAACTATACGGTAACGAGACTACCGTAAAGAAGATTAGGGCTTGGCTGGGTAACAAGAAGCGTTCTCATAGTATCCTATTAACAGGACCTTCTGGTTGTGGTAAAACAACCACAGCAAGAATTCTTGCAAAGGAATTAGGTTGTGCGGGTGATGATTATTGTGAAAAGGATACTGCTGATTTCAGAGGTATAGATACCATACGAGACCTAAGAAGCCACATTAACTTCCTTCCAATGGAATCCAAATGCAGAGTATATCTTTTAGATGAATGTCATAAACTCACCAATGATGCTCAAAATGCACTACTAAAGGCATTAGAAGAACCACCCGCACATGTATATATCATACTGGCCACCACAAATCCAGAGAAACTAATACAAACGGTCAAGACAAGGTGTACCACCTTCGCTTTTGCACCGTTATCAGATACAGATGTATGTAAACTCATTCATTCTATAAGTAAAAAAGAAGGTGCTGTGATAGAAAAGTCCGTTATTCGTTCTATTGCAGGAAAGTCATCCGGATTACCCAGACAGGCTCTTTCTAACCTGGAGCAGATAATTAAATTAGACGATCCTAATGTAGAGATTTCATCTGCGGATCAAGAAGAAAAACAAGTTATTGATTTATGTAGAGCACTAATGAAAAAACGTCCTTGGAAAGAAATAGCCGCCTTAATTAAGACCATAGAAGCAGAACCAGAATCCATTCGACAAGCCGTATTAGGTTACTGCTCTGCTTGTTTACTTGGAGGAGATCAATCGGCATACTTAATCATGGAACCGTTTTTGGCTAATCCTTTCTATGAAGCGGGTAAGGCCAGATTAGTAGCCTGTTGTTACGAGGCCTTGCTGGCAGAATAATTCTGGTAGTTATGGTTGAACTGTATAATAAAGCATGAGGATACTACTATGCACGAAGATGTACTAAAAATAGACCCGTTAGCATTAGACAAAGAATGGCTTAATCAACCTGGACTCTATATGTTTTGGGCAGAAAAGGCTGTTAAAGCACGAGAGGTTTCAGACCTCTTACGCCTAAAGAGTGATGTAACACAGGCTCGTGTATTGTCTAATATCCGTTCTGACCCTAAAAAGTATGGATTAGATAAGGTCACAGAGTCTGCAATAAATCAACAGGTCCTTTTATCAAAGGACTATATTGATATTCAAAAGGAATACATAAAATCTAAAACAGAAGCAGAGCGTTTATCCAGATTTGTAACAGCATTGGAACAACGAAGGAAAGCATTAGAAAATCTATGCTTCCTGCAGAACCAGGGTTATTACAGTCAACCGCAAGAAAAACCTGTTTTAGAGCGCAGGCGCGTAAAACTAACAGGTAGGAGATCAAAAGATGACGCTTCTGGATAAGATAGTAATAGCGATCGTCATATTGGTAGTAGGCTACATTATGATACCGTTGTTTTTGAAGATGTGTGCATTCGCATTGAGTGCTGGGATACAAGAAGGCATAAACGAATATAGGAGAAAAAAAGATGCCAAAACCAAAGGACAGAGCGACAAAGAGAAGGACGATGCGTGATCGTGTAAAGAAACACGCCAAGGAATCAAGAAAGGGTACCCGATTGCTGGACCTTTCTGCAGATGTAGATATCTGGTATCCAGATGAAAAATGTACGATGGAAATGGATATACTTCCTTACGAAGTAACAAGTAAGAATCATCCCGATGGTATAGAACCCGGTGAATTGTGGTACCGTCGACCTTACTTTATCCATTTTATCGACCGTAAACCTATTGTGTGTCCTAAGACAGTAGGTAAGCGGTGTCCGATTTGTGAGGAAGTGGAACGGCTTCGCAAGGATTATGAAACAAACAAGGAACTCATTAGCGGGTTAAAGACTCGTGAAATGTGCTTGTTTAATTTTGTT
>JAKQFQ010000296.1 GCA_029558315.1 Bacillota bacterium
GGCAGGACTCTCGCATCTGAGGAGGAATGGAGGAGCTGTCAACTGAGAGAATATTTAGAGTTTCACTTATACTTTCCCCTCCTATAAAAACTTTTGCATACCTTCCAAACTCCTGTTCGACTTTTCGACAGCCTTCTGCCAGGCCTGCGTAGTAAATATTCTGAATACTCTTTCCGCCTGTTCTGAGCATTCTGTTCTTAATAAGGAAAAACATCATGTTTGAAAACAAGCTGAAACCGTCATTTGGATCAAGTCTGTAACTGAAACCTATATCTGTTATTCTGTTGTTTTTAAGCCATCTCAAAAAAACTGAAAGATTCTTTTTGGAAGAAAGATTTTCTAGTGCTGAATTTATTTCAGTGTCAGCCAGTACCACCGTATATCCGCACTCTTTTATTATTTCCGCCAGTGAAAACATTCCCAATGAATGTGCATCTATGGCTGGTTTTACGAAACCAAACACTCTTTTTCCGTTCATAAACTATACAGCTCCTGGTGATTCAGGATGGTTATGATCTGCTCAGGCAGCATACTTCCCATACCAAGCTTTTCTAAGGTTCTGCCTTCACTACGGAAATCTTTTTTGAGCATGGAGTTAGCAAGATCTATTATGAGACTTACATACGGTGTTTTTACCCCAAGTTTTGCACCTATCGATTCCAGAGGAACAAGGCCACATGGCACATCCTCAAGGATGTAACGGTGTTCAAGAGTATCTGGAGCATCTATTTCTTTATATGCTTCATTGTTTTGTATACACTGAAAAAGGGTTTCGCCTTCCACTCCGTAGCTTCTCTTCATCCACTGATAAGTGGATTCGACAGAATTACCAAGAACTTCAGAAATATGGATTCTCTCTTCATCAAGGCGTTCCAGAAACGAAGAGATGCTTGGACTTATTCCATGGTAATAGTATTTGAAGGAATGACTTGGACTTTCAATCCAGCCGCTGTTTAGAAGTGTTGGCGTACAGTGCAGGATCATACCGACATTTCCTATGGAGGTTTCCACCATGGATTTGGTCGGCTTATAAATTTTTTTAAGACATTGAGGCATACTCGATACGATACTCTCTATCTTGCTTGGGTCCAGACACGATATAAGAACATTTTTCTTAAGATCAAGAATTACAGCATTGCATGAGTCTGTCTTCCTGCATGTGTATATGATAGTCTGCGTCTCGCATACATTAACATTACCACTGTACCCGTTCTGCAGAAGAATGTGTTTG